>JBBQSS010000048.1:0-15185 GCA_038213665.1 Burkholderiales bacterium | reverse complement strand
ATAAATATGCCCAGATGACGCAGGATTTTTGTTCAGCTGCAAGGCGTAAAAATGGGCGTATAGCGAGCTATACAACCGTTTTTGCAACGCAGCAGATGGACAAAAAGACAAGTCAGATGGGTATATTTTTCGCAGGAAATCAACTAAGTTCTGTCGGGATTGGAGGTGCGCTAATGCAGTCAATTCGTCAACCCGCTGTGGCGGGTGCTTTTTATCCGGGGCAGGCGGCGGTGTTGTCCCGCAATGTGCAGGCGCTGTTGTCGGCTGCTGAGCCGGGCAGGGCGCCCGATGCTGCTTGCCCGAAAGCCTTGATCGTGCCCCACGCGGGTTACGTCTATTCGGGGTCTACCGCAGCTTTGGCTTATGCACGGCTTGCGCCGTGGCGCGGCATCATCCACCGCGTGGTGTTGCTGGGGCCGGTGCACCGCGTGCCGGTCAGGGGGCTGGCGCTGCCGGGGGCCGATGTGTTTGCCACGCCCTTGGGCGACATCGACGTTGACCAGGCGGCCATTGCACACCTTGCCGGGTTGCCGCAGGTGGTGGTCAGTGCGGCGGCGCACGCCATGGAGCATTCGCTGGAAGTGCAGTTGCCTTTTCTGCAAGCGGTGCTGGACGACTTCAAGCTGGTGCCGCTGGCCGTGGGCGACGCGACGCCCGAAGAAGTGGCGGAGGTGCTTGAAGTGTTGTGGGGCGGCCCGGAGACACTGATCGTGATCAGCTCGGACCTGTCGCACTTTTTGCCTTACCACGTGGCGCAGAACGTGGACCATGGCACCGTGCAACGCATCATGAACCTGAGCAGCACGCTGACCCACGAGCAGGCCTGTGGCGGCACCCCCGTCAATGGGCTGCTGCTGGCCGCCCGGCATCACCACTTGCAGCCGCAACTGTTGGGGCAGTGCAATTCCGGCGACACGGCGGGCGACAAAAACCGCGTGGTGGGTTATGCGGCCATTGCGTTGACGCAGGAGCCACACCATGGCCATTGACACGTCAGGTACCTTGGATGCTGCAGGTGCCGCAGGTGCTGGAAGCGCTGCAGGTGCTGCGGATGTGTCTGGTGCTGCAGGTGCCGCAGATGCTGCCGCAAGCTTTTCAGCCAATACAGCCGATACAGCCGGCGCAGTGTGGTGCATCCCGGCCGACGCCGGCCGCGTCCTGTTGCCGATGGCCCGCGCCGCCATCTCAAAGGCTTTGGGCCAGCCGGACGGCGCCGCAGAAGATGCAAAAGCCGCAGAAGCTGCCGTTTGGCTGCAACAGCCGGGGGCGTGTTTCGTCACCTTGACCCAGCAGCAGCAGTTGCGCGGCTGCATCGGCACGCTGCAGGCCCATCAAAGCCTGTTGGCTGATGTGAAAGCGAACGCCGTGGCCGCCGCGCTGCACGACCAGCGCTTCAAACCTTTGAGCCGCGCGGAATTGGCGGCCACCCAGATTGAGGTGTCGGTGCTGTCGCCCATGCAGGCCATGCACTTCGACACCGAGGCGCAGGCGCTGGCCCAGTTGCGCCCGGGTGTCGATGGGGTGGTGTTTCAGTATGGACGCTTGCGCAGCACTTTTTTGCCGCAGGTGTGGCAACAGTTGCCTGACGTGCATCAGTTCATGGCGCATCTGTTACACAAAGCCGGCCTGCCGCCAGACTTTTGGCATGCCGGTGTGCAGTTGCAGCGCTACAGCGTGCGCAAATGGCAAGAGGCGGGGGCATCATGACAACCGCACAGCGCGAATCAAATTACCCGGCCCGTTACTGGCACCAGCTCGACGACGGCCGCCTGCAATGCGATCTGTGTCCACGCGACTGCAAATTGCACGAGGGTCAACGCGGTGCCTGCTTTGTGCGTATGCGCCAGGACGACCACATGGTGCTGACCACCTACGGGCGCTCCTCGGGCTTTTGCATTGACCCGATCGAGAAAAAGCCCCTGAACAACTTTTACCCCGGCAGCAGTGTGCTGTCGTTTGGCACGGCGGGCTGCAATTTGACGTGCAAGTTTTGCCAGAACTGGGACATCAGCAAGTCGCGTGACATCGACAGCCTGATGGACCAGGCCTCGCCCGCAGCGATTGCCGAGTCGGCGCTCAGCCATGGCTGCAAGAGCGTGGCGTTCACCTACAACGACCCGGTGATTTTTGCCGAATACGCCATGGACGTGGCCGATGCCTGCCACGCGCGCGGCGTGCAAACAATAGCGGTCACTGCGGGTTACATGCACGCACAGGCCCGGCGTGATTTCTTTGAGAAAATAGATGCCGCCAACGTCGACCTGAAAGGGTTTACCGAAGACTTTTACGCCAAGCTGGCCACGGGGCACCTGCAGCCCGTGCTTGACACACTGACTTACCTCAAGCATCAAACCAAGGTTTGGTTTGAGATCACCACGCTGTTGATCCCGGGGCAAAACGACTCGGATGAAGAACTCACCGCCATGTGCCAATGGCTGATGAAAGAGCTGGGCCCCGACGTGCCCCTGCATTTCTCGGCCTTTCACCCGGATTTCAAAATGCGCGACGTGCCCCCGACTCCCGTGGTCACGCTGGTGCGGGCCCGCAACATCGCCCTCAAGGCCGGCCTGCATTACGTGTACACCGGCAATGTGCACAACATTGAAGGCGACACCACGTTTTGTCCGCGCTGCCAGGCAGCGCTGATCGTGCGCGACTGGTACCTGATCAAAAATTACCGCTTGACGCCAGACGGGCACTGCCCGGACTGCGGCACTGCGGTGGCTGGCCGCTTTGCGGCAAAGGCCGGGCATTTTGGCCGCCAGCGCATTCCGCTGGTGATGTCGGCACAAGCCAGGCTGAAACCCGCATGACGGCTTGTTTTTCAGTGGCTTGAGTTGCAGAACAATTTCCCGCCTGATGTCACGGCCTGTCAGCGTCTAGAATGCTATGCTATAAATAGCTGCTTGCGCATATAAATAAAGGGCTACAAGCTCAAAAGCCTTAAAAAATATGACGCATCATGAAGGCGCACCCGCCATGCCCGCGCATCGCCTGCCGTGCCTGGCCATGGCGGTGGATGACCAGACCAGCTCAGGCACAAGCACCCCAACCGGACCCCGAGAGCCCGTCGGTATACTGCGCGGCAGTCCCCCAGGGCTCCATCCGCATGACGCCACCCGACAACACCTTCCGCCCCCAACACGCATTGCGCCTGCCGGCTGAGGAAGTCGCGCAGGCGCGTTACTTCGATTTTTATGACCTGGCGCCGGTGGGCTACCTCACCGTCAACACACAAGGCGTGATCCTGCACGCCAACCTGACCACCGCCGCCATGCTGGGGCTGGCCAGAAGCGCCTTGCCCAACCAAGCCATCAGCCGCTTCATTGAGCGGCAAGACCAAGACACTTTTTTTCTGCTGTGCCAAAAATTGTCAGACACCCACACCGCGCTGTCCTGTGAATTGCACATGCTGATGCACGATGGCCGCCGGTTTTCGGCGCGGCTGGATGCCATCGCCGCGCGCGGTGAGGATGGGGCAACGCTGTGGCGGCTGGTGTTGATGGACATCACCGCCTGCAAACTGGCCAAGGATGCGCTCAACATTGAAGAGCAGCAGCGCGTCTTGCATGAGGCCGCACAACGTGAGGCCTTGGTGCGCGAGGTGCATCACCGCATCAAGAACAACCTGCAAGGCATCGGTGGCTTGCTGCAACAGTTTGGCCGCCAAAAGCCTGAAATTGCCGAGCAAATGCAACTGGCGACAGGCCACCTCAACGGCATCTCCATCATTTACGGGCTGCAGGGTCGCCACCATGACGCCAAGGTGCGTCTGTGCGAGTTGACGCGCGAAATTGCCCAGGCCAACAGTGCGCTTTGGCAAACCGACATTGTCGTAGACGTCCTGGCTGATTTGACCTATCGCATCGTGGCTGAAAAAGAGGCCGTGTCGCTGGCGCTGGTGCTCAATGAATTGATGGTCAATGCCATCAAGCATGGCGGCAAAGCGCATGGCCATGTCAGTGTCTCGCTGCGCCAGGGCCCAGGCCTTGAGGGGGTTGTGTTGCGCATTTTCAACGCCGGCCACCTGCGCAACAACCATGACCGACCGACCCAGCAGCATCACGGCCTGCAACTGGTTGAGTCCCTTAGCCCCCGCGAGGGCCTTAAAGTGACCCTGACGCAACATGGCGAGCAGGTGCTGACCCTGCTGCACGTGACGGCCCCCGTGCTCGCCCTTGAGACACCACCCACCCCATGACCCACCAAAATACACCCGCCGCGAGCCGCCACCTGCTGCTGGTTGACGATGACCGCCTGATCCTGGCCACGCTGGCCCGCGCGCTGACCCAAGCCGGCTACCACATCACCACCGCAGAATCCACCGAAGAGGCCGAAAACTGGCTGTCTGAAGGGCATCAACGCCCGGACCTGGCGCTGCTTGACGTGCAAATGCCCGGCCAGAGTGGCTTGGACCTGGCGCGGCGTTTGTATGAGTTGGAGCACATTCCCTTCATGATGCTTAGCGCCTACAGTGACCACGCCACAGTGGCACATGCAACCCGGCAAGGCGCACTGGGCTACGCCGTCAAACCGATTGACCCGGCGCAACTGATCCCCACCATTGAGGCGGCGCTGGCCCGCGCCAGTGAAATGCAGGCGCTCAGAACCGCCCGACTGCAATTGCAGACCGCCCTGGACAACGAGCGCGACATCAACGTGGCAGTCGGCATCACCATGACACAGCACCGCCTCACGCGAAAAGCGGCTTTTGATGCCTTGCGCCAAGGTGCCCGCAGCCAGCGCTGCAAATTGATTGACCTGGCGCAAAACATCATCCGGGCCACTGAAACCGTCAATCTTTATGGCGCAAAGACCCTCGCCGCGATTTAATCTGAGGCCATATACTGGCACCAAATGGAGTTTCCAGCCAAACGTGCCTGCCCCTGCCCATGGCCGCACGTCTGTCAGGCCCTGAACCCGCCTGGTCTACCCGAACCGTGCACGCGCCGTGTACGGTTATTTTTTTGACGAGGTTTATGGGCATGAATCTGAATCACATGAAAATTTCCAGCCGGCTGTATGTGCTGATTGGTTTACTGTCGATGTTGTTGATCGGTATCGGCAGCATTGGTTTGAATGGCATCAGCAAGAGCGACGCCTCGCTCAAGAGGGTGTTTGAGGACCGTACCCTCCCGCTGGCACAACTTGGCGACCTCAATTACCTGGTGCAACGCAACCGCGTGCTGGTGATGGACATGCTGCTGCAACCCACCCCCGCCAATGTGGAAAAGCGCAACCAGGAGTTGCGCACCAATGTCTTGGAAATATCAAAAATTTGGGCCACGTACATGGCCACCAACCTGACGTCTGAAGAAGCGCCGCTGGCCAGTGCCTTTGCCCAGGCCCGCGAGTCCTACGTGCAGGAAGGTCTGCTACCCGCCGCCGATGCCATGCTGGCCGGCAACCTTGAAGCGGCGCAAGCCATTAACGCGGACAAAATCAACGCGCTGGCACCCTTGACGCAAGACAGCATACGCAAACTGACCCAATTGCAGATCCACATTGCCAAGCAGGAGTTCGATGCCGCCGAGGCCCGCTACCGGAGCATTCGCATGGTCTCGATAGCCGCTGTTCTTGCGGGCGTGCTGTTTGCCCTGTTTTTCGGTTTGGCGCTGATTCGCGGCATTTCACGGTCGCTGGCCCAGGCGCTTGATGCGGCCAACGCTGTGGCCCAGGGCGACCTGAGCCACAGCATTCAGGCCTCTGGCAAGGATGAGGTGACCCAAGTGCTGATGGCGCTCTCAAACATGCAGGCCAACCTGGCCAAGGTGGTGGGCCGCGTGCGCCAGGGCTCCGAGGGGGTGGCTACCGCCAGCGCCGAGATCGCCCAGGGCAACCACGACCTGAGCGCCCGTACCGAAAGCCAGGCCAGCGCGCTGGAACAAACCGCCGCCTCCATGGAGCAACTCAGTGCCACCGTGAAGCAAAACGCCGACAACGCGCGCCAGGCCAATCAGCTGGCCTTGAGCGCCAGCGCGGTCGCGGTTCAAGGCGGCGAGGTGGTGGCACAAGTGGTCAGCACCATGAAAGGCATCAACGACAGCTCCAGGAAAATCACCGACATCATTCAAGTGATCGAGGGCATTGCCTTTCAGACCAATATTCTGGCCTTGAATGCAGCGGTGGAAGCCGCCCGCGCAGGCGAGCAAGGGCGCGGCTTTGCCGTGGTGGCCAGCGAGGTGCGCTCCTTGGCCGGGCGCTCAGCCGAGGCCGCCAAAGAGATCAAAGCCTTGATCAGTGTCAGTGTCGAGCGGGTCGAAGAAGGTACGGCGCAGGTGGACCGGGCCGGCGTCACCATGGCCGAGGTGGTGAGCGGCATCAAGCGCGTGACCGACCTGATGGGCGAAATCAGCGCCGCCAGCAGTGAACAAAGTGCCGGCGTCTCCCAAGTGGGCGAAGCCGTCATGCAAATGGACCAGGTGACACAGCAAAATGCCGCACTGGTGGAAGAAATGGCCGCCGCCGCCAGCAGTCTGAAATCTCAGGCGCAAGACCTGGTTGGCACCGTGGCAGTGTTCAAATTGTCTCAAGATGCCAACCGGACGATAACCTCTGCGGTAAGCGTTCGGGCGCATCCGCCTGCCAGCTCCCGCCCGTCTGGCGCGCACAAAAAACTCAGCACGATCTCGCCACGCCCAGCTGCCAAAGCCAAATCTTTGTCAGCGGCACCCTTACCCCGGCTGACGGCGCAACGCGCGCCTGCGGCTGATGCAGACGAATGGACCAATTTTTAAGGACACCGCATGAGAACCAATCTACCCGTCACCCAGCACGAGTACCAGTTTCCGAGCGCCGAGACACTGCTCTCCACCACCGACAACAACAGCCACATCTCTTACGCCAACGCCGCGTTTATTCGCACCAGTGGGTTTACCCCGGAGCAACTGATGGGGCAGCCGCACAACATCGTGCGCCACCCCGACATGCCGGTTGAAGCCTTTGCCGACATGTGGAAAAGCCTGAAAGACGGGCAGTCGTGGCGGGCACTGGTCAAAAACCGGCGTCAGAATGGCGACCATTACTGGGTGGTGGCCAATGCCGCACCGATGCGCCGCAATGGCCAGGTGGTGGGCTACCTGTCGGTGCGCACCAAGCCAAACCGCGCGGAGGTCGACGCCACCGAAAAGCTGTACGCAGACTTCAAGGCGGGGCGCGCCAACGGTCTGGCCTTTCACCGCGGCCTGATCGTGCGCACCGGCTTGCTGCGCTGGGTCAGCGCGTCGCAAATGCTGCCCACGGCCTGGCGCGTGCGCTTGCCATTGCTGGGCGTGGGCGTGGCGGTAGGCGCGGCACTGTCGATGTCGGGCTTGGCGGGTCTGGCACTGGCCGGGGTGGGCGCCGCCGTGGCCGCCAGCCTGCTGCTGGCCGATTGGTTCATTGAAGCGCAGGTCACCCAACCGATCCAGCAGATCAGGGGTTCTGCCCAACAAGTCGCCACCGGTGAAGCAGCACAAGACCTGAACATGAACCGCTGCGACGACATTGGCATGATTGCCCGCTCCATCAACCAGTCCGGCCTGAACCTGCAGTCGCTGGTGGCCGATGTGTACGAGCAAGCCGCTGGCGTACAGGTGGCCAGTCAGGAAATTGCGGCCGCCACCAACGATTTGTCCAGCCGTACCGAGCAGGCGGCGTCCAGCCTGGAGCAAACTGCAGCCGCCATGGAGCAGCAAACCGCCTCGGTCAAACAGAATTCCGAAACCGCCCATCAGGCCAGCCAACTCGCCCTGGGCGCCACCCATGTGGCCGAAAAAGGCGGCCAGGCCATGGCCAACGTCGAGGCCACCATGACCTTGATCTCCGCCTCAAGCCGCAAAATTGCCGACATCATTCAGGTCATTGACGGCATTGCCTTCCAAACCAATATTTTGGCGCTGAATGCGGCCGTGGAGGCTGCCCGTGCGGGCGAGCAAGGGCGCGGCTTTGCCGTGGTGGCCAGCGAGGTGCGGTCCTTGGCCGGTCGCTCGGCAGCGGCCGCCAAGGAAATCAAGGTGCTGATTGATGACTCAGTCAACACGGTTGAAAACGGCTCACGCCTGGTGGCCAATGCAGGGCAGACCATGAACGAGGTGGTGACCCAGGTCAAACGTGTCAATGACCTGATGGCCGAGATCACGGTGGCCTCGCAAGAGCAATCCTTGGGCATTTCGCAGGTGGGCATGGCGGTGGCGCAGCTTGACCAGATGACCCAGCAAAACGCCGCCATGGTGGAGCAAAGCAGTGCGGCCGCCATCAGCATGGGTGACCAGTCACAGCGCCTGGTAGACGCGGTGAAAGTTTTCTCGGTGTAATTTTGGTGGCGCAGCGGCACCACGCTCATCCGGTCCAGCAAGGCATCGGCTGGGCGCTGCTTGGACTTGCCTTGCCCGCGCTTTGGTGGGCACAGCAGCCCATTGACCGGGTTGCGCTAGCGCCCGCGCAGTTTCTTTTCTGGCATTCAGCCATGGAAGTTTTCGCCGTCGTGGTGGCGATGCTGATTTTCGTGACTGGCTACCGCGCCATTTTGTCGGCGCGCAAGGGCGCTGTGGTGTTGTTGGGCATCCTGTTTTTGGGGGTCGGGGTTTTCGATTTCCTGCACTTGCTCAGTTATGCGGGCATGCCCGATGCGGTCAGTGCCAACAGCTCTCACAAGTCAATGTTTTTCTGGCTGACCGCGCGCCTGCTGGCGGCATTCGCCTTGTTGTTGTACGCCCTGCTGCCGATCCTCTCCAACGTGTCGCAGGTCAGGCGGCGTTCAGGGCTGGCCGTTGTGTTGGGCTGCATCGGTGTGGTGGCTTATGTCGGCCTGGTGTTGCCCGAGCAACTACCGGCCTTGTTCATCCCCGGCCAGGGCTTGACCCCGTTAAAAATCAAGCTCGAATGGCTGGTGGTGGCCATCAACCTGGCGACACTGGCGGCGCTTTGGCACCGCCGCGTGGCCTTGGCCCAGGAATGCCTGATGGCCTTGGGGTTTGCAGTGGCCTTGTCTGCGGTGTCCGAGTTGTTTTTCACCATGCTGGGCACCGTCGGCAAAGAGGACGCCAACGTGATCGGGCACCTGTACAAAGTTGCCGCCTACCTCTATTTATTCCATGCGACCTTCAACGAAGCCGTGCAGCGACCGCTGGAGCGTCTCCATGTGCAACAGTTGCGTGAAAAAGTGGCCTTAAGTGCCGCCCCGGACGGCGTGATGTGGGTGGACCACTCAGGCACCATTTTGATGGCCAACCCGGCCATGGAAGACCTGACAGGTTACCCGCCCGCTGAGCTGATAGGGCAAAACGTCAACATCTTTTTACCCAAGCACTTGCGAGCCAGGCATGCGCAAGCCATGCAAGGCTACTTCACAACACCACAAAGCCGCGCCATGGGCTTGCTTGATTTGAAATTGCAACGGCGCGACGGGCAGATGCTGCCGGTGGATATTTCACTGGGGCATTTTGAGGACGCGCACGCAACCCATGCCATTGCCTACATCCGGGATTTGAGCGAGCGCAAAAAGTTTGAAGAGTCTTTGCGCCACCAGGCCACCCATGATGAGCTGACCGGGTTGCCCAACCGCTGGTTGTTCAATCTTCAGCTCAAGCAGGCCATGGCACGTGCCGGGCGCACTGGCCAACTCATGGCCGTGTTGTTTTTGGATCTGGATGATTTCAAGAAAATCAATGACGGCTTTGGCCACGTGGCGGGTGACAACCTGCTGGTGCAGGTGGGCAAGCGCCTGCGCGGTCTGCTGCGCGAAAACGACACGCTGGCACGCATGGGCGGTGACGAATTCGCTATTCTGCTGCCCGACTTGGCCGATCTGACTGACGCCGCCGCAGTGGCCGGCAAAATCTTGCTGGCGCTGCAACCCGCCTACCAATTGCAAAACCAGGACGTGTATGCCAGCGCCAGTGTGGGCGTGGCGTATTGCCCGAACGATGCGCACGACAGCGAAACCTTGCTGCGTTTTGCTGACCTGGCCATGTACGAGGCCAAAGCCGGCGGGCGCGCCAATTTCAAGCTGTATGCCCGCGACATGGACCAAAAAGTCCATGAATACATGCAATTGCATACCCGCCTGAAAGAAGCCATGGTCGCTGGCAGCTTGCAGTTGCACTACCAGCCCCAAGTCAACGTGTGCACGGGCGAAATTGTGGGCGCAGAAGCGCTGCTGCGCTGGTTTGACCCGGAGCTGGGCCACGTGTCACCCGCGCGCTTTGTTCCGGTGGCCGAGACCACCGGCCTGATTCTGGAATTGTCAGACTGGGTGCTGGAGACGGCTTGCCGGCAAATTGCGGCCTGGTCACAGGCGGGCACGCCACTGCGCGTGGCCGTGAATGTGTCAGCCCAACAGTTTCGCCAGCATGACTTGCCCGACAAGGTGCGCGCAGCACTGCAACGCACCGGTGCACCGGCGCAGTGGCTCGACATTGAGATCACCGAGACAGTGGCCATGACCCAGCCTGACCAGGCGCGCCAGCAGCTCGATGCGCTGGTGGCCTTGGGCTGTCATGTGGCGCTGGACGACTTTGGCACCGGCTACTCGTCACTGGCCTACCTCAAGACCTTGCCGGTGCACAAGATCAAGATCGACAAAAGCTTCATGGACGGGGTGATGACCGATGCCAACGACGCCGCCATCACCCGCGCTATCATCGCCCTGGCCAAAAGCCTGGGGCTCATGCTGGTGGCCGAAGGCGTGGAAACCGAAGACCAACGCAGTTTCCTGCAAGACCACGGCTGCGAACATTACCAGGGCTGGCTGTTTGCCAAAGCCATGGCCGCTGACGAAATGACCCAATTACTGAACGCCCATAGCAAAGTCACACAATGAAGACGCCTGAAAAGAGCCCGGTAAAGCTCAAGAAAACACCGGCAGCCCGCAATGGGGCAACGACTGACAAGACCATCACGCCCGAGCCCCAGGCCTGCCCCTTCATTGTGGGCATTGGTGCATCTGCCGGCGGCCTCGAAGCTTTAAGCCAGCTCTTTCCAAATTTGCCCAAAAACCTTGGCTTGACCTATGTCGTGGTGCAACACCTGTCGCCCACCTACCGCAGCATGATGGCCCAGCTGCTCGGGCGTGACACCACCATGCCGGTCAGGGATGCCGAAGACGGCGCCAGGCCCGAGCCCAACACCGTCTACATCACCCCACCCAACCGAAACATCACGTTAAGCGAAGGCTGCTTTCGGCTGGTGGTACCAGCCAAGGAATCGCTGCCCAAACCTTCTGCCAACCTGTTTTTTGCCTCACTGGCGGAAGCCTCCGCCGAGTCCTGCATTGGCATCATTCTGTCGGGCACCGGCTCGGACGGTGCGCACGGCATTCACGCCATCAAAGCGGCGGGGGGCTTCACATTTGCGCAAGACCCGGCAACCGCAAAATACAACGGTATGCCGCAGTCGGCCATTGACACCGGCAGCGTTGACTGGATTTTGCCGCCAGAAAACATGGGCGCCGAGATTGCCATGATTGTGCAAAATCATGGCCGTATTCCCATGGTGACACAGGCAGCCAACGCACCGGCAACTTTGAAAACGCTGCTGGCCAGGGTGCGCAGCCGCACCAAGGTTGACTTTTCCCAGTACAAAGAGCCGACCTTGTGGCGCCGCATTGAGCGCCGCATGGCGGCCAACCATGTGGACACCATGGTGGATTATTTGGCACTGACGGACGAGCAACCGGGCGAGCTCGACAAGCTGTGCAAAGACATACTGATTTCGGTGACCTCGTTCTTCCGTGACACCGAGGCCTTTGCCGGCCTGGACAACGTGGTGACCAAACTACTGGCCGGAAAACAACCCGGTGACGACATTCGGGTCTGGGTGGCGGGTTGCGCCACCGGCGAAGAAGCTTATTCGCTGGCGATTTTGTTTTCAGAGCGACTGGGCGCGGCCTTTGACCAATACCGCGTGCAGATATTTGCCACAGACATTGACCTGGATGCCATGGGCCGGGCGCGCCGCGGTGTGTTCGCCGCCACCAGCCTGGCGCACATGAACCGCGACCGGCTCCGCGCCAATTTCACGACGCACGGCGACCGCTACGAGATCAACAAAAACTTGCGCGATGTGGTGATCTTCGCGCGCCAGGACCTGGTGCAGGACCCGCCTTTTTTGCGCCTGGACCTGGTGACTTGCCGCAATGTGCTGATTTATTTCCAGGCTGAATTGCAGGCCCGGTTGCTGTCGATTTTTCATTACGCGCTCAACCCCGGCGGCTTCATGTTTCTGGGCAAGTCTGAAAGCGTGTACCAGCAAGAGGGCTTGTTTGATGTGTTTGACAAAGACTCGCGCTTGTACCGGCGCAGCGGTACCGCATCGCGCCTGCCGCTGTTTCGCACCGACGTGCAGAGCGTGCCCGCAGGTCTGAACCGGCATCAGGAACCCAGCACCACCACCAAAACCGGGTTTGAACAAATTTTGCTTGAGGCAGCAGGGCGCTATTTCATACCGCTGACCATTCTTGTCAACGGCAAGTTCGAGATTCGGCACATCCACGGCGATGCCAGCCAGTTCCTGAACATTGCACCGGGCAAGCCCGCGTTTGACCTGATCTCGCTGATCCGGCGCGAGTTCCGCACCGAAATTCAGGTGCTGATGCGCCAGGCCCAGGTCAAACATGTGGTCGCTTATGGCCGTCCGCGCCACATCAAGGCATTGGACGCCAACCGTGGTGTGCGCATTTCTGTGCACCCGGTGGTGGATTCAGGCAACGACGACTTGTCCCTGGTGTGCATTGAATGGATTGCGCCAGCCAGCAGCAAAAGCAGTGGGGAAGACACCAGCAGCATCACCGACCGGGAGCTTGAAGACGAACTGGCCGCCACCCGCGAACACCTGCAAACGCTGGTCGAAGAGCTGGAAACCTCCAACGAGGAAATGCAGGCACTGAACGAGGAAATCCAGGCTTCCAACGAAGAAATGCAGGCCTCCAACGAGGAGTTGGAAGCGGCCAATGAAGAACTGCAGTCCACCAATGAAGAATTGGCCACGGTCAACGAAGAGCTGCAGATCAAGACCGCAGAAACCCAGGCCCTCAACATTGACCTGGAAAGCGTGCAAAACAGCTTTGACTACCCGCTGCTGGTGCTGGATCAAAACCATGCCTTGCTGCGCTACAACCAGGCGGCCAAGCTGCTGTTCAAGTTTGGGGTGTTGCAATTGGGGCGCAACATCCGCAGTTTGCCCTGGCCCATCGAGATGCCTGACCTGACGGCTGACCTGCAAACGGTCATTGACAGCCAGACCCCTCTTAATCGACAGATCACCAACGTCAACAAACACCACTACGCGCTGCACATCACACCGCTGCTGCGCGAGCAAAACACAATGGCAGGTGCCATTTTTCTGTTTGTGGACAACACCAGTCTTTACGAGGTTGAAAAGGCCGTTCGCGAAAATCAGGAGCGGCTGCTGGCTGTCATGAACAATTCGGTATCGATGATGGCGGTGAAAGATGCCACCGGACGCTACCAGTTTGCCAACCCGAAATTCGAGCGTAGTTTTGGGTTTGCCAAGGACCAGGTCATTGGCAAGACCGACTTCCAGATGTTCCCGCCTGCAGTGTCCGACATGTTCCGGGTCAATGAACTTGAAGCGATGCGCCAGCGCAAAGACATCGAACGCGAAGAAACCATTCATCTGGGTGGCGAAGACCGGCATTTTCTGGTGGTGCGTTTTCCCCTGTATGACGACGATGGCGCCATCACCGGGGTGTGTTATCAGGCCACCGACATCACCGACCGCAAACACGCCGAAGAACAACTCAGGCTGGCCGCCCGGGTGTTTGACCGGGCCGCCGAAGGGGTGCTGGTAACTGACACCCACCTGCGCATACTGACAGTCAACGATGCGTTCAGCAACGTGACCGGGTATGCCCGCGATGAGGCGGTCGGCCAGACCCCAAGCATGCTGTCTTCAGGCAAACACCTGCCCGAGTTTTATACCCTGATGTGGGAGCACCTCGCTACGTTTGGCTGGTGGCAGGGGGAAATCTGGAATCGCAAAAAATCCGGCGATCTCTATCTGGAGTGGCTGTCGATCAATACGGTGAAAGACCAGGCTGGTGACATCGTCAACTACGTGGCCATGTTCAGCGACATCACCTTGGTGCGGGAATCGCAGCACCGGGTGGAATTCCTGGCCACGCATGATGATTTGACCGGTTTGCCCAACCGGACGCTGTTCAACGACCGCTTGAGCCTGGCACTGGCACGCGCCGCGCGGACCGGCGACAAAGTGGCTGTTGTTTTTCTTGACCTCGACAACTTCAAGCTCATCAATGACACTTTGGGGCACGACGTGGGCGACAAGTTGCTCAAGCTGGCCGCCGCCCGGTTGCTGGAATGTGTGCGCACGGCAGACACGGTGGCGCGCCTGGGCGGCGACGAGTTTGTCCTGCTGCTGGAATCGACGCAAGAGAAAGACGTGTCGCTGACCGTAGAACGCCTGTTGAAGGCCCTTTCTGCCAGCTATGTGATCGACAACAAAGAGTGCTTTACCAGCGCCAGCATCGGCATCAGCATGTACCCGGCCGACGCCACCAACGCCACGGGTCTGATGCGCAACGCCGATGCCGCCATGTACATGGCCAAGGACCAGGGCAAAAACGCTCACCACTTTTTCAGTGCTGAATTGGCAGAGCAGGCCAACCGACGGATGGAAATCGAAACCGGTTTGCGCCATGCCATTGAACAGTGTGAGCTGCGCGTGGTGTACCAGCCGCAGGTGAACCTTCAGACCAATGAGGTGGTCGGTGCCGAGGCGTTGGTGCGCTGGCACCATGCTGGCGCGGTGGTGTCGCCCGCCCTGTTCATTCCCGTCGCGGAAGAGAGTCAGCTGATTGTGGCCATTGATGAATGGGTGCTGGGCGAAGCCTGTCGGCAAATTGTCCTCTGGGACCGGGCAGGGTTGCCGCAGCTCAGGATCAGTGTGAATGTGTCTGCTCGGCACTTTCGCAAGTCCAATATGGTGTCTGACCTCATTCGCATCATTGAATCACATGGTGTTGCGCCGCAGCGCCTGTGCATTGAGATCACCGAAGGTGTGCTGATGGACACCGATCGTGCCCAGCGCATGCTGCAAGAATTGGTGGCTTTGGGGTTAAGCGTCAGTGTGGACGACTTTGGCACCGGCTACAGCTCGCTGTCTTACCTCAAGCGCTTTCCTATCCATGAGCTCAAAATTGACAAGAGTTTTGTCGACGGCATTGC
>JBBQSS010000047.1:0-16019 GCA_038213665.1 Burkholderiales bacterium | reverse complement strand
GTAAACATGGTGATGCAGACGATTGATCTACACGTGCAACGCTTTTTTTCGCAAGCCCTGCAACTTGACCCCTTGCAGTTACGTCAGGAGGCCGGGGGATTCAAGGGCTTGCGCACGTATTGACTGTCAAAATGAACCCCGAAACTTTAGGTGATTTCCTGCGAAAAATATACCTACCTGACTTGTCTTTTTGTCCATCTGCTGCGTTGCAAAAACGGTTGTATAGCTCGCTATACGCCCATTTTTACGCCTTGCAGCTGAACAAAAATCCTACGTCATCTGGGCATATTTATTCTTAGAAATCACCTTAGTACTTACACCGCAACTCTCTTTCGCCCATGCTTAGCCTCGTCACGTTCTTCTTGATCGCCCTTCCTTGGCTTAACCCGTTCTCACCCGGGCCCTTGCCTGCATTCGGCCCCGTCCTGTTCTCATGGGCTTGCGCTGCACTTTTACTGCTGGCGCTTGTCTTTGCTTGCGCGCACGGGCGAAAAAAAGAGGTAATCCGTGCCATGGCGTTAGCCTGGCTGGTCGCGGCCGGATTAAGTTCATTGGTCGGGCTTCTGCAATACTTTGGAGCCACCGGGTGGGCAAGCTTCTGGATGAACCATCCGGACGCTGGCGTGGCCTACGGCAACCTTCGCCAGCGCAACCAATTTGCTACCTTGATGAATATTGGTCTGGCCGCCCTCTTTTGGTGGGCAGCTAAGTGGCAGAAAACCGAACCCACGCGATCCTTTCCACACATGCCAAGCTTAAGGACCACGTTGTTGCTATTGGCGGCAGCGCTGCTGGGCACTGGCAACGCTGCATCGTCCTCGCGGACGGGCCTGATTCAATTGGGCCTTCTTACGGCGCTCACTTGGGCATGGCACCGGCAGACTGCCATGGCACGCCAGCGAAAGGCACCTTTGCGCTCTGTCTTCGCGCCCTTGCTGGTTGCGCTGTTGGCCTATGCAGTTGCCACATTGGCATTGCCGCTGCTGGCCGGACTTGATCCATTTTCGAGTGGGGCTTGGGCGCGGTTACGCGCTGGTGATGCACTGTGCAGCAGCCGCCTCACACTGTGGCGCAATGTGCTGCACTTGATTGCGCAAAAACCTTGGCTGGGTTGGGGCTGGGGCGAACTGGACTACGCGCACTTCATCACCCTGTACCCCGACGCACGTTTTTGCGACATCTTGGACAACGCGCACAACCTGCCGCTTCATTTGGCCGTCGAGTTGGGGCTGCCTCTGGCACTGTTGACGTGTGGCGCAGCCACTTGGCTGGTGTGGCGCGCACGGCCCTGGTCTGAAATGGATGCCACCAGGCAGCTCGCCTGGTCTGTGCTCGCCGTCATCGCGCTGCACAGTATGCTGGAATACCCGCTGTGGTACGGGCCATTTCAGATGGCCGCGTTGTTGAGCGTCTGGCTGTTGTGGCCCTCACCACGACACCAACAAACCGACAAAGACCATCGGTCGATCAGGTCACCGGGCATTTACGGCTATGTCTCAATCGCCGTGCTTATATTGGGGTTGAGCGCCTTTGCGGCATGGAACTACCAACTGGCCAGTCAGATCTACTTACCCCCCACGGCCCGAACGGCAGACTACCGGGACGACACCCTGAAAAAGATCAACAAGGTCGTGTTGTTTCGGGACCAGGTTCGGTTTGCTGACCTGACGACGACCGCGCTTGATGCACAAAACGCCAAATCGGTACACGACTTGGCGCTTGACATGCTGCATTTTTCGCCTGAAGCCCGCGTTGTCGAATTGGTGCTGGAAAGTAGCAAGCTCCTCGGCCGCACCGAGGAAGTGCGCTTTTTCAGCGTGCGTTACCGGGCAGCTTTTCCGGATGCCTATGCCAAGTGGTCTGCAACCCAGTCGGCACCGTGATGCGCCGTCAAGCCAAGTTGTCACTGCCCCCGGGCAAGCCACACGATCAAGGCACCGGAACACACAGAAACCACCCAAGCTCAAATCAGGTCAAACACCCGCCACAAAGCTGCCGGATTTACCGCCATGCTTTTCCAGCAGCTTGCAGCCCGTAAGGGTCATGCCCCGGTCCACCGCCTTGCACATGTCATAAATGGTCAACAGCGCCACCTGCACGGCAGTCAGGGCCTCCATCTCCACGCCCGTTGGCCCGACCGTTTCCACCGTTGTGGTGCAATAAACACTGCACGGCCCTGTCGCGCTGGCGTGAACAAGTTCGAAATCAATCGCCACCCGTGTCAGCGCCAAGGGATGACACAGCGGAATCAGATCGCTCGTTTTTTTGGCGGCCATGATGCCGGCCACACGAGCGATGCCCAGCACATCACCTTTTTTCGCGGACCCAGATTCAATCAAGGCCAAGGTGGCAGGCAACATCTCAATACGCCCTCCGGCAATGCCAACGCGGTGGGTGGCGGCTTTGGCGGCCACATCCACCATGTGGGCCTGGCCTTGGTCGTCAAAATGGGTAAGCTGGCTCATGTCGAAATAGTACCGTTACGAAGTAAATCGGATGCAAAGGGAACTTCACCGAACCTTTGCGCGCAAATGGCATCATACGAGCAACATACCAAGGCGGCTGGGTAGCACATGCCCCCACACGCGCCAATGAAGGAATACAAGCGCATGCATTTATTTAAGACAAATCTGCCTCTAGCCCTCATGATTAAAGCGCAAACAGCTATTTTTTTAATAGCAACTTGCGCGGTTCTTCCAACCCAGCCAAAGGCACAGACAACAGCACCGATAACGGCTCCGACTCTGCTGCCCCTGCTGGGTGATGGCAGCGAGATCACCAGCGGGGCTGAGCGGCGTCTGGGTGACCGCATTGCCCGCGAACTTTACCGAGACCCTGACTTTATTGACGACCCGGTGCTGGCTGACTACGTCCAGGGCATCTGGCAGCCGCTTTTGGCTGCAGCCAGAGCGCGCGGCGACCTGACGCCGGAACTTGATGAACGTTTTGCCTGGCGCATCGTCTTGGGGCGCGACCGCAGCGTCAATGCCTTTGCCCTCCCCGGTGGTTACCTGGGCGTGCACTTGGGACTGATGGCGGTGGTCAGCAGCCGTTCAGAATTGGCCTCGGTGCTGGGGCATGAGCTCAGCCACGTCACTCAGCGCCACATTGCCCGCTTGATCTCCAGAAGCAACCAGCAAACGCCTTGGATGATTGGCGCCATGATTCTGGGCGCGCTGGCGGCCAGCAAAAATGCCGACGCAGGCAACGCCCTGATCGTCGGCGGGCAAGCGCTGTCGGCGCAGAGCCAGCTCAATTTTTCACGTGACATGGAGCGCGAAGCTGACCGTATCGGCTTTGGCGTGATGACCCAGGCGGGCTTTGAGGCGCAGGGCTTTGTCAACATGTTTGACAAGTTGCAGCAAGCGTCGCGCCTGAACGACAACGGCGCCTACCCCTATTTGCGCAGCCACCCGCTGACCACCGAGCGCATGGCCGACATGCAAGCGCGCCTGCCGCTGGGCACCGCACATCCTGGCAGCGAGACCCCCACCATGTCACACGCCATGCTGACGGCGCGGGCACGCTTGCTGTCTAACCCCGGCGTAGACGCACTGCGCGCTTTGCAAGCGCCAGCGCAGGATGCCGCGCTGGCGAGCCAACCGGCTGAGGTCCAAGCTGGCATGTTGTATGGCGCGACCATGGCGGCCAGCCGCCTGCGTGATGCCGCGCTGGCCCGAAGGCAATTTGACCGGCTGCAAAAACTCGTCGCAGCGGAGCCGGAAGCGGCCTTGCAAGCGCGCTGGCTGGGTGTTGAGATTGCCCTGGCTGCGCGGGATCTGGCGCATCCGCAGGTGCTGGCCTTGGGCGATGCCATCGGCATGAACCGCTCAGACATTTCAGCCACGCGCCGTCCTGAGTTAGTGCTGCAGGCCCAAATTGCCATGCAAGCAGGCACACCTGACGCGCTCAACACGATGGCCCAAAGGCTGCAAACCTGGGTGGCTGTGCAGCCACTGGATGCGTTGGCCTGGCAGTGGTTGGCCAGTATTTACGCGGCGCAAAACCAAGGTTTACGCGCCCTGCGGGCCGAGGCGGAGGCGCGGGTGGCACACCTGGACTATTCCGGTGCGCTGGATCGACTCAAAGGGGCCCAAAATCGACTCCGCGCGCCCGGTGGCAAAGCTACCAACAGCGCGGACCACATCGATGCGTCCATCATCGACACGCGCTTGCGCCAGGTGGAGGCTTTACTTAAAGAACAGGCGCTGGAAGGCTGAGTCAATCACCAAGCTCAACAGTGAGTACATCAAGGACCCCCACAACGCAGCGCCAAAGCCCCGCACCTGAAAGCCGTCCAGCACACCGGCTGCGGCCCAGAACATCAGGGCGTTGATGACAAACAAAAACAGCCCCAGCGTGACCACGGTAACCGGCAGCGTCAGCACCACCAGGACCGGGCGCAGCACCATATTCAAGAGCCCGATGACAAACGCGGCAATCAGCGCGGCAGCAAAACTGCTGACCACCACGCCGCTGTAAAGATAGGCCACACACAGCAGGGCGACTGCACTGAGCATCCATTTGAGTAGTAATTTCATGGTCCGAAGATTAGCACGTCACTGCGTGGCGGCCCAACACGATTTGCCAGCGCTTGTCCGGCAACGCAGCGCTTATCCCGGCGCCGTGAGGGTGGGTGCGATTGAGGGCTATCATGCGCAGCCCATGACCGCCATCCACATTACCGACATCGAATCTGCCATCAATTTCTGGCGCACCAAGACGCCAAGCATTGGCGCGGCGGCACTGCCACCACAGACCTGCGCGCTGGCCGAGGTGTATGGCGTGATGGCATTTGAGGGTGCACACGAAATCGACGAAGCCGCCCTGCCCGACGTGGCTTTTCAGGCTTGGCTGACCTGGTTTGAGAGCACGCCAGACACGCCCTGTATTGCCATTTGCTCCACCAGCCAAGGCGATGATGTGTGCAAGGGCTGCGGGCGCACATTTGCCGAGGTCCAATATTGGACACAAATGCATCCCGCTCAAAAACGCGTCACTTGGCGGCGCATTACCCAAGAGGGAAGCGCCTGGCGCTTTAATAAATATGCCGAGCGCGCCGCAGAAAAACCCCGGCAGCCCAGCCTTAACCCCGGCTGATTTTTTTGACACGGCTGTTCTGCACAGCCAGCCGGGAGTCAGCCTGATTACCCCAAAAACCCTTAAAGCGAGATACCGCCTGAGACCTCAATCACCTCGCCATTGATGTAACTGGCCTCGTCACTGGCCAAAAAGGCGTACACATTGGCAATTTCTTCGGGCTTGCCCAAACGGCGCAAATGCACTTTGGCGCCAAGCTCTTGCAACACCTTCTCAGGCATGGCGGCCACCATGGGGGTGGTGATGAAGCCGGGGGCCACGGCATTCACGCGCACACCCTTGGGACCTAGCTCGCGGCTCCAGGTTTTGGTGAAACCAACGATGCCGAACTTGGTCGCCGCATAGTTGGTCTGGCCAAAGTTGCCATACAGCCCCACCACCGAACTGGCGCTCAAAATGGCACCACTGCCTTGCGCCACCATGCCATCGGCCACGGCTTGCGTGCAATGGAAGGCACCGCGCAGGTTGACGTCAATCACCTTGTCAAACTGCTCGATGGTCATTTTTTGCAGCCGTGCGTCTTGTGTGATGCCCGCGTTATTGACCAGCACGTCGATGCGGCCAAATTTTTCCTTGACCTGCACCACCACCGCATCAATCACGGCGCGCTGGGTCACGTCCATGACAAAACCCTCTGCAGTGGCACCCAACGCCTGGCACTGCGCCACGGCCTCATCCACGCCCGCCTGATTGAGGTCGCAAACGATGACAATGGCACCTTCTTGGGCGAATTTAAGCGCGGTAGCCAGGCCAATGCCTTGTGCGGCACCGGTGATGATGGAAACTTTGTTGGCAAGTCGAGCGGTCATGATGATTCCCGTGAGTGAAAAAATTGATTTTGAAAATACTACTCGCATCACATTTCACCAACTTGACACAAAGCAACCCAAGGACAAACCGTGCCGGAAAGTGCGCCAAAATCAGCCCCTCAATCCCTCAATCCCTCAGCCTTTCAGCACCTCCTCCCATTAACCGCATCCATGCCGACCCCCATCCTTGACTTTTTTGACAAACAAAGGCAATTCACCGGCCACCTGCTGGTCACCTTGCAATTTGGCGTGCTGTTGCTGCTGGCTGTGATGGCGGCACCCCGAGTGTGGCAAGGCAACCTGCCCTTCGCCAGCGTGGGGCTGGCCGGCCTGTCCGTGCTGCTGGGCGTGTGGACCTTAGCGTACAACCGCCTGGGCAATTTCAACATCCACCCGGCCCCAAAAGCGTCTGGCACACTGGTCACTGGCGGGCCCTACCGCTGGATTCGCCACCCCATGTACAGCGCGGTACTGCTGGGCGCGGCGGCCATGGCCTGGCTTGTTGAGCCTGCGGTTGGCGTGACGGCTTGGTGTGCCTTGGCGCTGGTGCTGCTGACCAAGGCAAGACTTGAAGAGCGTTGGTTACGCGAACAGCACGCCGGTTACGCGGCCTATTGCCAGCAGTGCAAACGCTTTGTGCCCTGGGTGTTTTAGCCAGCCATCACACGCGCTGCACCTCGACCAGGCAGTCGTAAAACGTCGGTCCGTGGCCCAAGTCGGTCAGTTTCTGACTGGTGAGCTGGTTCACGTTGGTGCCATCCAGGCCCAGTTTGCGCCACCAGACGCCCAGTCCGTTGACCACACCACGGCGCGCACGCTCAGTCACCCGGGCGTGGCAGCTGTAGCTGCCACGGCTGTTGAACACCCGAACCGTGTCACCACTGGCAATGCCGCGCACTGCCGCATCCAGCGGGTGAATTTCAAGCAAGGGCTCACCCTCGATGTCGCGCAGGCTTTTGACATTGACAAATGTTGAATTCAAAAAATTGCGCGCGGGCGGCGAGATCATGGCCAGCGGATACGCACCAGAGGTGTTGACCGCCTCATGGTTGGGCACATGGTCAGGCAGCCCGTCCAAGCCACGCTGAGCCAGGCGCTCACTGAAAAACTCGCACTTGCCCGAAGGTGTGGGAAAGTTGCCAAGGGCAAACGGTGCCTCATGCGTGGCCAAGCTCGCAAAGCCTTTTGCCAGCAATTGATCAAAGTCCACCGCATCGCCATAGGCCTGACGGCACAACGCCTCGTCGCTGTCCTGGAAACACGGCTCGGTGAAGCCCATCCTGGCCGCCAATTCCCGAAAAATCTGGGTGTTGGGCCTGGACTCGCCCAGTGGGGCAATCGCCGGGCGATTCAGCAGCGCATCAGTGTGGCCATAAGCGCTGTGCACATCCCAGTGCTCCAGCTGGGTGGTGGCAGGCAGGATGTAATCGGCGTAGTCGGCGGTATCGGTCTGAAAATGCTCCAGCACCACGGTGAACAAATCTTCGCGCGCAAACCCCTGTACCACCTTGGCGGACTCTGGCGCCACAGCCACCGGGTTGCTGTTGTAGACCACAAGCGCGGCCACTGCCGGACCAAATTCAGGGCTGGCCGGGCGCAACAAGTCATCGCCAATGGTCACCATGTTGACCGTGCGCGGCGTGCGCCCCGCCAGCAGATCAGGCCGTTGCAGAGCGGCTTTTTGCACCGGGAATGCGCCTGAACTCGACAGCAGCACGCCACCCGCGCGATGCCGCCAGGCGCCAATCAGCGCCGGCAGGCTGGCAATCAGGCGCACGGCGTTGGCGCCGCCATGCACGCGCTGCAGGCCATAATTCATGCGAATGGCGGCAAGCGAACCGCTTGACGCCTGGGCTGACGCACCAAGTGCCACAGGCGCACGACCGGCAGCATCCACCTGACGACTGGCCGACTGATCCGGTGCCTCACCATCGCACCTCTCAGCACGCCGTTGGCTGACCACACCCGCGCCATAGTCGCGCGCCAAAGCGCGAATCTGCTCAGGTGTGATGCCGCACACCGCCGCTGCCCGCTCGGGCGGCCAAGCCAGGGCTCGCGCACGCAGCGCCTGCCAGCCCAAGGTGTAACGGGCCAGGTAATCGTGGTCCAGCCAGTCGTTTTGAATCAACTCATGCATCAGGCTCAGCGCCAGCGCGCCGTCGGTGCCGGGCAGCAGGGCAATGTGTTCGTGGCATTTATCGGCGGTTTCGCTCTTGCGCGGGTCAATGCAGACCAGCTTGGCACCCGAGCGCTTGGCCGCGTTGGCATAACGCCAGAAATGCAGGTTGCTGGCAATGGCGTTGCTGCCCCAGATCAAAATCAGTTTGGCCTCGGCAAAAAATTCCACCCGCATGCCGACTTTGCCACCCAGCGTGTGCACCAGCCCCTCGCCGCCTGCGGCCGCGCAAATCGTGCGCGCCAGATGCGACGCACCCAACTTGTTGAAGAACCGCGCCGCGATGCTTTCGCCTTGCACCAACCCCATGGTGCCGGCGTAGCTGTAGGGCAGGATGGCTTGCGGGTCGCGCGCGGCAATGGCTTGCAGACGCGCCGCAATGTCAGCCAACGCCGCGTCCCAACTCACCGACTCAAACTGCCCCGCGCCTTTGGGGCCGACGCGCTTCAGGGGTTGCAGAATGCGCTCAGGGTGGTACGTGCGCTCGGTGTAGCGCGACACCTTGGTGCACAAGGCGCCATCGGTCTGCGGGTGCGCCGGATTGCCTTGCACCTTGATGGCGATGCCACCCTGCACCGTGGTCAACATTGAGCAGGTGTCGGGACAGTCGTGCGGACAGGCACCCAACACTTGGGTGAGCGCTGGCAAGTGACGCGTGGCTGGATTCATGAACACGACCCAAAACAGCCAGTATAGGCGCGCAAAACCGATCGCATCGGTGTGGTCGAGAACCCGTCTGTTGCACACATGAATGCGCGATGGTGTGACAATAAAACTGCAAATACGCACACACAAAAATTCCAGGAAACCATGAACTTATCTGACGACTCCGTCGACTCAGACTTGCGCACGCGACTCGACCAGCACCCCCTGTACGCATCGGTGCGCACGCTTGAAGACCTGCGCTGCTTCATGGCGCACCATGTGTATGCCGTGTGGGACTTCATGTCGCTTCTTAAATTTCTACAAGGGGCGGTGGCACCGGTGTCCGTGCCATGGCGACCCACCGGGAGCGCGCAGGCCACTTCGGCGCAGCGCTTCATCAATGAAATCGTCTTGGGCGAGGAAACTGATGAGGGACCGCCCGAGGCATTGGGCAGCCCCACTTTCATCAGCCATTTGGATTTGTACCTGGGAGCGATGGAAGAAGTGGGGGCCGACACCCGACCGGTACGCGCTTTTCTGAAAGCGGTGAAGAAAAAAGGCCTGGCCACTGCGCTCCACAAGAGCGACATCCCCGAGCCTTCGCGCCGCTTCATGGCGCGCACATTTGGCTTCATCGACACCGGCAAAGCACATGTGGTGGGTGCCGCCTTTGCCTTGGGGCGCGAGCAGGTCATCCCCGGCATGTTCAGGGCGCTGCTGGCCGACATGGGCATCAACAAGACCAAGGCGCCGCTGTTTCACCACTACCTTGAGCGCCACATCCACCTTGACGATGAGTCCCATGGCCCCCTGTTACTCAAACTGCTGGCGCAACTTTGCGGCGACAGCGCCAGCAAGGCAAAGGCGGCGAGCAAGGCCGCGCGTCAGGCCATTGATGCGCGCATCGCTTTTTGGGATGGCGTGCGTAACCATTTGCCGTCTGCCCTGAAAAAGCGCAAACCTTAGCCGTCGGTTTCACCAAACGCTCACCTGACATTTTGGTGATGAACCGAACAACTTGCTATGGTGCCGGCGTACCCGATTGACCCCAAAACCCCACCTAACATGGAACCGTCATGCAACTTATTGAGGCCATCCTCACCCAGGCGCCCAACCTGACCGCCCTGCGGCGTGACTTGCACGCCCACCCCGAGCTGTGTTTCAACGAGTTTCGCACCGCCGACCTGGTGGCCGCCAAACTCACCGAGTGGGGCATCCCGATTCACCGTGGCCTTGGCACCACCGGCGTGGTTGGCATCGTCAAGAGCGGCACCTCGGAGCGGGCCATCGGTTTGCGCGCCGACATGGACGCGCTGCCCATGACGGAGGCCAACACCTTCGCCCACGCCAGCACCCACCCCGGCAAGATGCACGCCTGCGGCCACGATGGCCACACCGCCATGCTGTTGGCCGCTGCCCACTACCTGGCCACACACCGTGACTTTGATGGCACGGTGTATTTGATTTTTCAACCCGCCGAAGAAGGCGGTGGCGGCGCGCGCGAGATGATCAAGGACGGCTTGTTTGACAAGTTCCCGATGGACGCCGTGTTTGGCCTGCACAACTGGCCGGGCTTCAAAGCCGGTCAATTTGCCGCCAGTGCCGGGCCGGTGATGGCGTCCAGCAACGAGTTCAAGATCACCCTCCGTGGCAAAGGTGGCCACGCCGCCATGCCGCACCAAGCGCTCGACCCGGTGCCGGTGGCGTGCCAGCTGGTGCAAGGCTTGCAGACCATCATCAGCCGCAACGTCAAGCCGATTGACGCCGGCGTGATCTCGGTCACCATGATCCACGCCGGCGAAGCCACCAACGTGATCCCCAACCACTGCGAGCTGCAGGGCACGGTGCGCACCTTCTCGGTGGCGGTGCTGGACCTGATCGAGCAGCGCATGCGCGTGATGACCGAGCACATCTGTGCGGCTTCCGGCCTGAGCGCCGACTTTGCCTTCAAACGCAACTACCCGCCCACCCTCAACAGCGCGCCTGAGGCCGAGTTTTGCCGGCAAGTGATGGCCGACATCGTGGGGGCGGACAACGTGCAGGCGCAAGAACCCACCATGGGGGCGGAAGACTTCTCTTATATGTTGCAGGAAAAGCCAGGGTGTTACGCGTTCATCGCCAATGGCGACGGCGACCACCGCGAGGTGGGCCATGGCGGTGGGCCGTGCATGCTGCACAACCCCAGTTATGACTTCAACGACGATCTGTTGCCGCTTGGCGCCACCTACTGGGTGCGGCTGGCGGAACGCTGGCTGGCAAAAAAAGCGGGGTGATTGCTATATATTAAATAGCTACTCGCGCTTATTTAACAAGGGCTAGAAGCCAATTTCTTATATGAATCATCTGCTGCAGAGTGGCTGCAGGGCGGCCTTTTACCCGCCATGGTCGACTCAAGTCGACCCTGTAAACCCCTCACCGACCTACGCCACCTGAGCTGCCGCTGGAAACCGGCATGCCGCCATTTCCAGCAGGCCGTCAAACAGCAGGTTGTCCACCAGCTCAAACGGCACCGACATATTGGGGGCCATCTTCCAGCCCGCGCCGCCCGTCATCAGGCAACGCGGCGCGGCGCCACAGTGCTGGCGCAGGTGTTGCACCATGCGTTCCACCGCCCCGGCAATGGCGTAGGTGCCGCCACTGGTGAGCGCGTCGCTGGTGTTGGTTGGAAATTCACACACCGTGCCGGTCGGCACATGCAGCCCGGCGGTGCCGGATTCAAGCGCGCGCAACATGATGCCGTGGCCCGGCAAGATCAGCCCACCCAAAAATTTGCCCTGGGTGTCGATGGCATCTACCGTGACGGCCGTGCCGACCATCACCACCACCAAGGGGCGCGGCGCGCCCAGCGCCAGGCTGCGGTGCCAGGCACCGATCATGGCCACCCAGCGGTCGGCACCCAGGCGCGTCGGGTAGTCGTAACCGTTGCTCAGGCCGGCCTCACTGGCACTGGCCACCACCCAGTGGGCCGACACGTCCCACAACTCCATTTGTTCCTCAACCCGGCGCTTGACGGCGTCACCCGCCACCGTGCAACCCAGCATGCACGAGGGGTGAGACAGCCCGGCCCAGTCGCCTTCGGCCAGCCGGTCAATGTTTTCCAGAAACTCGGCGCCTTGCGCCAACAGGGGCGCGTTTCGGCGCGGGGTGGTGTGCAGCGCCCACTTCAAGCGGGTGTTGCCAATGTCTATGGCCAAAAATGTCATGGCGGCATTATCGACACATCTGAAACCGGGCAAACAGCCGACAGCAAGCGCAGCGGGCACGCATTGGCCTCAACCTGGATGCCTCCGTTGACCGCTCATCGGGTTCAGTCCATCGCGATGGACATGGCGTTTTTCAGCGTTGACCAATGGCAGCTTTGGGGTGACTGCGCTACCCATTCGATGGCGCCGCAGGCGGTGCACCTGTGGGCTCAGCCTTGTCGCCATGGCAAGCCGTGAAAGCGCCAGCCGCCCTGGTGGCCACGCTGGGCATTGCTGTCAGGGTCGCCCTCAAAGCCTTCCAGGATGTTGTAAGCCTGCAAACCCAGTTCAGTGGCGCGTTTGGCAGCCGCCACCGAACGCACCCCGCTGCGGCACAGCAAGGTCACTTTTTTACCAGTTGGCACCAGGGCTTGCAGCTCGGCGTCAAAGTTGGCATTGGTCGCCATGCCGGGCCACTGCTTCCAGGCCACGGCGGGCACGTCGGGCACGAACCCCACCCAGGCGCGCTCGGCATCGGTGCGCACGTCGACCAACACGGCCTCGCCGTTTTGCATCCACTCCCAGGCCAGCACGCAACTGACGTCACCGGCGTAACCCTCGGCCGACTGAACATGCAGGCTGCTGGCGGTGTGGGCGTCGTGGCGCAGGCCACTGTGCAAATTAGCAGGCACGGCCTCAGCCAGGCGCTTGGGCGGCGGCAGATGCAGCGCCGCCATGATGGCGACAAATTCGTCCAACGTTTTGCCGGCCACGCGGGCGTTGTTGGTTTTTTCCTGGCCGATGCTGGACTGGGTTTTGCCCTGGTAATCGTGCCCGGGCCAAACGGTGGTGGCATCAGGCAGCTTGAACAGCACCTGGGTCAGGCTGTGGTACATGGCCTGGGCACTGCCCGATTGAAAGTCGGTGCGGCCGCAGCCGTTGATCAGCAAGGTGTCACCGGTGAACACCTGGTTGCGCCAGACAAAACACATGCTGCCCGCCGTGTGGCCGGGCGTGTGCAAGGCGCGAATCTGCTCGTTGCCAAATTCAAGGGTATCGCCATCATTGAGTTGCACCGATGCGGTGGTGATGCCGCACCCGGCAGGTGCCGTGGTTTTAGCCCCGGCCAACTCGGCGAGTTGCCCGGCGCTGGTGATGTGGTCGGCGTGGGCGTGGGTTTCAAGCGCCCAGACCAGTTTGAGCCGATGGGTGCGCAACACGTCCAGGTCGCGCTGGAGTTGCGTGTCCACCGGGTCAATGATGAGCGCGTCGCGCGTGGTGGCGTCAAACAGCACGTAGGTGTAGGTGCTGGAGGCGGTGTCAAAAAGTTGAATGGGGTTCATGGAATGGGGTGTCCAAATTGGCGAATGAACAAACAGTGGCGGTTTCTTGAGGCGCTGCGCTGGCTGGAATGTAACTTGAAAAATCATGCCCTTTGGGCGAAAAGCCTCGCCCTGCAGGCAAAAGACCCTTCGCCCCGAGGGCCGGGCTCCTACGAGCAGCAGAATCATCCATGGCTCTTTCACGTTAAGGTTGACGTTCACGTCCACGGTGGGCCAGCAAATCCCAGTCTGATCGCTGCTCAGCCAAAACAAATTCCTTACCGGAGACACCGCGCATGACCGAAATGTCTGCAGACTTCCAAGCCCTTGCCAAGTACCGCCCCACCCACAAAGTGCGCTTTGTCATGGCCGCCAGCCTGTTTGACGGGCACGATGCCGCCATCAACATCATGCGCCGCATTTTGCAAAGCATAGGTGCCGAGGTGATCCACCTGGGGCACAACCGCAGCGTCGACGAGGTGGTGACCGCCGCCTTGCAAGAAGATGCACAAGGCATTGCCATCAGCTCCTACCAGGGCGGGCATGTCGAGTATTTCAAGCACATGATTGACCTGCTCAAGAGCCGGGGCGGCGCCCACATCCAGGTGTTTGGCGGCGGTGGCGGTGGCGGTGTGATTGTGCCGAGCGAAATCAAGGCCTTGATGGACTACGGCGTGGCGCGCATTTACAGCCCGGAAGACGGCCAACGCATGGGCCTGGCCGGCATGATCACCGGTTCGGAGAACGAAGCCGCCGCCGACCGGGTCAAAACTGATTTATCTAAGCCTTTTAAGGCTCTAGCCCTTGATATACGAGCGCAAGCAGCTACAAAAAAGATACCACTTCTTGGCATCACGGGCGCCGGTGGCGCAGGCAAATCTTTGGCGCAGCCCGGCGGCCGTGGCGCGGTGGACTCGGGCCAACGCGTCTTCATGCGCAGCCTGGCCACGCGCGACTTTGGCTCTGAGATCAGCGCCGCCCTGCCGGATGTGATTGCCGCTTGCAAAGTGGCCGGCTTCGATGTGATCATCGTCGAGACCTCGGGCATTGGTCAGGGAGATGCCGCTATCGTGCCGCATGTGGACGTGCCCCTGTACGTGATGACGCCCGAATTTGGTGCGGCCAGCCAGCTCGAAAAGATCGACATGCTCGACTTTGCCGAATTTATCGCCATCGACAAGTTTGACCGCAAGGGCGCGCTTGATGCCCTGCGCGACGTGGCCAAACAGGTGCAGCGCAACAAAGAGGCATGGCGCACGCCTGTCGAACAAATGCCGGTGTTCGGCACCATGGCGGCACGGTTTAATGACGACGGCGTCACCGCGCTCTACCTGGCGCTGAAAGTTCGTCTGGCCGAATTGGGCCTGCCCATCACGGACGGCAGCTTGCCCAAGGTGACGGTGCGCCACAGCACCAACCAGACGCCCGTGCTGCCCGCCGCGCGTACCCGCTACCTGGCCGAAATCAGCGACACCGTGCGCAGCTACAAGAAAAAGGCCCGTGCCCAGGCCAAATTGGCGCGCGAAATCCAGCAACTCAACGCCACCGCGCAGATGCTGATTGAACACGACCCGTGCAAGGACGGCTTGAGCAAGCCGGGCGCGTACGGCACCGTGCTGGAACTCGTCAAAACCCGCACCTCCACCCAAGACCCGGCCTGCGCCAAGCTGCTGGCGCAATGGCCCGCCATGCAAAGCGCTTACGCAGGGGACGTTTATGTGGTCAAAATCCGCGACAAGGAAATCCGTACCGCCCTGACCACCAAGTCCTTGAGCGGCACCACCATCCGCAAGGTCTGCCTGCCGCAATTTGAGGACCACGGCGAAATCCTCAAGTGGCTGATGCTCGACAACGTGCCCGGCAGTTACCCCTACACCGCCGGCACCTTCGCCTTCAAGCGCGAAAACGAAGACCCGACCCGCATGTTCGCTGGCGAAGGCGACCCATTTCGCACCAATAAACGTTTCAAACTGCTGAGTTCCGGCATGGACGCCAAGCGCCTGAGCACCGCGTTTGACTCGGTCACGCTCTACGGCAACGACCCCGATCCGCGCCCCGACATCTATGGCAAGGTCGGCAACAGCGGCGTGAGCATTGCCACCATTGACGATCTGAAGGTGCTGTACGGCGGCTTTGACTTGTGCAACCCGCAAACCAGCGTGTCGATGACCATCAACGGCCCGGCACCGTCCATTTTGGCGATGTTCATGAATGCTGCTATCGACCAGAACCAGGAAAAGTTCGCCACCGACAACGGCCGCGAACCCACCGATACCGAAGCCCAAAAAATCCGCGAATGGGTGCTGGCGAATGTGCGTGGCACCGTGCAGGCCGACATCCTGAAAGAAGACCAGGGCCAGAACACCTGCATCTTCAGCACCGAATTCAGCCTGAAGGTGATGGGCGACATTGCCAGCTATTTTGTACACCACAACGTGCGCAACTTCTACAGCGTGTCCATTTCCGGTTACCACATTGCCGAAGCCGGTGCCAACCCGATTTCGCAACTGGCGTTCACGCTGAGCAACGGCTTCACCTTTGTCGAAGCCTATCTGGCGCGCGGCATGCACATTGACGACTTTGCGCCCAACCTCTCCTTCTTCTTCAGCAACGGCATGGACCCCGAGTACACCGTGATGGGCCGCGTCGCCCGGCGCATCTGGGCCGTGGCCATGAAGGAAAAATACGGTGCCAACGAGCGCAGCCAAAAGCTCAAATACCACATCCAGACCAGTGGCCGCAGCCTGCACGCCCAAGAAATCCAGTTCAACGACATCCGCACCAC
>JBBQSS010000046.1:0-16222 GCA_038213665.1 Burkholderiales bacterium | reverse complement strand
GAATACATGTCGGCGATCTTGATTTTGTAATAGTCTGCCACCGTTTTCTGGATGTTTTCCACCGAAATCTGACGGTTTTGAATCGACAGCAGGTCGCGCAGCGCCTCACGCGCCAGCAGGATGGAGATTTCTTTTTGGTTAAACCGTGAGTACGCCAGAATTTTGCGCAGGGCCCCTTCAAGTTCGCGCACATTAGAGCGCACATTTTTGGCGACAAAAAACGCCACCTCTTCCGGCATCACAATGCCTTCAACCTGCGCTTTGTTGATCAGAATGGCCACCCGCATTTCCAGCTCAGGCGGCTCAATCGCCACCGTCAGGCCCGAATCAAAGCGCGACACCAGCCGCTCATGAATATCGGCCAGCCCCTTGGGGTAGGTGTCGCTGGTCATCACGATGTGTGATTTTTTGGCCAGCAGCGCTTCAAAGGCATTGAAGAATTCTTCTTGCGTACGTTCCTTGTTGGCAAAGAACTGCACATCATCAATCAGCAACAGATCCAGTGAGTGGTAACGCTCCTTGAACTCATCAAAAGCTTTGCGCTGGTAGGCTTTAACCACATCCGTGACGAACTGCTCCGCGTGGATGTAGAGAACTTTGGCATGGGGCCGGTCGGCGATCAGCTGGTTGCCCACGGCATGCATCAGGTGCGTCTTGCCCAACCCCACGCCACCATAGATGAACAGCGGGTTGTACAAATGCCCCGGCATACCCGCCACGTGCATCGCGGCGGCACGTGCCATGCGGTTGGCGCTGCCTTCCACCAGGGTGTCAAACGTCAGGCCAGTGTTGAGGCGGTTCTTCAGGGCCTCTGATGTGCGTTGGGCGGTGGCGTCCAAGGCGATTTCAATGGCTGGCACGGGCATCAGTTTTTGCGTAGGCTGGCTTTTGGTAACGGCTTCCCTGGGGGCAAGTGCTAACTCCACGTGCACGGGCTGGCCCGTCAGGCGTTCCATGAGCAAGGCCAGGCGGGCACTGTATTGGGCCCGGATCCAGTCCATTTTGAAGCGGTTGGCGACAAAAATAGTGACTTTGGAGAGGTCATCAGCCACCTGGGCTGACAGCGGTTTGATCCAGGTTTGAAACTGTTGCTCAGGCAATTCCTGGGCGAGTTGGTCGATGCAAGCCTGCCATAAATCCGTGTTGGCACCGGCATCTGTGGCGGCTGGGTTGGGGGGGTGTCCCTCTGTCATTGTGAAATCAGCTTCTGTGGATAGTTTTAAATTGCTGCGCCTTTTATTCTAATTTATCAAACCCTTATCCACACCCTGGGTCAACACGAAAACTGGTGTCAGTTGCAGTGTCTAAATCACCCCGCTCAAATGGCACATTTGGTCATGCCTTCAAAGTTTGCGATAATCTGCGGTTCCCCTGAACAGTTCAGGTGAAAAATGAACATTGATTTGGCTCCTGGCGTGTTGACCATGGCGGTGCCAAGTCGCCTATGAGCCCTCTGAGGATTTCCAAAAATGAAACGCACTTACCAACCTTCCAAGATCAAACGCGCCCGCACTCACGGCTTTTTGGTTCGTATGAAAACCCGTGGCGGTCGTGCCGTGATCAACGCCCGTCGCGCCAAAGGCCGCAAGCGCTTGGCTGTTTAAGCTGACGGTGGGCAAGGCCTGTTGCTGACCTGTTCTGCAAAGGCTCCCTGATTTTGCAAGGTCTTAAAAACCGTCCTCAGTTTCAGGCTGTGTTGGCGGGATTGACGCTGTCGCGCACGCCTCATTTTGCATTGCATTGTCTGGCACTTGACGGCCCGACTGTGCTGGCAACTCAACCCAGGTTGTTTGCTGTGCATGATGTCTGGATGGGCGGCATGGTGCCCAAACGGTGGGCCAAGCGCGCGGTCACCCGCAACACCATCAAGCGTCAGATATTTGTCGTAAGCCAAGAGTTCGAGCCGCTGCTGCAGCAAGCTGCGCATGTGGTGCGCTTGCGCTCGGGCTTTGATAAGGCACGCTATGTTAGCGCCACCTCCGACGCACTGAAGAGCGCTGTGCGTGAAGAGTTGCGGCAACTCTTCGCGAAAGCGATCGCGGCTGCTTCTCCGTCAAAACCGATGCCAACACCCCAGGGCGCCGCATGATGACGCGTGTGTTGATGGGTGTGGTCAGGGCTTACCGCTTGTTGTTGAGTCCTTGGCTGGGGTCATCTTGCCGCTTTGAGCCCACTTGCTCTGTTTATGCCTTGCAAGCTTTGGAGCGCTTTGGTGCAGGCAAAGGCAGTTATTTGACGCTGGCGCGCATTGGGCGTTGTCACCCTTGGTGTGATGGCGGCCTCGACCCTGTGCCCGACACGTCGGGCGCTACCAAGCCTGGTTTGTTTTCCCGGTTGATTTCTTCTTCCACTCAAAAGTAGTCCTCATGAATGATATTCGTCGCACCGTTTTGTGGGTGATTTTTGGCTTTTCCCTGGTCATGCTGTGGGATCAATGGCAGCTCTACAACGGTCGCAAGGCAACTTTTTTCCCGAGTTCTGTTCAGACAACGCCGCAAGCCAGCGGCTTGACAAATCCTGCAAGCACCACAAACAGCGTGCCATCTGCTGTCAATAGTGCTGCAGCTCCTTCCGAGATCGCGGGGGCTACAGTCACATCTTCGCCTCAGCTGAGTGCGCCTGCTGTGGCGCGTGAGCGCGTGGTAGCTCAAACCGATGTGTTCAAGCTGACGTTTGACACCGAAGGCGGCTCGCTGGTGCAAGTCGAGCTGCTCAAGCACCTGGACATGGCCGACAAGGCCCGTAACTTCATTCTGCTCGACGACAGCAAAGACCGCGTTTATCTGGCGCAGTCCGGGCTGATTGCCGGGGCGGGTGGCGCGGCGCTGCCTACCCACAAGTCGGTGATGACCGTGACGCCGGGTGAACGAACGCTCTCCGAGGGCAGTCAGACGCTTGAAATGCGTTTTGAATCGCCGGAAGTCGGCGGCGTCAAACTGGTAAAAACCTACACCATGACGCGTGGCAGTTATGCAGTGGCGGTCAAGCATGAGGTGCTCAATGTGGGCGCCACGGCTGTGGCACCGCAGCTTTACCTGCAATTGGTGCGCGATGGCAACAAACCCCCCGGCGAGTCGTCGTTTTATTCCACATTCACAGGTCCTGCCATTTACACCGAGTCCAAGAAATATCAAAAGGTGGAGTTTTCCGACATCGAAAAAGCCAATTTCGAAATCGAGAGGTCAGCCAGCAACGGCTATGTGGCCATGGTGCAGCACTACTTTGCCAGTGCTTGGTTGCTGGGTGACGGCATCAAGCGTGACTTGTTCATGCGCAAGGTCGACGCCAACCTGTATTCGGTGGGCATGATTGCGCCGCTGGAGTCGATTGCACCCGGTGCACGCAAGACCGTCGAGACACGGTTTTTCGCCGGTCCGCAAGAAGAAAAAATTCTGGAAGCCCTGACGCCCGGGCTGGAGCTGGTCAAAGACTACGGCTGGTTGACCATGTTGGCCAAACCTTTGTACTGGTTGCTCGACAAGCTGCATGGCTTCATCAACAACTGGGGCTGGTCGATTGTGGCGCTGGTGCTGTTGCTTAAAGCCGCGTTTTACTGGCTCAATGCCAAAGCTTATTCCAGCATGGCCAAGATGAAGGCAGTCAACCCGCGCATCATGGAAATGCGTGAGCGTCTGAAAGACAACCCACAGCAAATGCAGCAGGAGATGATGCGCATCTACCGCGAGGAAAAAGTCAACCCGATGGGCGGCTGCTTCCCGATCATGGTCCAGATTCCGGTGTTCATTGCGCTTTACTGGGTGCTGCTGGCCAGTGTGGAAATGCGCAATGCGCCCTGGATTGGCTGGATTCATGACCTGTCAAGTCCCGATCCGTTCTACATCTTGCCTCTGGTCATGACACTCACGACCGTGCTGCAAACCTCACTGAATCCGGCACCGCCTGACCCGATGCAGGCCAAGATGATGTGGTTCATGCCGCTGGCTTTCAGCGTGATGTTCTTCTTCTTCCCGGCCGGTCTGGTGCTGTACTGGATCACCAACAATGTGTTGTCGATTGCCCAGCAGTGGGTCATCAACACCCGCATGGGTGTGCCACCCAAGTTCCACCTGCCCAAATTTTAAGCGGGTTCTGGTCGCACAAGCCTGGCCTGTTGCATGACCCTGGCGCGCCACCAAGATCCCATTGTGGCCATTGCCACGGCGCCAGGGCGTGGTGCGGTGGGCATTGTGCGGCTCAGCGGGCGCGGCCTTGCCACTTTGGCGCAATGCCTGTGCGGCCGCAGCCTGAAGCCCCGTGAGGCCACTTACACCCCGTTCTCTGACGTTGAGGGCGTCGCCATTGACCACGGTCTCGCCATTTATTTTCCGGGCCCCCATTCCTTCACCGGCGAAGACGTGCTGGAGCTGCAAGCGCACGGCGGCCCCGTGGTGCTGCAACTTTTGCTTTCGCGCTGTTTGCAGGCGGCAGCTGAACCGGGTGTGGATGGCACACCCCGCCTGCCACATTTGCGCGTAGCTCTGCCCGGTGAGTTTTCTGAGAGGGCGTTTCTCAACAACAAAATCGACCTGGCACAAGCTGAGGCGATTGCCGATTTGATTGACGCCAGCACCGAGGCCGCTGCACGCAGTGCGACGCGTTCGCTCTCCGGGCTGTTTTCCCAGGAAATCCATACCCTGCGTGATGCCTTGATTCACCTGCGCATGTTGGTCGAAGCCACGCTGGATTTCCCCGAGGAAGAAATTGATTTCCTGCGGCAGGCCGACGCGCATGGCCAGCTTGAAAAATTGCAGCTGCGTCTGGCCTCCGTCCTGGCTCGTGCGCGCCAGGGTGCGTTGCTGCGTGAAGGCATCAAGGTGGTGATCGCTGGCCAGCCCAACGCCGGCAAGTCGTCGTTGCTCAACGCACTCGCCGGGGCCGAGTTGGCCATTGTCACGGCCGTGCCGGGTACAACACGCGACAAGGTACAGCAGACCATTCAAATCGAAGGTGTGCCCGTGCACGTGATTGACACGGCGGGCTTGCGCGATAGCAGCGACGAGGTTGAGAAAATCGGTATTGCCCGCGCGTGGGAGGCCATTGCGGATGCTGATGCCGTGCTTTTTTTGCGTGATTTGACCCGCATCAATGCTCCTCAATACATAGCTGCTGACGCATATATACAAAGGGCTATAGCTCAAAAACTCATAAGAAATGTACCTGTGATCGAACTTTGGAACAAGGCGGATGCAGTGCCTGCTGGCGTGCCAGACACCGGGCTGGTGCTGTCCGCCAAAACGGGTCTTGGGCTCGACGTGTTGCGCCATCGCTTGCTGGAGGTGGCCGGTTGGCAGTCGGTGGCGGAGGGTGTGTTCATCGCCCGCGAGCGCCACGTGCAGGCCTTGCGCCGTGTGCAAACGCACCTCACGGATGCGCAGTGTCACCTTGAATCCCCTGCCCAAGCCCTGGATTTGCTGGCGGAAGAGTTGCGTCTGGCACAAAACGCCTTGAGCGAGATCACCGGAGAATTCACATCTGATGACTTGCTTGGAGTGATATTCTCAAGTTTTTGCATTGGCAAATAGTTTCATTGTCCAACGGACCGGAGGGTAAGACATGTCCCTTTTTGATTGGCTGATACCAAAACCCAGGCCACCTAAACATGCGGCACCCGCAACGCTTGCCAAGGTGCCAACTCGTCAGGTCACAAACGGGCACGAGAACGGACAGGCTGCCACGCCAATTTCAGAACTGAAAACGCAGCGCCAAGAGCGGCGTGATCGCCTGTATGCGGTGGTGCGCGAGGCCATGTTGCGCAGCGAAGTGCTGGCGTCGCGTTACAAGTTCAAGGTGTTGTCGCTTGACACCCACGGACGAGAATTTCTCGTCATGGTTGACCTGCTTGACGCAAAAGCCGTGTCACCTAGCCGGTTTTCGGTAATAGAGCAGCTGATCATCAGCCACGCTGATCAGCAACATGGGATGTGTGTGAAGTCTGTGTACTGGCGTTTGAATGAGGCATTGGTGGCAGTGCGCCCTGTACCTGCATCCCAGGTGTCTGCGCCTCCTGTGCCAACACCGTTGGTGCATGCCGCAGCACCGGTCGTATCACCGCCCCTGTCCAGACCCAGTTCAATGCCAACCCATGCGCCGGTATTTGAGCCGATTGATCAGGCGGAAGTACTGGCCTTCAAAAAAGCCATTGGTGCCGCGCCAAGCGCAGACGCCGATGTGTTTGGGCAGGTACGAACCTCCGGGCCGCGCCGCCACCACGCCGCCACCGGGTACGAAGACACCCAGTTGCTTGAGCAGCCCGATGAAGCCGCATCACCGCTCAGCCGCACCCAGTTTGGTGACCTGTAAAGGTTGCCGTTTTATTTGCCTACAAAATCAACCAACGTGAACAGCGGCAAGCCGCTGCTGCGAATTTTGGCGGAGCCGCCCAACTCCGGCAAATCGACAATGGCGGCGCCTTCCATCACATGGGCCCCCAGTTTTTCCAGCAGTTTTTTGCCTGCCAGCATGGTGCCGCCAGTGGCGATCAGGTCGTCAATCAACAGCACCCGGTCGCCGGGTTTCACCGCATCGGTGTGCAGTTCTACGGTGGCGCTGCCGTATTCAAGTTCGTAAGTTTCCTCCACGGTGGTGAAGGGCAACTTGCCTTTTTTACGGATCGGCACAAAACCCACGCCCAACTCATAGGCAATCACCGATCCCAGAATGAAGCCCCGCGCATCAAGCCCCGCCACGACACCGGGGCGGTGGCCGGGTTCCATGTAGCGGTGGACGAAGGCGTCAATCAACACTCGAAACACCTTGGCATCTTGCAGCAAAGGGGTGATGTCGCGAAATTGCACGCCTGGCGCGGGCCAATCCGGCACGGTGCGGATATGGTCCCGAAGGTAATGGTTAACGCTGGTGTGTGGCATAGATGACCCGATGAAAACAAGTGACCTTATTGTGCCCCGCGCGGTTTCGGCACAGCGCCGTTAAAACGGGCCTTTAATTAGCCGCAGCTCGGCCTGGTGAAGCGCATCAGCCTTGCCTGCGAGCACCAGGGCATCGCCCTCCATCAAAACCAGGTCATCTGACAGCGTCATGACTTGACCTGATTGACGGCGCAAGCTGACCAGCCGTACCGACAGAGTTGGCAGGTTCAACGCTGCCACGTGACGGCCGATGGCGCGAGCGCTCAAGGTGAGGGTGAGTGAACTCAGGCGCTCCTGGTGTAGCTCGTCAACAGAGCCGTCATCCGCCCCGCGAAAAAAGCCGCGCAGCAAGCTATAGCGCGCATCGCGTTGCTCTTGCACGATGCGAATCACCCGGCGCATGGGCACGCCGACCAGGGCCAGGGCGTGGCTGGCCAACATCAGCGAGCCTTCGATGGCTTCCGGAACCACCTCGGTGGCACCCGCGTGCTGCAAGGCTTCCAGATCATGGTCGTCTTGTGTGCGCACCACCACCGGCACTTGTGGTGCGTGTTCATGAATATGGCCCAGCACCTTCATGGCGCTGGGCGTTTCAAGGTAGGTTACCACCACGGCACTGGCGCGCGCCAGGCCCGCAGCCATCAGGGATTGCAGTCGAGCCGCATCGCCAAACACCACCGAATCTCCGGCGGCGGCAGCCTGACGCACCCGGTCGGGGTCCAGGTCAAGCGCCATGTAGGGAATATTCTCTTTGTCCAGCATACGCGCCAGATTTTGCCCGCACCGTCCGTAGCCGCAAATGATCACGTGTTTATTGCTTTTGATGGACTTGCGCGCAATGGTGGTCATCTGTACCGACTCCATCAGCCACTCGCTGCTGACCAGCCGCAGCACCAGCGCGTTACTGTGCATCACGATGAATGGCGTGGCCAGCATCGACAGCACCATTGCCGCAAGAATCGGATTCAGCAGTTCAGGCGGCACCAGTTTGTTGGCCTGCGCCAGCGTCAGCAGCACAAAGCCGAACTCACCCGCCTGCGCAAGGTAAAGTCCCGTACGCAACGCCACCCCCATGGATGAGCCAAACGCCCGGGTCAGCAGCGTGACAACCACAGCTTTGTAGAGCACCGGCACGGTCACCAGCAGCAGCACCAGGGGCCAGCGCTCCAACACCAGGCGCCAGTCGAGCATCATGCCGATGCTGATGAAGAACAGCCCTAACAGTACATCGTGAAACGGCCGAATGTCGGTTTCAACCTGATGTTTGTACTGGGTCTCGGAAATCAGCATGCCAGCGATGAAAGCGCCCAGCGCCAGGCTGAGTCCCGCCAGTTCGGTCAACCAGGCCAAGCCCAAAGTGACGAGCAACAGATTCAGAACAAACAGCTCTTCACTCTTGCGCCGAGCCACCAGCGTGAGCCACCAGCGCATGATGCGCGGCCCACCCACCATCAGCACAGCGATCAAGGCCACTGCTTTGAACAGCGCAAAGGCCAGTGTTTCGACCATTTGCTCGGGCGAGGCGCTCAGGGCGGGGATCAGCACCAGCAAAGGCACCACGGCCAGATCTTGGAACAATAGCACGCCCATGACGCGCTTGCCATGTTCGGATTCCATCTCCAGGCGTTCGCTCATGAGCTTGACCACAATGGCCGTGCTGCTCATGGCCATGGCGCTGGACAAAGCCAAGGCAGTTTTCCAGTCCATGCCCCAGTGCAGCGGCGCGAGCACTGCAAACGCCATGCTTCCGGCTGTGGTCACAACCATGGTTAATGCCACTTGAAACAATCCCAGCCCGAACACATGGTTGCGCATCGTTCGTAGCTTGGGCAGGTTGAACTCCAGCCCGATCACAAACATCAAGAACACCACCCCGAATTCACCCAGGTGGCGTACGCCGTCGGCGTTTTTAGCCAGTGCCAGCGCATTCGGGCCAATCACCACGCCGACAGCCAGATAACCAAGCATCGGCGGCAGTTTCAGATAACGGCAAGCCACCACGCCGAGCACGGCGGCCAACAAATACAACAGGGTCAAGTCAAGTGGGTTCACCCCCTGATACTACCAAGGCCAAGCCGGGCGGCAGAGACCTGACCGATAGAATGCCGCCATGACAACCAAGCCAATAACCGCACCGCTTTTTGACGCCAACCGAGCCATAGCGCTTGCCTCTGACACCCTAGATATTGAAGCGGCCGCCATCCTCGGTTTGAAGCGCCACGTGGGGTCCGCGTTTGTGCAGGTGGTCGGGCTGATGTTGGCGGTGCAGGGCCGCGTGGTGGTGATGGGCATGGGCAAAAGCGGCCATATTGGCCGAAAAATTGTCGCCACCCTGGCATCGACCGGCACCCCGGCCATGTTTGTGCATCCGGCCGAAGCCAGCCATGGTGACCTTGGCATGATCAAGCCGATGGACGTGGTGCTGGCCATTTCCAACAGTGGTGAATCTAATGAGCTCACCGTGATTTTGCCGATGATCAAGCGTTTGGGGGTACCTTTGGTCGCCATGGCGGGCAACCCCGAGTCCACTTTGGCACGCTATGCGGATTTTTTCCTCAACAGCGGTGTCGAAAAAGAAGCTTGCCCGCTGAACCTGACCCCTACCGCTAGCACCACGGCGCAATTGGCGCTCGGTGATGCACTGGCCGTCGCCCTGCTGGATGCCCGTGGCTTCAGGGCTGAGGACTTTGCCCGCTCCCACCCGGGCGGCGCACTTGGGCGCAAGCTGCTCACGTTGGTCAGCGATGTCATGCGCAGCGGTGAGCAAGTGCCCCGTGTCGGGTTGCAGGCCACGTTCAGTGAAGTCATGCGTGAGATGAGCGCCAAAGGCTTGGGCGCCACAGCTGTGGTCGATGCCAGCGGCGCTGTTTGCGGTATTTTTACCGATGGCGACTTGCGTCGTTTGATGGAAAAAGGCACGGATCTGCGCAGTTGCACCGCGCAAGAAGTCATGCACCCTAAGCCATTTACCATCTATTGCAAAGCCCTGGCGGTGAATGCGGTTGAGCTGATGGAGCAGCGCAGCATCACCAGCGTGCTGGTGGTTGACGATGCGGGTGCCCTGTGTGGGGCGCTCAATACCAACGATCTGATGCGCGCCAAGGTGATCTGATGCCAGCGACCCTGAACTTTGACCCTGAATTGCTGCTGAAGGCACAAGACATTCGCGTGGTGTTTTTTGATGTCGACGGGGTGCTGACCGATGGTGGGCTGTATTTCTCGGAACACGGTGAAACACTCAAGCGCTTTCACACACTTGACGGCCACGGCCTCAAACTGTTGCAGCGCGCAGGCATCACGCCTGCGGTGATCACCGGGCGTGATTCCAAAGCCCTGCGGCTGCGGCTTTCCGCGCTAGGAATTGCGCATGCGCATTACGGCACGGAAGACAAGCGACCGGCTGCCGAGCTTACCCTCAAAGCCCTTGGACTGGACTGGGCACAAGCGGCTGCCATGGGTGACGACTGGCCTGATTTACCGGTGCTCACACGTTGCGCTTTTGCCTGCGCGCCCGCTAACGCCCAGGCCGATGTGCTGGCTCGTGCGCACTACGTGACCACGCGTCACGGTGGCGATGGCGCGGTGCGTGAACTGTGCGATTTGCTGCTGGTGGCCAGTGGCCGCTATGACGTGTTGTTGCAAGAGGCGCTGGCATGAATGCCGTGAGAGCGCTGTTGGACCGACTGACGCTTTATTTGCCGGTGCTGCTGATGGGGGTACTGGCCATGGCTACCTACTGGCTGGTGCGCAGCTCCCCCACGGCCAGTGTGCCCACCCCTGCCTCTGCGGTGCAACATCAACCCGACTACTTCATGCGCAAATTTTCCGTGAAAACGTTTGACGCCGATGGCCGGCTTAAAAGCGAGGTCAGCGGCGCCGAGGCACGGCATTTTCCAGACACTGACACGCTGGAAATTGACCAGGTTCACATTCGCTCCTTCAATCCGCAAGGCCAGTTGATCACCGCCACGGCGCGTCAAGCCGTCACCAACAGCGATGCATCCGAGGTGCAACTGATGGGTAATGCACGGGTGGTGCGTGATGCCGCACCCGATGCAAAGGGTCAAATGCGACCCGGCATGACATTTACCAGTGAATTTCTTCATGCGTTCATGAACACCGAGCGTGTCAAGTCGCACAAGCCGGTCGAACTCACCCGCGGCAAAGACCATTTCACGGCCGACAGCATGGACTTTGACAACCTGAACAGCGTGATGCTGCTAACCGGGCGGGTACGCGGCCAGCTCGTGCCCACCAACGCACCTTAGGCGTCCGTTAACAATGACACAACTGGCGGCACCTCCAGCGGCCTCGGTTAGGCAATGGCGCTGCACGATGCCCGTTGGGGTGACCGGCTGGTGTTCTCGGCAAAAGCCTGGCATGCCATTGATGCGGGTGACAGCTATCGCGTGATTCCGTGGCAAATAGGTGTGGTGGCCAAGTTGCTGCGCAACTTACCCAACGCTTGGTTTGACCGGCTGTCGGCTGGACAACTGCGATAGCCTCGCGTCACTGACGATTTGATGTGAGCAATCAGCCAAGGAACCAGTCAGGCAATCAGCCAAACAAAAAGGGCCCCGAAGGACCCTGATGTTTTGCCAGGTGTGAACCTGGCAGATGCTAGTATCAGCTTAGTAGCTGCTACGGCCACCGCCGTAACCACCGCCACCGCCGCCGCCAGAGCGGCTACCGCCACCACCAGCGCCACCACCGTAGCCGCCACCGCCACCACCAGCGCCGCCGCCGTAGCCGCCACCGCTAGAACGGCCGCCACCACCACCAGCGCCACCACCGTAGCCGCCACCACCACTGCCGCCGCCGAAGCCGCCGCCAGAGCGTGGAGGACGTGGCTCCATGGGACGGGCTTCGTTTACAACGAGACCGCGGCCACCGAATTGTTGGCCGTTCATGGCGTTGATAGCAGTTTGTGCTTCAGCGTCATCGCCCATTTCGACAAAACCGAAACCCTTTGAGCGGCCGGTGTCACGTTCCATCATGACTTTGGCGCTGGTAACGGTACCGTGAGCTGCGAACGCTTGTTGCAGATCTTCGTCACGGAAAGAATAAGGCAAATTGCCTACGTAAAGTTTGTTGCCCATGAGAGGACTCCTCAAAATAACTCAAAACGCGATGGAGTCCATAACCGCAATCAACAAACCATTGAAGACTTAAAGCAGACGCGAGACTGACATTCACCGCAAACCAAGTATCGTTTTTAAAAAACAATACGAAGCGCATGATACGTCAATTTTCATTTTTTTAAATATATTTTCGCAAAACGCCAAAAAATGCATTGTTTGGTTTGCGAAAAATTGCGAAGCAACCAGGCCGCAAGCCGGGCAACGGCATCAAACCGGGTAGATATTCACGGTATAGCTTGCGACCGGACCACCTTGCGATTTCTCAAGGCTTCAGCCAGCACAATGTTGTCGCTTGAGGGTCTGAAGGGGCTTTTCAATCCTGCTTTGCGTCAGTAAACTGGCCCCAGATCAGCGTGACAGAAAGAGAAAGGCATTGACACACCATGAAGCCAATCGGGACGGACATTGAGGCGGTGCTGGCGCGCCATGGCCATGCACCGCATCGCCTGGTGCAAATCCTGCGCGAGATTCAGGCCCAGCAACTTTGGCTCTCCAGGGACACCTTGAGCGTATGTGCCCAGGCGCTGGGCCTGACCCTTGCACATGTCGAAGGGGTGGCTGGTTTTTACCGCTTTTTTCACAGCCAGCCGGTAGGTCTTTACCGGGTGCTGTTCAGTGACAACATCACCGACCGCATGCTGGGCAGTGAAGAGATGTTGCGGCACCTGCGCCATGTGCTCAAGCTTGCGCCAGACGAGATGCGCGCAGATGGCCGCGTGAGCGTGTCCACCACTTCCTGCACCGGCATGTGTGACCAAGGCCCGGCAGCGCTGGTCAATCACCACCACCTGGTCACGCGCCTGACGCCTGGGCGCATCGAACACATGGCGTCATTGATCGAGGGCCAAGTGCCCTTGGATCAATGGCCTGCCGAGTGGTCGCGGGTGGATGACCAGATTCGGCTTTCTGATGTCAAGCTGGGCCCGCAGCCGGCCCCAGGCCAAGGCCTGGCCGCAGCCCGGGCGCGCGGCCCGCAGGCCATGCTGGACGACATCAAGCGCTCCAAATTACGGGGTCGCGGCGGCGCCGGGTATGCCACTGGCACCAAGTGGCAGCTGTGTCGCAACGCCCGTGCCGACGCGCGTTATGTGGTGTGCAACGCCGATGAAGGCGAGCCTGGCACCTTCAAAGACCGCGTGCTGCTGAGCAGTTATGCCGACACGTTGTTTGAGGGCATGACGATTGCCGCGCTGGTGGTGGGCGCACGCCACGGCTTGGTCTATCTGCGGGGCGAATACCGCTACCTGCTTGAGCCTTTGCAGACCACTCTGGCACGGCGCCGCCTGCAAGGGCTGTTGGGCACGTCCATTCAGGGCCAGGCAGGCTTTGACTTTGACATCGAGATTCATGTCGGCGCCGGTGCTTACGTGTGCGGAGAAGAGTCGGCGTTGATCGAGTCCTTGGAAGGCAAGCGCGGCACGCCACGCATCCGCCCGCCGTTCCCGGTTGAATGCGGCTACATGGGGCAGCCCACCACGGTCAATAACGTGGAAACCTTTTGTGCCGTGACACATATTGCGGTGCACACCGGCGCTTGGTGGGCGGGCATTGGCACGGCGCAGTCCACCGGCACCAAAATCCATTCGGTATCGGGCGACTGTGAACGGCCGGGCCTGTACGAATACCCCTTTGGCACGCGCATTGGCCGCATTCTGGAAGACTGCGGCGCACGCAACACACAGGCGGTGCAAGTCGGCGGGCCCTCAGGTGTGTGCCTGTCGGCACTCGAATTTGGCCGACGCATTGGCTTTGAGGACGTGGCCACCGCAGGCGCCTTCATGGTGTTTGACCGCAGCCGCGACATGTTCGACGTGGCGCACAACTTTGCCCACTTTTTTGCCCATGAAAGTTGCGGCTTTTGCACGCCTTGCAGGGTGGGTACCGAACTGGTGTTGCGCCGCATGGACAAGCTCAAACGCGGCTATGGGTCCAGTGAGGATGTGCAGGTTCTCTACGAACTCGACAAACTCATGCACGGCTCCACCCACTGCGGCTTGGGCGCGGCGGCCTGCAACCCGCTGCGCGACACCATCGCCAAGTTTCGCCCGGCCTATGAGCAACATTTGAAGTCGCTGCATTTCGCCCCCGGTTTTGACATGGACGCCGAACTGTCACAGGCGCGCTTGGCCACCGGGCGTGACGACAGCGGCGCCCACCTGGAGACCTTGGCATGAGCAATTACGCACGCATTGACGCTTTGAGCCCGGGCACCTTTGCCCTCGACGGCGAGGAGGTTGAATTTGGCCCCGGCGAATCGATTTTGCAGGCCGCCACCCGCGCTGGCCATTACATCCCGCACCTGTGCTGGCACCCCGACTTTGGTGCCAAGGGCTCGTGCCGACTGTGCACGGTGCGCATCAATGGTCGCATGGGCGCGGCCTGCACGGTGCAGGCGGCTTCCGGCCAGGAGGTCGAAAGCAACACCGACGACCTCAATGAGCAGCGCAAGACCCTGCTGCAAATGATGTTCATCGAGGGCAACCATTTTTGCCCCTCGTGTGAGAAAAGTGGCAACTGCCGCCTGCAAGCCACGGCGTATGACGTGGGCATGGACGGCCCGCACTTTGAAGAGTTTTACCCGAACCGCCGGGTCGACGCCAGCCACCCCGACCTGATGCTCGACCTGAACCGCTGCATTTTGTGCGGCCTGTGTGTGCGCGCCAGCCAGGACGTGGATGGCAAGGACGTGTTTGCCATTGGCGGCTACGGCATCAAGACCTATTTGCTGGTCAACAGCCCCAGCGGGCAAATGGCCGACAGTGCGTTGCGGCCTACCGACCGCGCCGCCAACATCTGCCCGGTCGGTGCCATCCTGCACAAGCGCCAGGGTTTTGCCATTCCCATTGGCCAGCGCCAGTTTGACGGCGCGCCGGTATCAGCGCAAATCGAGGAGGGCAAATCATGAACCTCGTGACCCAGACGGGCAAAGATGTGGCGGGCGTGGCACCAGGTCCAAACGCGCACGCAGGCACCGGTCCGGTCGCCGACACACCCACATCCGCAAGCCCCATGCGGGCAGATGCACCGCGCAAACTCAAGATGGCCACGGTGTCGCTGGCCGGGTGTTTTGGCTGCCACATGTCGTTTCTGGACATTGACGAGCGGCTGCTTGCGTTGTTGGAGCTGGTCGAGTTTGACCGTTCACCGCTGACCGACATCAAGACCATTGGTCGCTGCGACATCGGCCTGATCGAAGGTGGTCTGTGCAATGCAGAAAACGTGGAGGTCTTGCGTGATTTCCGCGCCCATTGCAAAGTGTTGGTAGCGGTGGGCGCCTGTGCCATTAACGGCGGCCTGCCGGCACAGCGCAACCAACTCAACGTGGGGCAAATGCTGCGTGACGTGTACTGCAACCAGGCTGGCAGCAGCCCCGGCAACCAGATTCCCAACGACCCCGAATTGCCGCTGCCGCTTAACCAGGTGCACCCGATTCACGAAGTGGTGCATGTGGACTACTTTTTGCCGGGATGCCCGCCGTCTGGCGACGCCATCTGGGCCTTCCTGACCGACCTGTTGGCCGGCCGCACCCCGCATCTGGGGCATGGTCTGATTCACTATGACTGAAACCTTGCGGGACAGACCGCAGTTACGCGCAGCGAACCAGCTCTGTCCTCAACATTTTGTCGGATGTCGGGTGTCCACCTTGCGGGACAGACCGCAGTTACGCGCAGCGAACCAGCTCTGTTCCCAACATTTCGTAGAAAGACTTGTATGAGTTTTGACCTTGAAACCGCCGCCCACCCGCAAGGCCTGCGCCGGGTGGCGATTGACCCGGTGTCGCGCGTGGAAGGCCATGGCAAAGTCACTTTGCTGCTTGACGAGCACAACGTGGTGCAGCAGGCACGCCTGCACATTGTCGAGTTCCGTGGCTTTGAGAAATTCATCGAAGGCCGCCCGTACTGGGAAGTGCCGGTGATGGTGCAGCGCCTGTGCGGCATCTGCCCGGTGTCGCACCACCTGGCGGCCTCCAAGGCGTTTGATCGCGTCATTGGCGCCACACCTGTCACGGCCAGCGCCAATGCGGTGCGCCGCCTGATGCATTACGGGCAAATGCTGCAATCCCACGCGCTGCATTTCTTTCACCTGTCGTCGCCGGATTTGCTGTTTGGTTTTGACTCACCGGTGGCGCAGCGCAACATTGTGGGCGTGGCCGCCGCCAACCCCGAGGTCGCCAAAAAAGGCATTTTGCTGCGCAAATTTGGCCAGGAAGTGATC
>JBBQSS010000045.1:0-16443 GCA_038213665.1 Burkholderiales bacterium | reverse complement strand
AATTTTTTTACCTCAAGCGTGAGCAAGAACTGAAGGAATGGCAACGTTTACCGAGCGGCCTGCAGTCGCCGTCTTGACCGTGTTCCACAGCATGATGATCATGCCCGACAGATAAAGCAAGCCACCTGCCAAACGCAATACGTAGAACGGATAGCTGGCTTTGACAGATTCCACAAAGGTGTAGGTCAAGGTGCCATCAGGATTGATAGACCTCCACATCAGGCCTTGCATGACACCGGCAATCCAAAGCGCGGCAATGTAGAGCACGATGCCAATAGTGGCCATGTAGAAGTGCACCTCGATGGCTTTCACGCTGAACATCTGGTTACGGCCAAACAAGCGGGGAATCAGGTAATACATGGAACCCATGGTTACCAGACCCACCCAACCCAAGGCACCGGAGTGAACGTGTCCAACAGTCCAGTCAGTGTAGTGAGACAAAGCGTTCACAGTTTTGATGGCCATCATTGGACCTTCAAAGGTGGACATGCCATAGAACGACAGCGAAACGATCAAGAAGCGCAAGATTGGGTCATCGCGCAGTTTGTGCCAGGCACCAGACAGCGTCATGATGCCGTTGATCATGCCGCCCCAGCTGGGTGCCAACAAAATCAGGGAAAACACCATACCGACAGACTGAGTCCAGTCAGGCAAAGCGGTGTAATGTAAATGGTGCGGACCCGCCCACATGTAAGTGAAGATCAGCGCCCAGAAGTGAACAATGGACAGACGGTATGAGTAAACCGGGCGGCCTGCTTGCTTGGGGATGAAGTAATACATCATGCCAAGGAAACCAGCCGTGAGGAAAAAGCCCACGGCGTTGTGTCCGTACCACCATTGCACCATGGCATCTTGCACGCCTGCATAAGCCGAATAAGACTTCATGCTGGACATGCTGACAGGCATAGCTGCACTGTTCACCAGGTGCAGCAATGCCACGGCCAAAATGAACGCACCAAAAAACCAGTTAGCCACATAAATGTGCTTCACCTTGCGTGTACCGACGGTGCCAAAAAACACCACCGCGTAAGACACCCAAACCAAAGTGATCAGGATGTCAATAGGCCACTCCAGCTCAGCATATTCTTTGCCTGCGGTGAAGCCCATAGGCAAAGAGATCGCAGCAGCCACGATGACCACTTGCCAGCCCCAAAAGGTGAAGGCTGCCAACTTGTCACTGAAGATGCGCACTTGGCATGTTCGCTGAACAACATAGTACGAAGTCGCAAAGAGACCACAACCACCAAACGCAAAAATCACCGCATTGGTGTGCAAGGGACGCAAGCGCCCAAAGGATAAATACGAAATACCCAAATTGAGCTCGGGCCAAGCCAACTGGGCGGCGATGATCACCCCGACCAGCATACCGACCACGCCCCATACGACGGTCATGATGGCGAACTGCCTTACAACTTTATCGTTGTAAGTCGTTGCCTGCGAATTTGCAAATGCCATGTTCACCTCTTTTCAGTTTATCTAAGCGATAGTTTGCACGATGGATGTCGTGCGCTATTTGATACATATCAAATTTTTACAAAATTCTTATCCATCCTTAAGAATTCTCTCTCCTTCCTGTTCGATGTCATCAAATTGACCCCTGTAAATGGCCCACCAGATGCCTCCGATGATCAAAAAGACCAACACAACCGACAGCGGTACCAACATATACAAAATGTCCATCAGGTTTTCCGTTCAAACTGCTTGTCATTTGACAAACGCAAGGCGTTGAGAACCACCAGCAATGAACTGCTCGCCATGCCCAGGCCTGCCAGCCAAGCCGGTAGCATACCGGCAACCGCCAGGGGAACACACGCCGCGTTGTAAATTGCTGCCCACCATAGATTTTGCCGCACCACAGCCAACGTGCGCCGTGACAGCAGCAGCGAGTCGACCACATTGGTTAAACGACTGCCCGACACCAGGAAATCGGCCTGCGCTTGTGCCAACGGCACCGCCTGGCCAAACGCAAAAGACGCATGCGCACCCGCAAGCACCGGGCCATCATTCAAGCCATCGCCCACAACAGCGACTTTACGCCCCTGACCTTGCGATTCATGCAGAAAATCAAGTTTTTCCTGGGGTGAACAATGTCCTTTGACATTTGAGATCCCCACCTTTGCAGCAACCCGGTGCGCTGCATCGCTGGCGTCGCCCGACAGCAAATACACGGCAACACCCTGGCGTTGCAAAGCCGCTACAGTTTCAGCGGCATCTGGTCGAATATCTTCCTGCAACTCAAAACTTGCCAACCAACCTTTGTCATCACTCAAATAAACCTGAAGGGTGCTTGAGTCAGCGCCGGGCAAACTACAAAATTCTGCCGACCCCAAACGCAGCCAGGATGCGGGTGCCGCCGCACCGGCCAAGCCCACCCGGCCGCGAACTCCCTGCCCTGCATGTTCTTCCACTTGATCCGCACCCCAGGACTGCGACCCGGCGACCCGCTTTGCAGCCGCTTCAATGGCTTTGGAGGCCGGGTGCAAGGAATGCTGTGCCAACGCCGCCGCCATGGCCAACACCTGTTGTTCTGACTCGCCAGCCCGCACTGTCGTGGAACCCAGCACCATGACGTCTCGTGTCAAGGTTCCGGTTTTGTCAAACATCACGGTGTCAATCGCTGCCAGCGACTCAAAGCCTTCAAGCCGGCGAACCAGTACACCGCGTTTGGCTAACGCACCTGCGGCCGACAACATGGCGGCAGGCGTGGCCAAAGACAGTGCGCAGGGGCAGGTCACGATCAACACGGACACCGCCACCATCAGCGCACGCTCAGGATCGGTTTGCCACCAGTACGCGCAGGCCAGGCCAGCGGCGATCAGCACTCCGATCAAAAATGGCTTGGCGATTCTGTCGGCCAGGCGCGCCAAAGGTGGCTTGGTGGTAGATGCACTTTCCATCAAGCTGACAATTTGTGCAAAACGGGTCTGCTCGCCCACCCGGTCGACCCGCATGCGCACCACGGCGGCAAGGTTGTGACTGCCGGAAATCACTTCATCACCGACGCTGCGAACCAAAGGCCGCGACTCGCCAGTCAACAGGGATTCATCCACTGAAGTGCTTCCCTGCAACAGCACGCCATCCGCCGGAAAAACCTCTCCCGGCAAGACGCGAATCACGTCGCCGCTCTGCAAGCGCCGCACCGGCACACGTTCAAACTCACCGTCAGCCCTGAGCCTGGACACGCTGTCCGGCAAGCGGTTCATCAAAGCTTCCAGAGCGCCGGCAGTTTTGTCCCGCAGGCGCAACTCCAACCAGCGCCCAGCCAGCAAGAAGAACACAAACATGGTGAGTGAATCAAAGTACACCTCGGCGCCAAAAATACCGGCAGGGTCAAACGTGCCCGCCGTGCTGACCACAAAGGTGATCAACATGCCCAGCGCAACCGGCAAGTCCATGCTGATGCGCCGGTGCAGCACATCGCGCCAGGCGCTGCTGAAAAATGGCCCACATGAAAAAAGGACCACGGGCAAAGTCAGCACCCAGGATGCCCAGCGCAGCAGTTGTTCCAACTCCAGCGACAAATCACCCGGCTCTGCAATGTAGGCTGGGTAGGCATACATCATGACCTGCATCATGCACAAGCCGGCCACCATCATTCGCCACAAGGCCTTGCGCGATTCGACCTGACGACGCTCGCGAGAAAAAGCATCGTTGGCCGGAAGCGCCCGATAACCTGCGCGTTGCACCGCCTGCATCCAGCCCGAAGGCGCCACGGCTTGCTCTGCCCACACCACCTTGGCACGGTGGCTGCCGGCGCTCACTTCAGCATTAAGCACACCTGGCACGCCCTTGAGCACGTCTTCAATGGTGAGTGCACACGCCGCGCAGTGCATGCCTTCAATGAGCACATTGGATTCCCAGCAACCTGCCTGCTTTGCAACAGGGCGGCTAAAGGCGGTCCACTCCTGCTCATCATCAAGCAGCTGCAACGTGGCCAATGCGTCGGGCTCAGTGCCCAACACCGGGCCTTCGACCGGTACGGACGCTGGATAGAGATCGGATGAGGCGGGAAAACTAAGCGAAAGAGAAGACATTTTTGAAAGGGTAACGTAGGTAAGCAGCGCCTAAAGTGACATATGTCAAGGACGGCACCGAGTGTAAGGTTATGCTTAAATTTTCAACGCAAAGGAGACACACCTTGTACAAAAACATTTTGGTGGCGACTGATGGCTCAACCCTGTCAAAAAAAGCGGTCAGCAGTGCCATTTCGCTGGCGGCCCTGACGGGTGCCAATCTGGTGGCGCTCAAAGTGGTGCCCAGCTACCCTCAAAGCTATTTTGAAGGTGGCCTGGCGCTGCAAGCTGCCGAAGTGGGTCGGATTGAAAAGCAGTGGGCAGATGAAGGTCAGGCGGTTGTTGACGATGTCAAAAAAGCGGCGGATCTGCAAGGCATCCCAACCCGGGCACTCACGGTCAAGTCAGACGTGGTGTCCGATGCCGTGATTGCGGCTGCCAAAAAACACAAATGTGATTTGATCGTCATGGCCTCACATGGCCACAGAGGTGTCAAACGCTTGCTGTTGGGCAGCGAGACACAGCAAGTCTTGACGCACTCTCACATCCCTGTACTTGTTTTAAGATAATCAGTCTCTAGCCCTTGTATATAAAGCGTATGCAGCTATAAATAACGTAGCAAATTCGCAGCTCAATGGTCTTTAAACCGGTCTCGAATCTCCAAGACTTTGTCCCAGTTTGCAAAAAAAATGTCCACGCATCGGGGATCAAAGTGACTCCCGGAACTGGCCTTGATGTGTTCGGCTGCGCGTTCAAGTGTCCAGGCTTTCTTGTAGGGTCGCTCGGATGTCAACGCATCAAACACATCGGCCACCGCCACAATTCGGCTGTAAATAGGAATGGCTTCACCCGCCAAGTTGTTGGGGTAACCTGAGCCATCGAATTTCTCGTGGTGCGCACGCGCAATTTCAGCACCGGCTTGCAGCACAGGCGATGAACTACCCTTAAGAATTTCGTAACCATAGATGGCGTGCTGTTTCATGATCTCGAACTCCTCTGGCGTCAGCCGCCCGGGTTTGAGCAAGATATGGTCAGCGATGCCGACCTTGCCAATGTCATGCATCGGGGCGGCTTCAAGCAGCAAATCTTGCTCAGCCTGTGTCAGGCCCAAGCCTTTGGCGATCAATTCCGAATAATGTGCCATGCGCAAAATGTGCGCACCGGTCTCGGGGTCGCGATACTCGGCCGCCTTGGACAAGCGCACCACCGTCTCGCGTTCACGCTGAACAATCTTGAAGGTGGCTTTGCGCACTTCGTCGGCCAGCCATTCGGCCCGGTTGGCCAGCGCCTTGCGGCTGGCCCCCAACTGCAACACATTGTTGACGCGTGCCATGAATTCAATTTTGTCAATCGGTTTGATCAAAAAATCGGTGGCGCCTGCATCCAGCGCACGGTAACGAATTTGCTTTTGATCATTGGCTGTGACCATCAACACCGGCACGTCTTCTTTGCCCTTGGTGGCGCGCAACTGCTGGATGAAGTCAATGCCGTGAAGCTCCGGCATCATGTAGTCCACAATCACCAAATCAATGTCATGGGTCTGCGCCCAAGCCAGACCCTGAGGTGCATTGGCAAATTTGACGGCTTCGCAATCAGCCATTTTATGGATCAGTGCCTCGAACAACACCAGGTTGATTTCCGCGTCGTCAACAATTAAAACTTGATAAGTCATGTTTACTTTTAGATAAAAACCGGCAACTGCGCATCAACCCAATCTGGGCAGTTGGGCCGGGCGTCTACCAGACTGAAATGAACTGTAGCACCGCCAAGTCGTCGTCATGCTGACCGACGGCTCAAAGCGGCCAACAAATACCCAATCTGGGTCTGCAACATCGCCAGACTGGCCGTCATCGCCGTCATGGCTGACACCGAAGCCGCTGACGGCCCGTTTGGAGCAGCACCGGCAAGCGTCGCCAGCGCTTCAAGCTCTTGGGCCAAGACCACCACAGGCCTGGCGCCAAACATACCCACAGTGCCCTTGAGCGCGTGTGCCGTGTGCAGCAAAGGCGACATGTCGCCGCTGGCCAGCGCCTGTGTCATGTGCAAAAGATCAAGCGGCCACTGTGCCGTGAAGGCTCCGGCCACGATGTCGAGCACCTCTTGGTCTGAGTCGGCCAAAGCCTGGTCGTAGTCAAATTCGAAGCCTTCATCGGGCCGGGCGTCCATGGACGAATCTGTGGGAGACGGATGGGGTTCGGGCAGCTGACCTGCGCGCCACCCGGCGGACGAAAAACGGGTCAACACGCGCTGCACCTCGGTGATCTCAACCGGCTTGGAGATGTAGTCGTCCATGCCGGCCATCAAACAGCGCTCCCGGTCGGCCAACATGGCGTTGGCCGTCATGGCCACGATCGGCAAGTGAACACCTGCAGGCTCCCCGGCCCGAATACGTTGTGTGGCCTCCAGACCATCCATCACTGGCATCATCATGTCCATGAACACCAGATCAAACCGGTGCTGCGCCAAGGCGTCAAGCGCCACCTGGCCGTTGCCCGCAACCGTGACACGGTGCCCCCAGCGGCCAAGCACCGCAATCGCCAGCTTTTGGTTGATCACATGGTCTTCCACCAGCAAAATATCGAGCACCGGCGGGCTTGTCATGGGCGTTTGCTGGAAAGCCGGGCTGACCAGTTCGTCCGTCAGTCCAAGGCCTTGCGTGCCAAGCGCCATCGGTACCCACACGTCAAATTGACTGCCACACCCGAATTCGCTTTGCACCGAGATCCGGCCGCCCAGCGCCTCAACCAAGCGCGAAGAAATCGACAAGCCCAGGCCGGTACCCCCAAAGCGGCGGGTGATGCTGCTGTCCTCCTGCGCAAAGGCCTCGAAAACACTGTGCAGCTTGGAAGCCGCGATACCAATGCCTGTGTCCTTCACTGAAAACCTAAACAGCGGCAATTTGCCTGGGTCGTGTGCCATATCCACGCGCAACACCACTTCGCCTTGCTCGGTAAATTTGATGGCGTTGCCAATCAGGTTCATCAGTATCTGGCGCAAGCGCCCCGGGTCACCCACCACCGCCAGCGGCACCTCGGGCGCCATGTGGCACGCCAGTTTGAGCCCCTTGGCATGGGCGCGCACCACCAAAGTCTTGAGCGCCTCACCCACCATGCGGCTGAGGTTGAAGGGGATTTTTTCAATCAGCAGCATGCCGGCTTCAATTTTCGAGAAATCAAGAATGTCGTTAATGACCCGCAACAACGCGTCAGAGGACGACTTGACGACCTCAAGGTACTCGCGTTGTTGATTCGTCAGCACGGTGTCAAGCGCCAATTCGGTCATGCCGATCACGCCGTTCATGGGGGTGCGAATTTCATGGCTCATGTTGGCCAGAAAATCTGATTTGGCGCGGTTCGCCACTTCCGCAGCTTCCTTGGCGCGCCGTAATTCCTCCGAGGCCTGTCTGGCCTGAGAAATATCGGCCATATAACCATTCCAGACCACGCCGGCGTCCACCGCGCGTTGCGGCATCGATTCCCCGTGCACCCAAATCAGCTCACCCGTGCGCCTGTGCCGCATGCGAAAGTCCAGCGAGATGCGCACCATTGTCTTGACTGATGTGATGAACGCCTGCGCAAATGCCTCTTGGTCTGCCGCATCAATCTGGGCAAAAAACACCGCGGGGTCAACCATCACATCGTGGGGTGTCAGCCCACATATTTGCTCGACCACACTGCTGCAAAACGGAAAACTCTGTCGGCCATCCGGCCACAAACGGTACTGAAACACCACCACCGGAATGCTCTCGCTGACCTCACGCAGGCGCTGGCCAGCTTCTTTCAACTGTGTCGCATCCTGCCAGATGCCGGTGAACACCGTGACACCGTCCTCGGCCAGGTCCGGGTCCGGGTTGATTTCAGAACGGATCCAGCGCACGCTGTCATCGGGCATTTTGACCCGGTAGTCACCCTGCCAGGCGGTGCGCTGGGCCCCTGCAGCCAACACCTCGGCCAGGCACCGCTCGCGGTCTTCCGCCACGATTTGTGAGAACGCCAGGCTGCCATCGGCCAACAAGGCGGCGCGGTCAAGCCCCCGGATGTCTTCCAGTCGGTCGCTTAAAAAGGTGTAGCGAATTTGGCCGTGTCCCACTGCGCACTGGTACACCACGCCGGGCACGGCATTGGTGATGCGGCGCACCCGGCTTTCGGCCTGCGCCACTGCCGCCTGCATTTGTTTGCGGGCCGTGATGTCGGTGCGGATGGCAATGAACTGTTCCGGCGCACCGCGCTCATCAAGTAGCGGCACGATGGTGGCCTGCACCCAGTACAAGGCACCGTTTTTGGTGCGGTTACAAATCTCGCCATGCCAGACCTGGCTGGCCAGAATGGTTTTCCACAAGCCTTCAAAAAAATCCCTGGACTGCACACCCGAATTGACCAGGCGGTGGGTTTTACCCAACAGCTGATCGCGCGCATAGCCGCTGATCTGGCAAAACTTGTCATTGGCGTAGGTGATGCGACCCGACACGTCGGTGATGCTGACAATGGCATGCTGATCCAGGGCGAATTTTTGTTTCGCCAAATCTGACAACGCCGCCTGCAAATCGCGCTGGCCGATTTCACGCTGGCGCACCAGTTCGGACATCAACTGCGACAAGGACTCCAGGTTGTCGTCCTGCAAAGGCGGCATGTCCGCATCGACGGTTTGCAGCAGGCTGTTGGCCGTTTCCCGCAGGGAATCAATCGCCCGTTTGCGACTGTCAAGCTCCAGACGCAGCCGGTCGTTGGTGTGTGACAACTCGATCGAGCTCAGTTGCAGGCTGCGGGTCTTCAGATCAAGATCGCGGTCGCTTTGCTCATAGGCATCCTCGACCCGTTTAAGAAAACCATCCAGCCCGGTCAGCACACCCGCTGCGGATGGCGACAAGCCAGGCTCCCGGGCCAATTGCGCCAACTCGGCCAGCACCACCGGCAATTGACCCGCTTCAACGCCAAGCAATCGGCGGCTCTGGCGCATCAGTAACTTGTGCATAAACAGGCGTATCTCTCAGATTGGCACGGATTGTTCAGTCAAGTAGGTAATGGTCATGGTCTGATTGTGCAGCTTGCACGAAACCTCCCCGGTGAATGGACTGATCTCGCCATAAGAGTAAAACCCGGTCAATACGGAACCTTGGCTGAGCACCTCGGCTACCGCTTCCACTTCCTCCTCGACCCGTCCGCCCATCACCAGCTTGCGCCCAACACAACTCACCAGCAGGGCCAGACCCTGATTCGGCTGCTGCAAGGCCAACTTGGCGGCCTGGGCGGCTGCCTCGGCCCCATTGACCAGTGCGTCGGTGCTGGCATGCATCAAGCGCAAATAACCATCGGGGTCGATATCTCCCGCCAAGGTCAGGCTGCCTTGGATGTCATCAACAGCCAAAATGGTGCGAATCAGGCCGACTTCGGAATGGTCGCTGCCAAGCATGGCCATCGGAAACAGCAAGCCGGAGGCGGGCAAGTCCTTGGCATGCTCACCCAGATAACGTTTATAAACTTCCAGCGCGGGCTCGCCGTCGAGCTCAAACAACACGTTGTTGGCGCAACGGGTCACTTTGCGTGCTGGCCCAAAAGGCATCCAGCCACCGAACGAGCCGTGCGTCACCAGCAAATGCTTTCCATAGAGGCCCACACAGGCGACCCGATCGTTGTGCACCCCGGCGTCATCAAGCACAAAAGTTTCCTTGAATGCCGCGGCGTCACCGGCCAGCCCGCCTGTGATCAGAATATCTGCCCCCAGAACGTCGCTCATACCGCTAATCATGGCGCTGCCATTGATATCAACGCCCTGCCCCAGCACCAGCACCGCCCGCAAATCATCCAGCGGCAGCTGCCGCGCCAGGCGTTGACCCGCACCACGCGAATCGTCCATCGAGGCCAATGGCGTGCTGGCAGCGCAAATCTGGCTGTTGTCGAATTGCACGGCGGTCAGCACACAGCTGTCATCGCTGACGCCTTTTGACGAAATTTCGCCAGCCGTGGTGCAACCCAGTCGGTTGGCTTGGGGAAACGCTTCGGCCAGCGGGCCAGCCACGCCAGCCAGCCAAGTGGCATTGCCAAAAGCCAGAATCAGGTTAGGCACGATCGCCCGAAACGGATCAAGCGCTGTGGTCACAGTGGCGTCATCGCGAAGCACGGTTTGAATCACTTGCAAGATGGGTTCCTCGTTATGCGTAGGCCGAAATACTAACGACTTTCAGCCTCGGTATATTGGGCCTGCAAGAGATTTTTTTTGTACCTTGCCCATCATTGCTGAGCATGTTGCCGTGCGTCACGCATGGCGCCCTTGGCACGGCCGTTGGTGCCGGTGGTGCCGCTGGTGCAGATGATCACCGCCACATCATCAGGCCCTTGGCTGGCCACGGCATGTTGGTCAGACGCATAGGCGGCGCGTTCCAGGCTGAGGCATCAAAACCGGGGCGGTCGTTTTTCCAGAAACGCCGTGATGCCTTCGCGCTGCTCGGCGCTGTCCGCATACGCGTAGGCGGTGCTCATCAGCCTGGTCATGGGACTATCTAAAGCTATTGAATAAGTAGCTGCTTGCGCTTTATCTATAAGGGCTAGAGGCTGATTTAGTGCTCTAAATGTTTGTTTGTTCAAGCGTGCCGCCTGCGGTGCCAACTGGCAGATGCGCTGCACCGTGGTCTGCACCAGCGTGCTTAGATCGACATCCGCCACGACCCGGCTCAAAAATCCACGTTGCAACAGCTCCGGCGCACTGAACACGGCGGCTTCCAGCAGCATCTGGCGGGCCGTGGTGGCGCCGAGTTCACTCAACACCAACGCGGCCTCGCGCGGTGCCATCGGAAAACCCAGGCGGGCAATCGGGGCGCCAAACTGGGCCGATTCAGCGGCCAGCCGAATGTCGCAGCAACTGGCAATCTCCACACCGGCACCCATGCAGTTGCCTGCAATTTGCGCCACGATCGGTACATCACAGGCCAGCATGGCGCTGAGCGCGCTCCATACATCTTCCTCATGAAACTCGCGCAGAGAAGCTTCCTCAAAGCGAAAACTGGTGTATTCGGAAATGTCGCCACCGGCACAAAAATTCGCACCACGACCGGCAATGTGCACACAGCGCACCTCCGTGCTTTGCTGTATGCGCTCGAACACCACGCGCAACTCACGCCACATGGCGCGCGTCATGGCGTTGAAGCGTTTCGGGTAACTTAAGGTGACGTGCGCGACGCCGTCCGTCTGCTCAAACTGTATTCTTGCGGGCATGAGAGCGTGATTAAACTATATTATTGATAGCTGCTTACGCATATAAATTAAGGGCTAGAGGCTATTTTCCTATAAATTTTTGGGCTGCGCCCTGGCCCACCACCAAAGGCCAATGCCGCCCAAAACCATGGGCACACACAACCATTGCCCCATGCTCATGCCCAAACCCAGCAAGCCCAGGTGCGCATCAGGCTCGCGGAAAAATTCGGCAATGAACCTGAACAAGCCATAACCTACCAGGAACGCCGCAGACACCTGACCCCTGGCCCGAGGCGTGCGTGCATACCACCACAACAACACAAACAGCAACAGGCCTTCCAGCAAGAACTGGTAGATTTGTGACGGATGACGTGGCAAATCACCCGCCCCGCGAAACACCATGCCCCAAGGCAAGTCCGGGCTGGCCACACGGCCCCACAACTCGCCATTAATGAAATTGCCCACGCGCCCAGCCGCCAGCCCGGTGGGCACACAAGGTGCTACAAAATCGGCCACCTGCAGCCAGGGCTTGCCGCGTGAATGGGCAAACCAGACCATTGCCACAATCACCCCGAGCAGGCCGCCGTGAAAACTCATGCCGCCTTGCCACACGGCAAACACCTCCAGCGGATGCGCCAAGTAATAAAGCGGTTTGTAAAACAGGCAGTAGCCGATGCGCCCGCCCAGCACCACACCCATCACCCCCAAAAACAGAATGTCCTCCACATCTTTGCGGCTCCAGGCTTGGGCGCCACGCATGGACGCATAAGGCTCGTGCCGCAGGCGGCGCACGCCCAACAGCATGAACAAGCCAAATGCGGCCAGATACGTCAAGCCGTACCAGTGCACAGCCAAGGGCCCCAACTGCAGGGCGACAGGATCAATTTGAGGGTGAATCAACATAGCTTGCAATGGTGTTGCGCCCTTGGCACCGGTGACATCCGGGGCTGCAGGACGCTTGAAACAGGCAGACGGACGAGCGCACTGTGTGCGCCCGTCCGTTTCTTTGCAACTGGAATCAGTCGCCCAGCAAGGACAGGTCGCGCACAGCGCCCTTGTCGGCTGACATCACCAGCATGGCGTAGGCCTTGAGCGCAGCCGACACCTTGCGCGGACGCGGTTTGGCGGGCTTCCAGCCCAACGCGTCCTGCTCGGCGCGGCGCTTGGCCAGCGCCTCGTCAGACAGCAGCACGTTGATGCTGCGATTCGGGATGTCGATGCGGATGCGGTCGCCATTGCGCACCAGGCCAATCGCACCACCGGCCGCCGCTTCGGGCGAGACGTGGCCGATCGACAGGCCGGAGGTGCCGCCCGAGAAACGGCCATCGGTCAACAGCGCGCAGGCTTTGCCCAGGCCTTTGGACTTGATGTAGGACGTGGGGTAGAGCATCTCCTGCATGCCGGGGCCACCCTTGGGGCCTTCGTAACGCACGATGACGATGTCACCGGCCTTGACCTGGTCGTCCAGAATGTTGGCAACGGCTTCGTCCTGCGACTCGGTCACATGGGCCGTCCCTTCAAAAACCATCAGCGCGTCATCGACCCCGGCAGTTTTCACCACGCAGCCGTTGAGGGCGATATTGCCCACCAGCACGGCCAGGCCACCCTCTTGCGAGAACGCGTGTTCGCCAGAACGGATGCAGCCTTCAGCGCGGTCCATGTCCAGGCTGGGACAGCGGGTGGACTGGCTGAACGCGGTCTGGGTCGGTTTGCCAGCCGGGCCTGCTTGGTAGAACGTTTGCACCTCAGCAGACGGGTTGCGCATGATGTCCCATTGGTCTAGCGCATCTTTCATGGTGGGTGCGTGCACCGTCGGCACATCGGTGTGCAGCTTGCCGACGCGGTCGAGTTCACCCAGGATCGCCATGATGCCGCCGGCGCGGTGCACGTCTTCCACATGGTATTTGGGCGTGTTGGGCGCGACCTTGCACAGCTGCGGCACGACACGTGACAGGCGGTCAATGTCGGCCAGCGTGAAGTCGATTTCGGCCTCTTGGGCCACCGCCAGGATGTGCAAGATGGTGTTGGTCGAGCCGCCCATGGCGATGTCGAGCGTGATGGCGTTCTCGAAGGCCTTGAAACCAATCGAGCGCGGCAGCACCGTGGCGTCATCCTGCTCGTAATAGCGCTTGCACAGCGCCACGATCAAGTGGCCGGCGCGCTTGAACAGTTGCTCGCGGTCGGCATGGGTGGCCACCACGGTGCCGTTGCCGGGCAATGACAAGCCCAGCGCTTCGGTCAGGCAGTTCATCGAGTTGGCGGTGAACATGCCAGAGCACGAACCGCAAGTCGGGCAGGCAGAGCGTTCGACTTCAGCCAGTTCCTCGTCGGATACCGATGTGTCAGCCGCCATCACCATGGCGTCGATCAGGTCGAGCTTGATGACGCCAAGCTTGGTTTTGCCGGCTTCCATCGGGCCGCCCGAGACAAACACCACCGGAATATTCAAGCGCATGGCGGCCATCAGCATGCCGGGGGTGATCTTGTCGCAATTCGAGATGCAGACCATCGCGTCAGCGCAATGGGCGTTGACCATGTACTCGACCGAGTCGGCAATGATGTCGCGGCTCGGCAACGAATACAACATGCCGTCGTGGCCCATGGCGATGCCGTCGTCCACGGCAATGGTGTTGAATTCTTTGGCGACGCCGCCCGCCGCTTCAATCTCACGCGCCACGAGCTGACCGAGGTCTTTGAGGTGGACGTGGCCGGGCACAAACTGGGTGAAGGAGTTGACCACGGCGATGATGGGCTTTTCAAAGTCGCCATCTTTCATGCCAGTGGCGCGCCACAGTGAGCGGGCACCTGCCATGTTGCGGCCAGCGGTGGTGGTTTTGGAGCGGTAGACAGGCATGGTGATTCGTTGTGAGTGAATGAAATAAGGACTGACACAAAATTGTTCCAGCTTGGCAATACACCGCAGACAGTACGGCCGGGTGTTTGAACGAAGCCGGGGCAGTTTTGCGTAAGTCCTAGGGATAAAACAGGGTTAAAAACCAAGCCTGGATTATGTCCCACGGGCGAAAAGGCCTGAACCTAACGGTTGATTTGCGGGGACTTTCCCAGAGACCGGATCAAACGGCTTGGCATGGAGAACGTGGTCAAAGGGCCAAGGGCCAGCGCTTGGCATGAGGCAGACGGCCTGCGCAGGCGCATGGTTACGGTTTGTGGGTCTTTTGATAGGTCGAATCCAGCGCATTTTTGGTGCGCGTGCGGCGCGCATCGCAGCGTTTGTCTTCGTGCTCCATGGCTTTGCGTTTGGTGTAACCGGTGCTGTCGGCCCAGGCCCACCATGCCACCGCCAGCGCAAAGGGGGTCAGCACCCACCACCAGGACCAGGCCGCCACCGGCGCCACCTGGGCATATTTCAAGATCAGAAAAATTAACCCCAAACCAAGCAAATACATCGTATGTTCTCCAAATTTTCGGCTGTGTCCGCACACCAAGCGCCTATCAAGCACCCATCAAGCACATCGCACGCACCTGTCAACTGTGCCGCCTGCAATGACGTTAAAGTAACTCTACCCCACATTCCCGAAAGACACCCCATGAAAAACATTCTATTTGCCCTGCTCAGTGCCAGCGTTTTTGCCGCCCCGGTGCTGGCAGACCAGGCCTTGGCGCAAAAGAAAAACTGCATGGCATGCCACGCCGTCGAGAAAAAAGTGGTGGGGCCAAGCTACAAAGACGTGGCAAAAAAATACGCGGGTCAGGCAGCAGCGACCAAATTGAGCACCAAAATCTTGAACGGGGGCGCCGGCGTTTGGGGTGCGATTCCCATGCCGGCCAACCCGCAAGTGTCCCAGGCTGAGGCCGACGCGCTGGCAAAATGGGTTCTGTCACTGCAATAAAAGTCCTCAAACGCTCGTGAAAAAGCCCGCTTACGCGGGCTTTTTCCATGGTGACAAGCCACCCGGTATTTATCTGGTGACATGGCTTAGCGCACGCTTGTCCCTTGCCGTAATTTATAAAAAAATAGCCGCTAGCCCTTATGGAATAAGCGCGAGCAGCTATATTTTAAATAGCATCAGTAGGCTTGCCCCAACTGACCCAAAATGGCTGGGTTTTCCAGTGTGGAGGTGTCTTGGGTGATGGTTTCACCCTTGGCCAGCGAGCGCAACAGGCGGCGCATGATCTTGCCGGAACGGGTCTTGGGCAGGTTTTCACCAAAGCGAATGTCTTTCGGCTTGGCAATCGGGCCAATTTCCTTGGCCACCCAGTCACGCAGCTCTTTGGCAATTTGTTTGGCTTCATCGCCGGTCGGCACGCCGCGCTTCAACACCACAAACGCGCAGATGGCTTCGCCGGTCAGGTCATCCGGGCGACCGACCACAGCGGCTTCGGCCACCAAGTCAGTCTTGGCGACCAAGGCCGATTCAATTTCCATGGTGCCCATGCGGTGACCCGACACGTTCAACACGTCATCGATACGGCCCGTGATGCGGAAGTAGCCACGGTCTTCACTGCGCACCGCACCGTCGCCCGCCAAGTAGTAAGTACCGCCCATTTCTGCGGGGAAGTAGCTGCTCTTGAAACGCTCGGGGTCGTTCCAGATGGTGCGAATCATCGAAGGCCATGGGCGTTTGATGACCAGCATGCCACCGGAACCATTGGGCACGTCCTGGCCGGCTTCGTCCACGATAGCGGCCATGATGCCCGGCAGTGGCAAGGTGCAGCTGCCCGGAACCAGTGGTGTGGCGCCCGGCAGCGGCGTGATCATGCGACCGCCGGTTTCGGTCTGCCAGAAGGTGTCGACGATCGGGCATTTTTCATGGCCGATGTTTTTGTAGTACCACATCCAGGCTTCGGGGTTGATCGGCTCACCCACCGAACCCAAGATGCGCAGGCTGCTCAGGTCAGAGCGGTCCGGATGCACTTTCTCGTCGCTTTCAGCGAGCTTGATGAGTGAGCGAATCGCCGTGGGTGCGGTGTAGAAAATACTGCACTTGTGGCGCTCGATCATCTGCCAGAAACGACCCGCGTTCGGGTAGGTTGGGATGCCTTCAAAAATGATCTGGGTGGCGCCAGCGGCCAGTGGGCCGTAAGCCACGTAGGCGTGGCCGGTGATCCAGCCGATGTCGGCCGTGCACCAGAACACGTCATCGGCCTTCAGGTCAAAGGTCCAGTCCATGGTCAACTTGGACCACAACACAAAACCGCCGGTGGCGTGCTGCACACCCTTGGGTTTGCCGGTGGAGCCAGACGTGAACAAGATGAACAGCGGATGCTCGGCACCCACCATC
>JBBQSS010000044.1:0-16493 GCA_038213665.1 Burkholderiales bacterium | reverse complement strand
CCCAGATGACGCAGGATTTTTGTTCAGCTGCAAGGCGTAAAAATGGGCGTATAGCGAGCTATACAACCGTTTTTGCAACGCAGCAGATGGACAAAAAGACAAGTCAGATGGGTATATTTTTCGCAGGAAATCACCTAAGCCCGCTGGCCTCCAGCCGTCAACGCTTGGCTTGGCTTGGCGCGTGCCGCTGCTGGCGTGCTGGTTTTGGGGGCGCAGGCTGTGACGCCCGTTCACGCGAGTGTCACATCTGTGTCATCAAACAAGCACCGCCATGGGGTACGCTTAGGTGACCGGCGCAACTCGCCTCAGCCTCAGTAACTACGTTGGAAAAACCACACCATGCTCGCCATCAAAACTGCGCGTAAGTTAATTCAAGCCAACCCGGACCACCCGGCGTCCAAAATCATCTCGTCGCTGGTTCTTGCGCTCGAGAGCTCTGGCCACATTTCGGTGGCGCAGTTGTACGAGCTGGACAACGACCGGTTCGAGCTGGCGCTGGAAATCTTGTCTGAGTGGCGGCTTGACCGGCATTACGCCAGCAAGCAGCGTTTGCTGGATGTGAGTTCGCAGGTTCAAGAATTCAACGCGCCTGCCAGGCCCGCGCCTTAAGGCTATTTCCTGCGAAAAATATACCCACCTGACTTGTCTTTTTGTCCATCTGCTGCGTTGCAAAAACGGTTGTATAGCTCGCTATACGCCCATTTTTACGCCTTGCAGCTGAACAAAAATCCTACGTCATCTGGGCATATTTATTCATAGAAATCACCTAAGGCCTCACGCGGCCAGCGCCGCGTCGAGGTCTGGCTTCAGGCTCTCAGGCGTGTCGGTCGGCGCGTAACGCTTGCGCACCTGGCCATCTTTGCCGACCAGAAACTTGGTGAAGTTCCACTTGATGCGCTTGCTGCCCAGCAGGCCCGGCGCCTCTGAACAAAGCCACTGGCAATCAGCCGTGCGCCTTGTCGTTGCGGGCGATCGCCAGCAAGCGGTCAATTTCTTCACCATGCTGCACCAGGTTGCGCGCGTGCCAGCGGCGAATCAGCAGCATGAAGCCGGCAATCACCACGCCAAACCCGGTGATGGCGGCAAAGGTGGGCACACCCAGCCCGGTCGACAAGCTGTACAAGGCCCCCAGAAACAAGATGCACGCCTGCTCATTGAAGTTTTGCACGGCAATCGAGCGCCCGGCCCCCATCAGGTTGTGACCGCGGTGCTGCAGCAAGGCGTTCATGGGCACCACCAGAAAGCCACCCAAAGCGCCCAGCAAAATCAAAAACGGCGCGGCCACCCAGACGTTGGTGATGAAGATCAGGCCAATGATCAGCAGCCCCATGACGATGCCCAGCGTGATCACCCGGGGGCCATCTTCAAGCCGCATGCGCATCGACGCTACCACCGCGCCCACCGCCATGCCAATCGCCACCACACCTTGCAAAGCCGATGCCTGCGTCACCGAATACCCCAGCGCCACAGAGGCCCAGGCCAGCACAATGAAGCGCAAATTGCCCGCCACACCCCAAATCAGCGTGGTGGCCGCGAGCGAGATTTGGCCCAGCTTGTCGCGCCACAGGCGAGTGTTGCAGGTCCAAAAATCAGGCAACAAGGCCAGCAAATGCCGTGGCTTGGGCATCGGGCGCATCAACACCCCGGTGAGCGGAATGTGGGTGTTGAACCAGGCGGCCAGCAAATACACCAGGATCAGCACGGCAATAGCGGCCTCGGACGGGTTGCTGATGCCCGGAATATTCGCCGCCAACAAGTAGCGTGAGATGTAAGGGCTCACCAGCTGCCCACCCAGCAGCACGCCCAGAATGATCGAGCCAATCGTCAGCCCCTCAATCCAGCCATTGGCCTTGACCAGCTGCGAGGCCGGCAGCAACTCCGTCAATATGCCGTATTTGGCCGGGGAATAGGCCGCCGCGCCCAGCCCCACCACCGCGTAAGCCATCAGCGGATGCGTGCCAAACAGCATGAACAGACAGCCCGCCACCTTGATGAAATTGCTCACCAGCATGACCCGCCCTTTGGGCATGGAGTCGGCAAACGCGCCCACAAAAGGCGCCAACACCACGTAAAAAAGCGCAAACATGGGCACCAGGGCGGCCTGTTGCCATTCTGGCGCTTTGCTGGTGCGCAACAGTTGCACGGCGGCGACGAACAAGGCGTTGTCGGCAAGCGAGCTGAAAAACTGCGCTGCCATGATGGTGAAAAAGCCGCGTTTCATCGATAGTTGTGGCGGCCGCTAGCTGCGGCGCATTAAGGGGTGAGGTGTCTCCGAACGGTACGGGGTTATAGCATGCCGGTGCAGTGTCAAAATCGCCCCACCGCATTTATCCATACCGCCATGCCCCGCCCCATATCCGCCACGATTTACCCTGCTGCACTGCACCACAACCTGAACCGCAACCGCGCCGCCGCGCCGGAAGCCAAGGTCTGGGCGGTGGTCAAGGCCAACGCCTACGGCCACGGCATTGAGCGTGTGTTTGACGGCCTGCGCAGCGCCGACGGTTTTGCCCTGCTGGACCTCGATGAAGCCCAACGCGTGCGCGCCCTGGGTTGGCGCGGGCCGGTTTTGTTGCTCGAAGGCGTGTTTGAACCGCGCGACCTGGAGTTGTGTTCGCGCCTTGACCTGTGGCACACCGTGCATTGCGACGAACAAATCGACATGCTGGCCGCCTGCAAAACCCATCTGGCACACCGGGTGTTTTTAAAGATGAATTCGGGCATGAACCGGCTTGGCTTCACGCCAGAGCGTTATCGCAGCGCCTGGGCGCGACTGAATGCCTTGTCACAAGTCGACGAGGTCTCGCTCATGACCCACTTCAGCGATGCCGATGGCAGCCTGGGCATTGCCGCGCAAATGACCTGCTTTGCCGAGGCCACGCGAGACCTGCCGGGCGAGCGCACCTTGAGCAACAGCGCCGCCACCCTGCGCCACCCCGATGCGGTGGCAGCGTCTGACTGGATCCGCCCCGGCATCAGCCTGTATGGCAGCGCACCCGATCACCCCGCGCACACTGCGGCTGATTGGGGGTTGCTGCCCGGCATGACACTATCATCAAAAATAATAGCTACTCAGGCAATATCTGCGTGGGCTAGCGTCGGATATGGCTCAAAGTTTGTAACAGAGGAGCCGATGCGCATTGGCGTGGTGGCCTGCGGTTATGCCGACGGCTACCCGCGCCTGGCACCCACCGGCACCCCGGTGCTGGTGGCGGGTGTACGCACGCGGTTGATCGGGCGCGTCAGCATGGACATGGTCACGGTCGATTTGACACCGGTGCCCCACGCCGGCATGGGCAGCGACGTCACTTTATGGGGTCGCGCTCAAAATGGAGCGATTCTGGGCATTGACGAAGTCGCCGACGCGGCTGGCACACTGGGTTATGAGCTGATGTGCGCCCTGTCGCCGCGGGTGCCGGTGCAGGTGGCTGAGTGATCATGGCCCACCTGCCCGTGCCCCTGAGCCGGGTGCAACTGGGGCGCACCATGCCGGTAGACATCCGCACCCCGGATGGTCGCCTGCTGCTGCGCCGCGGCCAGGTGCTGCAATCCGAGGCACAGCGCGAGATGCTGGCCAGCCACCAGGCCTGCATGACCGAAACCGATGCACAGGCCTGGCAAAGCGCCCTGATGCGGGAAATGCGCGTGATGCGCCAAAACGGCATGCTCATGACCGAGATTTCCCGCGCCCCGATGCCCGCTGAAATCCTCGACACCGACTACCTGGAAGGCCGCACGGTGGATGGCGGCTGGCTGGATTTGCAAGATATTTTGCGCAGCCTGCTGTACCAGGGTGCCGACGCCGCTTCTCCGCTGGCACGGCTGCAAGGCATTGAACAAAAAGCCCTGCAATTGCTGCGCGACGACCCCGACGAATGCCTTTTTGAGTTGTTTCAAGCGCTGCCAGACCTGGGCCTGGGCTACTGCGCCACCCACGCCTTGCTCAGCGGGGCGATCAGCGCCCTCACCGCAGACAAGCTGGCCCTGCCAGCGGGCAACCGCGCTGTGCTGCTGCGCTCAGCCCTGGTCATGAACATCGGCATGGCACGCCCGCAAGACAGCCTGGCGCGCCAGTTCAGGGCCCCCAGCTCGGTGCAGCGCAGCATCATCACGGCGCACCCACCCACCAGCACCGACATTTTGCGCGGTTTTGGCGTGCAAGACCCCGAGCTGCTCGACCTGGTGCAGTGGCATCACAGGCCGGAGGCCACCCGCAGCCACGCCGAGCAGCGCCTGAGCTTGCAACTGTTGCACCAGGCCGACACGCTGGTGGCCAAAATGGCGCCACGCGTCAGCCGCCCGGCCATGTCGGCGCTGGGCGCGGCCAAGTCGCTGGTACTTGAGGCCACTGCATTGACCCAACACCAGCGCGTGGCCATGGCCGCAGTGATTGGCTTTTACCCGCCTGGCACCTATGTGCAGCTGGTCAATGGCGAAGCGGCAGTGGTGATTGCGCGCGGCGAGCGGGCCACCGCGCCGCATGTGGCGAGCCTGATCAACGCCAAAGGCATGCCGCTGAGCCCCTACATTTACCACGACACCCGCCAGGCCGAGTGCGCTGTGCGCGCGCCCCTTGCTGCCAAAGAGGTCAACAACCAGGTCAATCTTGAGAAGATCAAGCGGCTGCGCCAGCAACACGGGGTTTGAGCGGTCAGGCAGGCAACAACGCCCTCAATTCGCCCAACAACCGCTGCACATATTGCCCATCGGCATCCTGCTGCAGCAACACCGAAGGCGCCTTGGCCCAAGTGAAGCCGGGTTGATGCATCTGAAGCTCCTGCTCGGTATTGCCACTCAGCACAAAGCCTCGTACGGGCACCGAAAATCTCCACTGCGGCACCCCATGTTCCAGCAGGTGAAACTTGTCTGTGGGCCACTGGTGGCGCAGCCCCTTGGGCTCCACAAAGGCCAGCGCCTGGGCGTCGCCGCGTTTGAGCCACAGCAAAAAATCCGGGTAAAAGCCTTCGGACGCAAACAAGCCGACGCCCACACTCGCCAGATTGCGCAACAACACCACCTCGATGCCAGCCCACGGGGCTTGCCCGTGCAGGCGCTCCCACACCCGGCGCAAGTCCCACACCAAGCGGGCCTCGCTGTTTTCGAGTGCGGGGGGTGAGATGCGCAGACTTACCGGCTGATCTTCAAGCAAGCTCAGTTGCGCGCCAGCCTCTACGCTGGCAGCGGGGGCGGCCAGCAGCAAGGGACCGTACAGGTGCAGGGGAATGTGCAAGCGGGGCAAGGGCAAGCTCAGATCATCTGTGTCAGTGCCGTCTGCCAACGCGGCAAGCACGTGGGCCAGCGTGTCATTCAAGTCAATCTCACCCACCTCTTCACGCAACAAACCCACAATGCGCTCCCATCCCCGGGGTTTGAGCTGCGCGCCCTTCAGGCTCTTTTGCAACGCATCCAGGGCCGCTTTCATGACCGGCTCGACCAGCATGGCCTCAATGCGGTAGCCCATTTGGGTGCTGCCGTTGGGCAGTGTTTGCATTGGGAAATTGGCATGCGCTTGCGTGATCAGCTCAGACTGGGGCTGCTTTGTCAGATAAGCCAACCTGGCCCGGCGCAGACAGCGACCAAGCGCGGCCTCCCACTGCGCCAGCACCTCATGGTGTGCGCCAGTGCCTGCCCGCTGGCCTGGGCAAGCTCGGCACGCCAGGCCGCAATTCGCCCCGGCAGGGTCTCGTCCAGATAGGCCAGCACCTGGGTGCGGCGGTAGTTCAGGATGCGGTAGATGCCAAAGTCAAGCTCGGCGGCATCGAGTTTCAGAATACTTTGCTTGAGCAAGTCAAGAAAGCGCTGCTGCGCGGTGGTGTCAGCGGTGCTTTCACCGGGAATATGTTGAGGTGCCATGGTGCAATCGGGAATGAGGTGTTGGGGTGGGTCAGGGCAGGCTGCTCAGATGCGCTTGTGCGGCGGTGGCCAGTTTTTCGTCAAAAGTAGCCAGCGGACAAGTCAGCTCGGCGGCCAGCCAGAGGTACGACGCGTCATAGGCGCTGATCTGGTAGCGGTTGGCCAACTCCAGCACAGCCATGGCATCGACTTCAAACAGTTCAATGTCCATGCTTGTATACCTTGCCAAACCACTGAGTGCGATGTCGGCTCCGCCATGGCGATGTTTTTCCAGTGCCACGCTGGTGATTTCAACTTGCAGCAAGTCGGGCGCCTTCAAGCTAAAACCTTCAATTTTTTGCAAGGCCTGGGCTTGCCAATCTTCTTCAAAGACCAATCCAGCGAGCGTGCTGCAGTCCAGCACCAAGGGCGGGCGAACCAGATAGTGCGGCGGTGGTGCGGCCACAAACAAACCCGCAGTGGGCAGACTCATCGTGCGTCGCGCTCTTCGCGAATGATGTCCACGCCCCGAGGCAATTCCCGGCAAAGCTTGGCGTCAAGTGGGCTTGTGCGCAGTTCTGCCGCAATTTGCGCCACCGTTTTCCAGCCCTGCCGACGAATCGGGTTGCCAAAACGGTCAAAACCCACGACCGTGCTGCGCCCCGGCGGCGGTATTTCAGCCCCGGACGACGCTGGAGCCAGGGTGCCAAGCATCTGATTGACGCCGCTGTCCAGCGGCATGGACTGGGGCTCTACCACGCGCTGAATCAGCGCCATCAATTCGCCTTGCAGGGAACGGTGATTGCGCGCGGCGCGCTGCCGCAGCGCTTGAGCCCAGGCTTCGGGCACGTCTTTGATGGACAAATTTGGCATATTGGCTCCAGAACGGGTGTCGGTTCCGTTATGGCGCCAGTTTGCTTTTAACGGCCTTCACCAGTTCAAACCACCCCACACCAGCTAGCCCCAAGCCGGCCACCACACCCAGGTACGGCAGCGGCAACGCCTCAAAGACAAACAGCCGCGCCAGCCACGGCACATAGAGCGCCAGCAGCAGCAGGCTTGAAGCGGCCGCCACCACCAGCCACAAGCTGCGGTTGGGCACCCACAAACTGGCCCACAAGGAGCCGGCACGGCTGCGGTTTGAAAATATCAGCGCCAGGTTGGTGCCCACCAGCGTGGCAAAGGCAAAGGCCCGCGCCGCACCCTCTGACAGGTGACTTGCACCCCACACGGTAACTGCCATCACCAATGCCAGCGCACCCAGGCCTTGCAGCAACGCCAGCCAAAGTGTCATGCCGCCAAACAGCGGGGCAGACACATCGCGCGGCGGGCGCTGCATCACATCTGCTTCAGCGGGTTCGTTCTCGAACACCATCGAGCAGGCCGGGTCAATCACCAGCTCCAGAAACGCAATGTGCAGCGGGAACAGCACGGTGGGCCAACCCAGCAGCACCGGCAGCAGCGCCATGCCGGCAATCGGCACGTGCACCGCCAGGATGTAGCTCATGGACTTGCGCAGGTTGTCAAAAATGCGCCGCCCGAGCCGCACCGCGCCCACGATGGAGGCAAAGTTGTCGTCCAGCAGCACGACGGACGCGGCCTCACGCGCCACATCGGTGCCGCGCCCGCCCATGGCCACGCCGACATGCGCGGCCTTCAAAGCCGGCGCGTCGTTGACACCGTCGCCGGTCATGGCGACCACGCTGCCATTGGCTTTGAGGGCTTGCACAATGCGCAGTTTTTGCGCTGGGGCAATGCGGGCACAAATGCTCACCGTGCGCATGCGCTGCTGCAACGCGGCGTCGCTCAGTTCTGTCATCACGTCGCCGGTGAGCAGCCAGTCGCCGGGTGGTTCGTGGCCCTCAACCTGCCCCGCAACACCTGGTTGACGCTGTGCGGTCACAGCGCTTTTTGCAAGGGCCGCCATCTGCGCCGGGTCAAGCGAGGAGCCAACACGCAATCCAGCTTGCCGGGCGATGGCTTGCGCAGTGGCGGGATAGTCGCCGGTGATCATCACCACCCGGATGCCCGCCGCATAGGCCTGGCGCACCGCCTCGGGGATTTCAGCGCGCAACGGGTCGGCCAGGCCCAGCAGGCCGACAAACTCAAATTCAAAGTCGTGCTCAATGACAGGCCAGCTGTCACCCGCAAAACGGGCGCGCGCCACACCCAGCACACGCAAGCCCTTGGCAGCCATGGCGTCAACCGCGCTGGCAATACGGCTTTGCGCAGCCGCGTCCAGATGGCACAAATCCACAATGGCTTCAGGCGCCCCTTTGGCAGCCACCACGTGGTCATCATCGATGCGGGCTCGCCACACGTGCGACATGGCGCGCAGCTCGGGCGTCAAGCCATAGGTTTGCATCAGCGTCCAGTCACGGTGCAGGTGTTCGGTGTCTTGCAAAAAGTGTGTCCCGAGCCGGTGAAAGGCTTTCTCCATCGGGTCAAACGGGTCACTCACGCTGGCCAGAATCGAGAACTCCACCAGCGCGTGAAAGTGTTCGGGCAGTTCGGTGGTCACCGCGTAGTCAATGGCCAGACTTTGCGCAAAAGCCTCTTCATTGTCCTGCGCGTTCGACGCAAGGGCGGGCAAGGTGGCGCCTTTCTGTGGCTGCGGCACGTAAAGCTCGGCCACCGTCATGCGGTTCTCGGTGAGGGTGCCGGTTTTGTCCACACACAGCACGCTGGTGGCGCCCAGGGTTTCAATCGCGGCAATGCGCCGGGTCAGCACGTTTTGTTTGGACAAGCGCCACGCGCCCAAGGCCGGAATGACGGTGAGCACCACGGTAAATTCCTGCGGCAGCAAGGCCATGGCCAGCGCGATGGCCGCCAACAGCGCGCCCAGCCAGTCGCCCCGCATCAAGCCGTAAGCCGCAAACAAAAACAGGCTGGCGGCCGCCGCCACCAAGGCCAGCAGCTTGACCAGGCGGGCCATTTGTTGCTTGAGCGGCGAGACTTCGGTGCTCAAACCACCCAGCGCCAGCCCGATGCGGCCGATTTCGCTCTGCCGACCCGTGGCGGTGACACGCGCCATGGCGTGCCCGCGCACCAGCAGCGTGCCTGAAAACAAGGCCGACGTCGGCGCGGCTTTGGCACCGGATGGGTCAGCCCCAGTCGATACCTGGCCCACCACCTTGTCGACCGGCAAAGGCTCGCCCGTCAGCAGCGATTCATCGACCTGCACCTCGGTGCCTTCAACCAACACTGCGTCGGCCGGCACACGGTCACCCTCCGCCAAAATCAGCAGGTCATTGCGCACCACCTCGCGCCCGGCAATACGCAGCGCCGCGCCGTCGCGCCACACCAGGGCACGCGGGCTGGTGAGGTCACGCAAGGACTCAATGGCACGCTCGGTCTTGCCCTCCTGGTACAGAGTGAGGGCCAGCACCACCAGCACCAGGCCAAACAGAATCAGGCCTTCTTGCAGGTCACCCAACACCAGGTACAGAATGCCTGCCGCCAGCAGCAGGGCAAACATCGGGTCAGCCAGGGTGTCACGCGCAATCGCCAGCAAGCCCCGGTGGGCGGTACCGGGCAACTCATTGGGGCCGTCGTCTTGCAGCGCTTTTGCGGCCTGCGCAGCGCTCAGGCCTTGCGCCAAGGCGACCGACTCTGAGACGGTGCGGTTGCTGACGCCAGTTTTATTAGTCATATTGACCTCTATCCCTTTATATACAAGCGGTAACAGCTATATTAATAATAGCAAAATAATGGCTGATAGCGCTGCCCTGAAGCGTGGCGCAAACGGTGCGCCAGGTCGCGTCGGCCAGCTCGAACCCGGATCTGGGTGCCAGTCTGCAATTTACGCTGTTGCAAAGGCAAACCCCGCGAGGTGTTGTCATGCGTTGACAAAATTGTGTCGTTTTGTAACTTTTGTTAGCGCAAACCCCTACCCTTGAGCGGGCTTACCCCCCTTAAGATTTTCATGAAATCAACTTACTGGGAGATTTTCATGTCATTCACAAGCCTTTTCAAGCTGCGACCGTTCCACATCGCCAAGGCAGGCTGCGTCGTTGCGACCTTGGGGTTTGCCTTGGCTGGCAACAGCGTTGCAGACGATCACCCGTCCGTCAAGCGCACCATTGCCGAGCAATACATTCACGACATGAAAGAAGGAAAAATCGCCGAAGCCGGTGCCGAAGACCACGTGGTGCAAGAGCTGATCATCAAGCGCCGCATTCCCATCACTTACAAGTACATCAACACCTTGATGAACACGCCCAATGCCTTTGGCCCCGGCGTGGCTTGTGCCGTGTGCCATAGCTCGCAAGATGCCAGCAAGAGCTACCGTGGTCTGGACTTGGCCACCTGCAAGGGCATGATCGAAGGCAGCACAGAAACGCCCAAACACACCATCTTCACGCCGGGCCAGGACCCCAAGCGCGACCATCTGATTCGCCGCCTGCGCAACAACCGCATGCCATTGGGCCTGGGGTTTGAGAACTCCACCTACACACCGAACCACATGCTGGTAAAAAACTGGATTGCAGAAGGCGCCAGGAACGACGAGCATTTCAAAAAGAACGTGCAACCCCTGTTCAAGACCCCCAACGCCTTTGGCCCCAACACGCCAGCCTGCACCGCCTGCCACATGTCCAACCAGGAGCCCCCAAGCTTTCATGAGCTGAACCTAAGCACCTACGAAGGCATCATGCTGGGTGCCGACTCGGTGGCCAAAGGCGTGGACAAAGCCACCAAGGTGATCGTGCCAGGCAAGCCCGAGCTCAGCTTTGTCTGGCAGCACCTCGCTGAAGACCGCATGCCGCCCGGCATCAGCCCGGCTCAAGCACGCGACCATCCCAACACCACCATCCTGTCGGCCTGGATCACGCAAGGGGCCAAGTGCGATTGATCACAGGCAATGCCAAATTGAACCGCCGCCATTTTGTGGCGGCACTTGCAGCAGGTGGGCTTTTGCCCACCTGTGTTGTTTCTGCCGCGCCCCAAACCCCCACCGTGGTGCGGCGCTGGGCCAGCGGCAACAGCACGTTGACGCCCCTGGCCCTGATGAATGGGCAAATTTTGTTCAGTGGCGACAAGACCCTCGGGCGCATTGACCCGCAGCAAAGCGTGCCGCTGTGGCAGGTGTCGCATCACCTGAGCAGTTCGGTCTACCGGCCACGCGCCGCCGGGCAGTTTGTCATTGCCGGTGGCCAGCACGCGTTGGGCGCCTGGCAATTTGAAGACGGCCAAGCGCGCTGGCTGCACCACGCGCTGATCCAGGTGGGCACACCGTGTGTGACGCCAGAGCGCACCTATGTGGGCGACGGGCATCAATTGCTGGCGCTTGACAACGCCAGCGGCGCGATTGACTGGCGTTTTAAAGGCACGCCTGACACGCTGGCGAGTTACGCACCCACCGTGGCGGGCGACTCCGTGTTTTTTGGCCCTGGCAACGGCTTGCTGTACGCCCTGAACCAGGCCGATGGCGCACGCAAGTGGCAGCTTGACAACAGCAAAGAATGGCAATACGTGCGCCAGATGCATGTCAGCGGCAACGTGCTGGTGGCGGGCACCTACACCGAACTCTTGTATGGCATCGACATCGACACCGGCAAGATTCTGTGGAAGTTCAAGGCCGGCAACTTCATCAACTCGCACCATGTGTCAGGTGATACGGCCTACCTGTGGTCGCCCACCGGCTGGATTTACGCCATTGATGTGGACAACGGCCATGTGCGCTGGCGCCACCAGACCACGCGTTACGGCAACCGTGCGGCCAACTGGGGCCACATGATGGCTGAACTGGTGGTGTTTGAAAACAATTTGTACTGCCTGGACATGAACCAGGTGCTGCACGTGCTGGCCCTGACAGATGGTCGTGAGGTGCTGCGCATTGCGTTTACACATGATTTACGCCCCAGCGTGAGCCCGCTGAAAGATTCGCGTGTTGTCATGGCCAGCGAGTCGGGCGAAGTGCAACTGGTTCAGTGCTGAACAGCGCCCACAGATCAATCTTATTTTTATAGCGTCTTGGACAACAAGGACGGGGGATGCGCTGCCTTTTTAGCCCTGCTTTTGGTTTTCAGGTGAAGACGCAGCGCATTGTCCGAGCGGCGAATGTGGATCGACAGCCAGTCGCGCAGCAATGAGGACAACTGCGACGCCACGGTAAGGCTGCCGCTGGCCTGCTTTTGCACCAACGCATGCATGCTGGCCATGAACCGGGCATGCGAATGTTGGTGCGCCTCGAGGTCAGGAAAGTCGACCAGTGCCATCTGCTGCTCTTCCCGCGTCAGATGGTCCCGGGTGTAGAAAATCAGCTCCGACATGATCTTGTTCACCACGGTCTGGCCCAAACCCGCACTGGTGGCGGTGTGCAGCTCATTGACCAGGTCCACCAGTTTGCGGTGGTCCTGGTCAATCGGTCCGTGGTCAATGATCATGTCGTCACCCCATTCAAAATAGGCCATGGTGGGTGGGTCTCCGGGTAGGTTGCGGGTTGGGGTGAGGCGCCAGCAGGTGTGCTCAGGCGTGGCGCACGGGCGCCGGACGCGCGGTGAGGGACGCGTGCTCCAGCGTGAAGACACTCACCACATCAACCAGCAGCCCGGCCTGGTGTGCCAGCGACTGGGCGGCAGCGGCGGCTTGCTCGACCAGGGCCGCGTTGCCCTGGGTCACCTGATCCATCTGGCCCATGGCCTGGTTGATCTGGTCGATGCCTGCCGATTGGTCCTGGGCGGCGGCGCTGATCTCGCCCATGATGTCGGCCACCCGGCGCACGCTGACCACGATTTCGTCCATCGTGCTGCCTGCTTGCTCTACCAGTTTGCAGCCTGCGCTCACATTGATCACCGAGGCATCGATCAGCCCCTTGATCTCCTTGGCGGCGGTGGCTGAGCGGCCCGCCAGCAACCTGACCTCGCTGGCCACCACGGCAAAGCCCCGGCCCTGTTCGCCCGCGCGGGCGGCCTCGACGGCGGCATTGAGCGCCAGAATATTGGTCTGGAACGCGATGCCGTCGATGACCCCGATGATGTCGGCAATTCTGGAGGACGACACATTGATGGCCTCCATGGTGTGCACCACATGGGTCACGATCTGGCCGCCCCGCAGCGCCACCTCGGAGGCGGTGCCGGCCATGTCATTGGCCTGACGCCCGCTGCTGTAGTTTTTCTTGACGGTTTCCGTCAGCTCTTGCAGGGAAGCCGTGGTTTGCTCCAGCGCGGCGGCCTGCTCCTCGGTGCGCTGTGACAGGTCATGGTTGCCGGCGGCAATCTCGTGGGTGGCATTGGCCATGGCTTCAGTGCCCTGGCGCACCGAACCCACCACGCGCAGCAGGTGGGTCTGCATGGCAGCCATCGAGCGCAAGAGCGTGGCGACTTCATCTTTGCCCACCGGGTTGATCTTGACCGTCAAATCGCCCTGCGCCACGGCATTGAGCACGTTGACCGCCTCCTCAATGCCGTCATCAATTTCCCGAGTGATCACATAGGCAAACCAGCCAACTAACAAGCCGGTCATCAAGACCACCACACTCAGGCTGCTCACCTTGGCAAGAAACTCTTCGCGCAGATCGTCTGCGTACAGGCCCGAGCCAATGACCCAACCCCAGGGCTCGAACCCCTGAACGTACGAAATTTTTTCCACGGGCACGGCTTTGCCCGGCTTGGGCCAAAGGTAACTGACGAAGCCGGCCTTTTCCTTCGCCACTTTTTCGGCAAAAACCTCAAAAATGGCCAGACCATTGGGGTCGCGAATGGCTCTGCCGCTGGTGCCGTCGAGTTCCGGCTTGAGCGGATGCATGACGATGTTGGCCTGCATGTCGGTGATGAAGAAATACTCGTCTTTGCCATAACGCATCTGCGCGATGGCCTGCTTGGCCGACGCCTGGGCCAGCTCGCGCGGCATTTTTCCCGAAGTCTCCAACTGGTAGGCCCACGCCACCACGCTGGCCGCCACCTCCACGGTCTGATGAACCAGTTTTTCGCGATCCAGCCGACCCTGGGTCTTGGCGTCCCATGCCATATAAGCCGACACCGCCACCAGGCCCAAAATGCTGATCAAGGTCAGCAGGCCCAGCTTGAACATAAGGGAAAACTGATTCAAAATATTTTTCATAGGTCGGTTTTTGGGCGCACTGAACATGCGTTGGTTTGAACTTGGAAACGTACCGCCCCAAAGGGAACAGCACGCGGGCCCGGCATAGGCAATAGCCCTTATATCGTAAGAGATTTCAAAAAGTGTTCCGCCCGGCAAATTGAGCTGGCGTCTGCGGCTATTGCCCAAGCCGGAGCCAAAGTCGACGTGCCGGCCAACCCAATAGTCTGTAATTTTATACAGTAACATCCGCGCCATGGCCAAAGAAAAAACCCACTACGTTTGCTCCGATTGCGGTGGCACCAGCCCCAAATGGCAGGGCAAATGCCCCAGCTGCAACGCCTGGAACACGCTGATTGAATCGGTGCCCGAGAGCACCACACCCACCAAAAACCGCTTTGCATCGCTGGCCAAAACCGCTGGCGTGGCCGTGCTGGGCGACATTGACGCGGTCGACTTCGCCCGCACCCCCACCGGCCACGAAGAGCTTGACCGCGTGCTGGGCGGCGGCATGGTCGAAGGCGGCGTGGTGCTGATTGGCGGCGACCCCGGCATTGGCAAATCGACCCTGCTGCTGCAAGCGCTGGACTCGCTGCAGCGCAGCGGCCAAAGCACCTTGTATGTCACCGGTGAAGAAAGTGGTGCCCAAGTGGCGCTGCGGGCGCGGCGCCTCGGGCTGGACGGCTCACAGGTCAAGGTGCTGGCTGAAATTGGGCTGGAAAAAATCCTCGCCACACTAGAGGCCATGCAGCCCGACGTGGCGGTGATCGACTCGATTCAAACCGTTTACTCGGAGCAACTCACCTCAGCGCCCGGCTCGGTGGCGCAGGTGCGCGAATGTGCGGCGCACCTGACGCGCTACGCCAAAGCCAGTGGCCGCACCGACGACAAGCCGCACGGCCGGGCCACCAGCATCGTGCTGGTCGGCCACGTCACTAAAGAAGGTGCACTGGCCGGGCCGCGTGTGCTGGAGCACATGGTCGACACCGTGCTGTATTTTGAGGGCGAGACCCACAGCAGCTTCCGCTTGGTGCGCGCCATCAAAAACCGGTTTGGTGCGGTCAACGAGATTGGCGTCTTTGCTATGACCGAAAAGGGCCTCAAAGGGGTCAGCAACCCAAGCGCCATCTTTTTAAGCCAGCATGCCGAACCGGTGCCCGGCAGTTGTGTGATGGTGACGCTGGAAGGCACGCGGCCGATGCTGGTTGAAATTCAAGCCCTGGTGGACAGCGGGGGGCCCAGCCCCCGGCGCCTGAGCGTGGGGCTGGACAAAGACCGGCTCGCCATGTTGCTGGCCGTGCTGCACCGCCATGCTGGCGTGGCGTGCATGGACCAAGACGTGTTTGTGAACGCCGTGGGCGGTGTGCGCATCAGCGAGCCCGCCGCCGATTTGGCGGTGCTGCTGGCGATTACCTCGAGCTTGCGCGGCAAGCCCTTGCCCAAAGGTTTTTTTGCCTTTGGCGAGGTGGGCCTGGCGGGTGAAGTGCGCCCCGCCCCGCGCGGCCAGGAGCGCCTGAAAGAAGCCGCCAAACTGGGTTTCAGCGTGGCCGTGGTGCCCAAGGCCAATATGCCGAAAAACCTCAAGGCCAAAGACTTTGAAGGCCTGACGATCCATGCCGTGGAGCGGGTCGAGCAAGCCATGGAAGTGGTGCGTGAGCTGGCCTGATGGATGCTATTTAATCAATAGCTGCTTGCGCTTTATATATAAGGGCTAGAGGCCAAAAACACTGTTAATTTTTTGCCACGGTATGGCCGGAGTTCCTCACCGCATCCCCCACCGCCAGACCAGGGTCTTGGGCAAATTCAAAATTGGCCGTGTGCCCGTCGGTGTAGCGCACGCTGACGGTCCAGACCTTGCTGGTGTTCATGTTTTCCTGAATCTTTTTGCCGGCATAAGCACCCCCGGCCGCGCCTGCGATGGTGGCCAGGTCTTTACCCAGACCACCACCCACCTGGCGCCCCAGCACCGCACCGGCAACACCGCCAGCGATCATGCCCACGGCGTCGCTGCCACCGGCTTCTTGGTGTACTGCCACAGCGGTCACGCGGCCACAGTCGGCGCAAGCGCCTGGCGCCGCATGGTTTGATGAATACACCGTGCTGGGCTTGCCGGCCGCCAACGCTTTGTCATACACACGCTGGGCGTCGTGACGGCACTGCAAACGCGCTTCTGGAGACGCCTCTTCGGCGCACAATTTCTTGTCTGATTCATAGCGCGCCCTGGCCTCCTGGGCGGTGACGTTGGCCTGCGGGTTGCTTGACCAAACTTGTGCGTGCGCACCCAAGCTGAACGCACACAGCCACAGGCCCGTCGCCAACAACAACGCCAAAGTACGGGGTGCAGATGTCCATGCCATGAAATTCTCCTGAAATGAGGGGGCGGCCCAACCCCATGCGGGTCACCCATAGGCACTGAGGATACTGCGATGTGGCACCCTGTTTGAGCACCCCGACCGGCACCGACGCGCCGATCTTTCACGTTAGGTGATTTCCAAGAATAAATATGCCCAGATGACGTAGGATTTTTGTTCAGCTGCAAGGCGTAAAAATGGGCGTATAGCGAGCTATACAACCGTTTTTGCAACGCAGCAGATGGACAAAAAGACAAGTCAGATGGGTAT
>JBBQSS010000043.1:0-16743 GCA_038213665.1 Burkholderiales bacterium | reverse complement strand
GGCTTTGAATCGAAGTTGTGCTTGCCACACGTCATAGGCACTTTGTTCAGCCAGCCACACGCGGGCATCACCGCCACGCTCCACGCCCAGCCATGCCTCAATACGCAGGGCCATATCAGGCGAAATAGCAGCGCGGCCATTCAGCATGCGTGACAACGCGACACGCGAAACGCCCAACTGTTCGGCAGCTTGGGTCACACCGAGCCCCAATGCAGGCAGCACGTCATCACGCAGCGTCAAGCCGGGGTGTGGTGGGTTAAACATACGGGTCATTGCGTCACTCCTAGTGGTAATCCATGTAATCGACCAGCACAGCGTCTGTGCCTTCAAAGGTGAATGTCATTCGCCAATTGCCATTGACCGATACGGCCCAATGGCCCTTCAAGTCATTCGTCAAAGGATGCAAGCCCCAGCCCGGAACGTTCATATCTCGATCACACGTTGCCACGTCCAGGCGCGCAAGCAAACGGCTCAGTTTGGCGGCATGGTCAGGCCGGATACCTGCTTTTGTGCCTCGCTCAAAGAACGCTTGCAGCCCCTTATGTCCGAATGACTTAATCATGGTGGATTGTATCTTGTAGCGTTACACTTTGCAAATTAACCAGTCACCACGCGCAGCCCGCCAGACGCGGCCTTAGCGTCAAACACAATCCTGGCCTGCGCAAGAGTCCATGTGTAATCGCAGGTCTCGAAGCAAGGAATGTTCGGCAAGCATAAAACCGGAGCTGCCTACGAGAAACCTGATCAGTCGCGGGCAGTTGGGTCTTGAAAGACTATCCATTGCCTCGAATTGGGAAATCACCATTCCTGGTGATTCGTTGGGTCAGGGGCGTGGCCCCGGCCAAATTTTCAAAGCTGCATTGGCCAACAGTTCGCCACGCTTGCCAATGGCTGACTCATCCCAGACTGGAAGAGAAATTAATGGGATGTTGAGGCGTAAATTGGTGTTTGCAATCAGCAGGTCGCGTTTTTTGGTGAAAGCAAAGTGCTGCGCCTCCCGATTCACGCTCAAGTTGAGCAATGACAGGTTTCCGAGCGTTGCGATGACGGCCTGCCGGTCATTGATCTGCTTTTGCCGTTCGCTCAAAGGTGTTCCACTTCGGGCCAGCAATTCAACTGCAGCGCTCTCTGCACCGGAAACGGTTGTGCCATCGGCCAAAGGCCAATGGGTGAACCATGACCGTGGCATAAGGTGATCGACATCAAGGTCACTCAGGTCCGGTAAATCAGGCTCTTCCGTCTTCACGCTGGTGCGGAGAAAAGCTTCAAGTTCGGTGAGGATGGCTCGAATTTTTGGTGTCTCAACTCTGCCAACGTACAGTGGCGCGGCGAGACATGCACTTCGAAATTCCGCGTCTGCTGGCCAACGTGATGCCTCACCAGTCGCCGATGTCAGCAGGCCGCGCAAAGCTGAAGCGTTGATCCCTGCTCCGTGCAACTGTCGCAGGGTAGTGATGAACACGTTGTTGTAGTTCTTGGATGTGAGCCCGCAAACAGATCGTCTTACCAGGAAGGAAACCAAGTCCCCAAACATCTCCGACTTTTCTGCATCGGATGCTGAAGACGTGGAAATCATCAACGCCAGGGGGTGCAGGGTGGTAATGTCATAGGGCGCAATCCGTCGGCCGAACCGTGCGATGGGCATTTCTCCCACACCGGCGACCAGCTCCGTATAGTGCCGCGCGTACTTGGAGAGGGTTAACAACTGCTCTCTTGCCGAAGCAGACCCACCACCCTCAGTGGCAAACCTTCTGTACTCAAAATACAACCTCGACAGGTCGATTTCCTCATGTAACTCCGCTTGCAGGGACGCATGGATTAACCATTCCAGCCGGGGCTTCTTCATCCTGCCGCGTCGTTGATATTCTGCCCAATAAGCGGTTTCAAATGGCGACCAGAGCGTGTCGTACAAGTTTTGGGAGTCAGCGCCATCCCGATCCGCGCGCATGAACAGATAGTTTCGGATTAAGTCGGTCGCGTGAAGTTGGGCTCCTCGGCCATTCAGGGTTTCAAAGATGACTTGTGCGTCGTCCTCAGGGTCCAGCAGAATCGAGACGATTTTCAGGTCGCGCAAGATTGCAAGAATCAGCGATTCGGCGCGGTCTGATGTCCGTTCAGGCACTTCGGCGATCCAGCTCTCAAAGCGACTGGTGAAATACCAAAGTGCCTCCAAGGCTGGCGGATGGTCCGCGCCCACTTTCTTCAAAGTGCCAACCTGGGTGAAGCTCGTCGGAAAGCGGGAGCGAAGTTCTTCCAGGTCTTGAGCCTCCAGGGCGAGAATGAAGTTCTTTTGGTCACGAAACGTCGGCCAGACCTTGAACACCTCGGTGGCTGGATTTCGCATCGTGTCAGGGTTGCCATTGCGTGCACAGGCGGTGACAACACTCATAAGGTTTTCTAAGCCAGCACGACGCAGAGTCAGCAGTACAGACCCCAACACAAATTGCAATGTCGTCAACCGTTGCTGTCCGTCAATGATGTGCAAGACGTCCACACTAACGAGGCCCTCGCGCGGTTGCGGGTCAAGCACGACGGCACCCAAAAAGTGCGGGGTTACCTTTCCCTTGTTGAACCGGCCCTCAGCCTTGTCCCGAATGTCCTCCCACAACTGTTCCCATTGATCGCGCAAAGTCCAAACGTACGCCCGCTGGTAGAAGGGCACACAATACTGTCGCCGATCCTGAAAAATGTTTTGGATGGTGATAGTTTCGGACTTCATGGATCGTTTCTCGTAAAGGAGAAGTCGAAGCAGTGCACGCGCAGGTGGCTTCCCGGCACTTTATCGCTGGCAGCGCTGTCTGCTTGAGTGCTCATAGTGGAATAACCTTGACCTTCATTCGTTTGGCGTTTTTGGCAAACACAGCATCCAGCGTGACCAATCCCTGAACACCGGCCCCAATGGCGCACGCCAAATGCAGCGCATCGCCAGCGCGCAGGCCCGTCGCAGGTTCCATCGTCAGTGTGGCGGCTTTGTGAAAAGTAGCAGCCTCAACGGGCAGCAATTGCAAGTCGTTGGCGCACACGCGCTCGAACTTCACCCACGCGGCATTGGCCTGGTCGACGGTAAGCTGGTTGGTGCGTTGCTTGAGCCCCAGGGCGCTGGCAAATTCGGTCACGCACCAAGCGGCAGACACCAATTCAACTTTGCAATCGGCGTACCACCGAACTACATCCGCAGTCTTGGCCTCATGGGTGCACAGTGCTACCAGTACGCTGGTATCGACATACAGCATCAGTAGCGCGCCTCGTCGCGCAGTTGTTCGATGACCGATGTGCCCATGGGAATGTCTTTGCTGTCACGCGCCAACTCTTGCGCAAAGGCTTTGCGGCTCCAATGGGATGGGCGCAGGTTGAGCGCACCGTCGGCACCGAGTGTGGCGCTGAGGCGGTCGCCTTCTTTGACGCCGATTTGGCGCACATAGTCCGCCGGAATGCGTACAGCAAGGCTGTTGCCCCATTTGGAAATTTGTAGATTCATCATGGCTTTTGTGGATATACGTTGATGTTTCTACATTATAGGGATCAGACAACCAATTGCAAGATACCTGATTTGTTAGATTGCGTGAACACAATTCCGGCCTGCTCCAGAATCCACGCCTCTATCTTTTCATGGTGAACGCGCAGCAGCTCCAGCGGGCGCACCTTGTAATGCTTCTCGGCGGTGGCGCTGGGTTTGTGGCCTTGAATCTGCGCCACGACTCCGGCGGGTGTTTCCAGCCACTCGGTCAGGCTGGAGAACGAACGGCGCAGGCCATGCAAGGTCAACCCCTCCAGTCCGGCAGCTTTGCAGGCGCGGGTGTGTGGGTTGTTGGGCTCGGACAGGCAGCCGGTGGCGCTGGTGGGGCTTGAGAAAATCCATTCATTGCGGCGGGGCAGGGTGGCCAGCAAATGCAGCATGTAGGGCGTTGCCGGAATCTCGCGGGTGCCTTCCACCTTGTCGCGGATGCAAATGCCTTTCCATTGCGTGTTCACGTCCTCCCAGCGCAGCGCCAGCACCTCGCCTGGCCGTGCGCCAGTCAGCAGCATCATTTGCAGGCAGGCGGCAATGATCGGGTTTTGCAACTGCTGCACGGCGGCAAACCACGCGGCCAACTGCTCACGCTGAAGTACGTCCGATTTTGTCCCAGCCTTGCCCAGGGCTTCGCGGGCCTTCTTGGTCTTGGCCGGATTCTTGGCGGGCAGCAGCGCGGCATAGGCGGGCTGTTCACCGCACCAGGTCAAAAACACAGTCAGCAGCCGCCATGCCAGCCGCGCCGACGATGGGCGGGTCAAGCCTTCTTTAGCGGCCCATGCCTCAATCGTGGCTTGGTCCAGGTCACGCAGCGCCAGCGGCATCAACGTCGCCAGCAGCCCCAGCTGGGTCAACTGCTTGCCTCCACCACGGCGGCCAGACGGCAAACCCCTGGCTTTGCGGTGAAAAGGGGTGCCACCCTGTAATCAAATTGTAGATGCGCCAAGTGAGGTACTCGAAAACCTAAAATGCCTCCATGCTTGCCACCAAAATCCGTCTTTTCTTTCTCGGCAATGGCACACAGGCATCGCAAGCCATCGTTTGGGTCATTGGTTTTTTTGCCTTCCTGAACGTCTACTCCATCCAGGCTGTATTGCCTATGGTGATGGATGACTTTCATGCATCTGCGTTGCAAGCCGGTATGACAGTGGGCGCAACTGTCCTGGCCGTCGGACTGGTCTCGCCCGTCATGGGGATGTTGTCTGACGCATTTGGGCGAAGAGGCATCTTGTGCCTGTCCATGTTTGCGATGACGCTCCCGACCGCCTTGATACCCATTTCTCACAGTCTCAATACATTAATAGCCTTGCGTTTTATTCAGGGCCTGGCCGTGCCTGGCATCGTGGTGGTTCTCATTGCTTACATTGCAGAAGAATTTCGCGACAGTGGCGGTGTCGCCCGCATGACCGCCATCTACGTGGGTGGCACCGTCATGGGCGGTTTTAGCGGGCGCTTCATCACTGGTCATTTGGGCGACTTGTTGGGCTGGCGGGGGGCTTTTGTCACCTTGGCCATCATGAATTTTTTGGGTGCGTTGCTCGTGTTCTGGCTGTTGCCGGCTTCACGTCACTTTGTCCCGAACCGCAACTTCAGCGGCGTTCTCGGCACCCTTTCGCGTCACCTTCAGCACAAGCGCCTGATGGCCTCCTGCGCAGTGGGGTTCTGTGTCTTGTTCTCATTGGTGGGAACTTTTACCTATGTAAACCTGTATTTGGCGTCTGAGCCTTTCAATCTTTCTGCAGCCGGACTGGCCAACGTGTTCGGCGTCTACCTTGTTGGTGTCCTGGTGACCCCGCTTGCAGGACGCCATATCGACCGACTGGGTTTCATGAGGTCACTTCTTTTGGCCCTGGCAATTTCTGCATCCGGGTTACTGATGACGCTTGTGACATCGTTGCCCCTAATAGTCATTGGGTTGACGGTGTGTTCAAGCGGCGTATTTCTGTGCCAGTCGGCCACCATCAGCGCCATTTCCAAAAACGTGACCGAAGGACGCTCGCTCGCCACCGGTATCTATTACTTGAGTTATTACGCGGGTGGTGCAGTCGGCACCTGGGCTGCCGGGACGGCCTTTGTGCATTGGGGGTGGAGTGGCTCAGTGATGACAATCGCACTGGTACAGGCACTCGCAGCAGCAATTGTTGTGTCCGTTTGGCACCAGCCAAGGGTAAAGGGGTCTTGAAATGGTGAAGACATGAGTTTGCATACTTGGTGGCTTTTTGTACTGATGACATTCGTGGTGTCGGCTACGCCTGGGTCCAATATGTTGTTGGTCCTGAGCGATACGCCAGGTTTGGACTGCGAGCGGCCATGGCCACAATGGTCGGGTGCATCACATCGTTACTCACCATGATGAGCATTTATGCTGCAGGCCTGGCTGTTTTGACGTGCACAAGAAGCGGACGCAATGGTGTGCGCGCATCCAACAAGCCACCAACTCGGATTGAGGACCTGCTCAATATTGGTACTGATTACTGTGTTGGTGTTTGTTATGAGTCGGAATTCTATTTCTCAGTGATGCCGTTTTTGGCCTCCAATGCGGCGGCACATTTCCTCAGTTCGAGGGAGTCAGACTCCTCGGCCAGTTTCAGGTAACGCGCAGCGTACGACGGGTCACTTCGAAACCGGGACATGTCAATCCAGCATTTCATTCCAGCCATGAGCCATTTGAAGTTCACTTCCTCAAGAAGCAAGCTGCGTTCGTCAACTAGACGGACTTCTTCGTTTACCAGGAGTGGGCGTTCGATCTGACTTTGCATGGCAAGATTTCCTGATCAATGATTGCGCTAACGCTGCATCCAGTGGAATTAAGCGCAAAAACAAGAACGGCACTTTAAAGTGCCGTTCTTGCAATTCACGCCAAGTCAATTGACGATTAATCTGCCTTGGTCGCTTTCTTGACGGCATCGGCTGCTTGCTTTGATACAGCAGTGAAGTTCGCCTGTGCTGTATCGATGGCCTGTTGCGCTGAAACTTGGGCAGTCTTGAACGCATCCTGACCGGCGCTCATTGCCTTGGTGAAAAAGGCAATAGCTGATTCAGTACCTTGCGGTGCATTACTTGTTGCGCTTTCCATCAGGGTCGCGAAGCCTTTTTGCACATCGGCCATATTGGCTTGAGCAGCTGCGGCAAAATCAGCGCTGGCAGCCGCAACGATTTTCTGGAAATCTTTCGCATAAGCAGCAGACTTCTCGGCCAGGGGGGTGGTCACGCCAGCTTGAAGGGCTGCCAACTCTTGGGCATCTTTGGCACCCAGCACGGCCTTGGCATGGGCGAATGACTCACCCAGAACGGTCTTGGATGTGGCCATATTCAGGTCAACCAGCTTTTCGACGTTAGCTTGGGCTTTGGTGGCAAGCGCTTGCGTTGCTTCCAAGGCTGCTTTGGCAGTGGCGGTGAGTTTTTCAGCAGTGTTGTTCATATGAGTTCCCTTGACTAAGTGATGGTCAGCATTGAAACGGTCTTATTAGACCATTTATGTTGCAGTGCAACATGAAGCGGATTGTAGGGAGAAAACAAAGGTTGTGGGTGATTTTGTTTCAGAGTAACAAATATTAGGGGAACTGGCCCAATTGCAGATGAAAGAGGCGGCCTCGCCCAAGCGAGGGGGCCTACAAAAAGGGTTTGCACCGAGTTGGTTCAGTAAGTGTCCAAAATGAAAACCCAGCGGGTTAGGCTGGGCTTAAGCTTGAACAGCCGCTCTAAGTGAACTCACAAGCCGAAGACGTTCGATGCGAGTTGAAATTATTTACTGTAGCCAGTGGGGTTGTTGTGTTGCCAGTGCCAGGCGTCTTTGCACATGGTTTGCAGATCTCGCTGGGCTTGCCAACCCAGTAAAGCTTTGGCATACGCCGGCTCAGCATAGCAAGCTGCCACATCGCCTGGGCGCCTGGGTGAAATCTTGAAGGCTACCGGTTTACCGCTGGCCTTTTCAAAAGCATGCACCATGTTCAGCACGCTGTAGCCCATGCCAGTACCCAGGTTCACGGCCACGCATTGGGCACCGGTTTGCAGGCGTGCCAATGCCGCCAGGTGGCCTAATGCCAAGTCAACCACATGGATGTAGTCACGAACACCGGTCCCGTCAGGCGTGGCGTAGTCATTGCCCCACACATTTAGAAACTCTCGTCGGCCTACTGCCACCTGAGCCACATACGGCATCAGGTTGTTAGGCACACCCTGAGGGTCTTCGCCAATCAGACCGCTGGCGTGAGCGCCCACCGGGTTGAAATAACGCAAGATGCCAATGCGCCAACTGGCGTCACTGGTGTACAGGTCGCGTAGCATATTCTCGATCACCAGCTTGGTCTGGCCGTAGGGGTTGGTGGCGGACAGCGGATGGTCTTCAGTGAGTGGCAGGTACTGCGGGTCCCCGTACACGGTTGCCGATGAGCTAAATACCAGCGTTTTCACTCCGCATTCTGTCATGGCCTCAAGCAAGCGCACGGTGCCCACGACATTGTTGTCGTAGTAGGTCAACGGTTGCTCCACGGATTCACCCACTGCCTTCAGGCCGGCAAAGTGAATGACCGCATTGGCACTGCTTTGGCGCAGGGCAGCGTTCAAAGCAGCCCGGTCGCGGATGTCACCTTCAATAAAATGCAGCTTTTTCCCGGTGATGCGTTCCACCCGGGTCAGAGCCTCGGGCTGGCTGTTGCTGAAGTTGTCAAATACTGTGACGTGGTGCCCCGCGTTCAGCAACTCAACGCAAGTGTGCGAGCCAATGTAGCCCGCGCCGCCTGTAACCAAAATTGTCATGTTGCCGGTATCCTTAAAGTTGATTGAGCTTGGACAAGGCCAATTCAAGTGTTCTGGTCTTTTTTGCAAAACAAAACCGAATCACGTGTTGGTCAAACCCGGTGCCGTAAAACGCCGAGGTGGGAATGGCCGCCACACCGACCTCTGAGGTAAGCCATTTGCAGAAGTCAGCTTCACCAAGTGGGCTCACTTCTGAAATGTCGACACTTTGAAAGTAGGTGCCCTCGCATGGCAAGAGTTTGAAGCGGGTCTGGGCCAAGCCAGCACGAAACAGGTCGCGTTTGGTTTGGTAGAAATCGGGCAGGGTCAAATAGGGCTCGGGGTTGCACATGTAGTGCGCCAGCGCGTGCTGCATGGGTGTGTTGACGGTGAACACATTGAACTGGTGAACCTTGCGAAACTCATGGCTGAGGAATGCGGGGGCAGCTACGTAGCCGACTTTCCAGCCGGTGACGTGGAATGTTTTGCCAAAACTGGACACCACAAACGCACGTTCGGCCAACCCAGGGTAGCTGGCGGCGCTTTGGTGGCTATGGCCGTCAAACACCATGTGTTCATAGACCTCGTCGCTGATCAAAAGCACGTTGGTAGATGTAAGCAGGGTTTCAAGCTGTTGCATTTCAAGTGCTGTCCAGACTGTACCGCTGGGGTTGTGTGGCGAATTGATGATGATGGCACGGGTTTTGGGCGTGAGGGCGGCGGCGATGCGATCAAAGTCCGGTCGAAAAGTGCCGGGGGTCAATGGCACACGCACCGGCATACCGCCGGCCAACTCGATGTTTGGCACATAGCTGTCGTAGCAGGGTTCCAGCACAATGACTTCGTCGCCTGCGTGCACGACGGCCAAAATGGCGGTGAGGATGGCTTGGGTGGCCCCGGCTGTAATGGTGATTTCGGTCATGGCCGAATAATCGTGGGCGTAAAGGACGCTTATTTTGGAAGCAACCACTTCACGCAGCGCGGGCACACCTGCCATTGGCGGGTACTGGTTAAAGCCGCTCTGCATTGCGCGGGTCACGGCGTTGACCAGTTCGGGGTCGCAGTCGAAGTCGGGAAAGCCTTGGCCCAGATTGACGGCGTTCTTTTCAGCGGCCAGTGCGGACATGACGGTAAAAATGGTGGTGCCAACGTTGGGCAGTTTGGATGTGAGTGAGATGTTTTTATAGCTCATAGTCATTGATATGCCCGGTCATGGCGCGGGCGACTAAGTTGCGGTCCAGGCGGCTACTGACAAGTTCAGCAAATTTGTAAACAAAATTTCTCAGGTAGGCCCCGCGCTTGAAGGCCACGCGGGCCACATTCTGGCCAAAAAGCTGGCCGGCGGGGCGGACCACCAAGCCGGATTGCGCCTCGTTATCGATCACATCGCGCATGGACATTTCTGCGGCGATACCTATACCCAAACCCAGTTTGACGTAGGTTTTGATCACGTCAGAGTCAATGGCTTCCAATGCAATGCGGGGCTCAAGTTTTCGGATGGTGAACGCGTGGTCAATTTTGGTACGCCCGGTATACGCCGGGTGGTAAGTGATCAGTGGCTCCTGGGCAATGTCTTCCAGCGTAAGGTGTTCTTTGGTGCACAAAGGATGGCCCGTTGGCAAGACCAGCACATGCTGCCACTCGTAGCAGGGCAGGGTCACGAGTTCGTTGTAGCTGGCCAACGATTCGGTGGCGATGCCGATTTCTGCCACTTCGTCAATCAACATGCGTGCCACCTCGTCAGGCGAACCCTGGTGCAGGCTGACGTTGACTTTGGGGTAGGCCTGGCGAAGCTTGGCCACAGGCTCTGGCAGCACATAGCGCGCCTGCGTGTGTGTGGTGGCAATGGACAAGGTACCGCTGTCTTCGGCACTGTACTGCTCACCGATGCGTTTGAGGTTGCTGACTTCGCGCATGATCACGTCAATGCTTTTGAGCACTTGCTGGCCGGGTTCGGTGACTCGCTTGAGGCGTTTGCCGTGGCGGGCAAAGATGTCAATGCCCAGTTCTTCCTCAAGCTCGATGATGGCTTTTGACACGCCCGGCTGCGAGGTGTGAAGGGCTTTGGCGGCCTCGGTGAGGTTGAGGTCGCGCCGGACTGCCTCCTGAACAAATCGAAATTGATGCAAGTTCATGGTGTGTTGTGGTTCGTACCAGCGCTTGTTGGCGCCAGCTCAAGCGTCAGGAAGTGACAGCTTAGCCAGCATTTCAACCACTCGGGGGTCTTCACCCACCGATGGCCGCAGGACAAAACTCACCGCCGGGTAGGTTTGCTCTAACTCCGTGACCAGCATGGGCAGGTCTTCTCTGGCGTGCCGGCCGACGCCCAAAAACATGGGCACGATGGTGATGTGCTTGACCTCTATGGCGATCAAGTCCGCGGTGACACTGGCAAGGTCGGGTTCGGTGAGTTCCAGAAAGGCACAGCGCACACAACTCTGTGGGCTGATTTCGCGCATGCGCTCAGCGACGCTGTCAATGGGTTTGCGCCAGGCTGGGTCGCGTGAACCGTGGCCAAAAAGAATAGTTGCGAGCATGGGGTGAGCCTTTAGGTGAAGGTTTGGACGCTTTGGAAGTTGTTGAACAGCAAAAAAATGTCATCGCCGGAGCACTAGCCAACCAAATGCGGTAAGTGAAATGAGTGAGTAAATCAGCCCCGGTAGCGCCGCTGTGAGCCAGGGTTGCCAGTTTTGCAAATTGCCGATGTAACCAAATACGTTGTTGAGCAAAAAGAAGCTGATACCTGCCAGCACACCGCCAAACACGTAACTGGTGATGCTGCCAGAGCGAAAGTGCAGATAAGCAAACGGCAGGGCCAGTACCACCATCACCAGACAACTCAAGGGGTAGAAAACCTTCTTCCAGAACTCAATTTCATAGCGTTGGGCGCTTTGCGCGTTGTTTTGCAAGTGTTGAATGTATTGAAACAGATCAAGCGTGCTCATGCGCTCGGGCTTTAGCAGGGCGGCTGACACCATTTCAGCGCTGATGCGGTTGGGCCAGCGCAGGGTGGGAATTTGAGTGCGCTCGATTTGCCCTGTGTCTGCGCCATGGTCAGGGAAATCGGTGCGCTGCACCTGTTGCAGTTCCCAGGCATCGTCTTCGTTGACCGTGGCGTTGTCCGCCAGCATCATCGACATTAGCAAGCCACGGTTGTCAAATTCGAAAATTCGGACACCGCGAAGGTGACCATCGGGTGTGAGTTCAGCCACATTCACCGCGTATTGCCCGTAGTCTTGTCTTTCTTTGAGCCAGGCACCGGTCTGGCCAACGGTGATGCGGCCGGTGTAGCGGGCTTTCAGAAGCTGGCCTGTGCGGTCTGCCAGAGGAGAAATGTAGTCACCAATGGCAAAGGTGAGCACCACAAACCCCAAGCCCAGCAGTAGCAGGGATTTCAGCGCCCGCCAGGGGCCCAGTCCACTGGTGCGCAAGATGGTGTACTCGGAGCTTTGCGCGAGTCGGGACATGACAAATATGGTGCCAATCAGCACCGCGATGGGCATCAACTCGTATAGGTGGCTGGGAATCATCAGCGTGACATAGGTAAGCGCATGCACCAGACGGTAACCGGTGTCGGCATGGCGGCCTACCGCCTGGACTTCCTCCACAAAGTCGAAGAAGAAAAATAGCGATAAAAATCCGAGCGTGACGAAGGCGACTGCACCGATCACCTCGCCATAAATCAGGCGACGAAGCGTTTTCAAACTGCGGCTCCCTTTACTGGCACAGCCGTTGTGCGGCTGCCAAAAAGCATGTGCCAATCCCAACTGTAGTGCCCCTTGGCCAGCCAGAAGACAGCCAGCACCAGCACGCCACCGTGCAGGCTGAGCATATAGGCCGCGAATGTCATCTTGCTGGCGGCAATCCAGCTTTGCCCCAAGCTCAGTAAATTGAAATAAATGACAAAAGTGAAGAGCGAAAATACGAGATTCATGCTTTTGCCAACCCGAGGGTTCACACTGGAAATGGCGATGCCGATGATCACAAGATTGATCGCTGCCAAGATTGGTCCAATGCGCCAGGACAGTTCCCCCAATGCGGCTGGGGTGGGATCTTTGATCAGTGCCAGGGTGGTGAAAGTGTTGATGAACGCTGTGTCAGTGCCAGTCAGGGGATCTGAGCCGATCTGGGTGCCGTATTCGCCAAATTCACTCACTTTCAGGTTAGTGGTACCGGTGACAGTCTCCAGACGTTGACCGTTTTCTAGCATCAGGAAGCGGCCTTGTGGCAGGCTGTCAATGCGCCCACTTCGTGCGGAGGTGACGGTTTCTTTGCCGCGTTCAGTGGTGGCAATGAAGACGTTGGCGCCGGATGACTGGCCTTTGGTATTTTTTTCAACGAAAAATACCCGGGCACCGTTAGCAGATTCCTGGAACTGACCGGGTTCAATACGTTCAAGATCACCGCGTTTTTCATATTGGCTTTTGAGGTCGTCAATGCGTTGGTTGGTCCATGGCAGGACAAGCAGAGCAAGAGCGGCAATCACGCCAAAAATTGGCCAGGAAAAGCGCATCAGAGGGCGTAAGAGCGTCGAGAGTCCTTTGCCACTGCAGAACCAGATCACCATTTCACTGTCCCGGTACATTCTTGAGAGCGTGGCGATGATGGAAATAAAGAGGCTCATGCTTAGCAGCGTCGGGGTGTAGGCGAGCACGGTGTACCCCATGATCAGCGTCACATCTGAGGGGTTTAAGCTGCCGCGCGAAGCCTGGCCCAGGGTGCGTATCAGGGTCATGGTCATGACCACCGTCACCAGCACAACCAGTGTGGCCCCAAAACTGCGCGACAACTCTTTGCGTAGGGAAGAATGGAATAACATTGCTGCAAAGGAAATCGCCAATTATGAACTTTGATCTCAAGATTTTTGACCCATCGGCGGCATCCCGTGAAAAATGCGATGTTTCTCTGGTGTTGGTGACAAACAGCTATCAAGCTGGTAAGGATGCCTTGTCGGTGTTAATTGCCTTAGCCCTTAAATCGGGCGACCTGACAGTCAAGGTCGGTCAGTTATTGGACATCTACCGGCCACTGGGCTTCAGTGCCACTCATTTGGTGTTGGTCCACGTCGCGGACGGCACGCCTGCCGATGTGCGCAAAGGCATCATCGCCGCCGTGGCGGCGACGAAGGGTGCCAAGCCCCGTCAATTGGTGATGAGTTTTCTGCAGCAACCTACCGCGCAAGTGCTGCGGGCTGCGCTCACCACGCTGGCTGACGCGAGTTATGTCTACACCACCACCAAATCTGATCCGCAGGGACGCAGCATTGAGCAGGTCTCGGTTGCTGTGCCGGACGACCAAGCGTTAAGCGCTTGTTTTGCGCGGGCGGTGGCGGCAGTGAATGGCATTGAGCTAGCCAAAGAGTGGAGTAATCGGCCCGCCAACTACGCAACACCGACGCACCTGGCCGGTGTGGCCAAGGCGCTAACCAAGTTTTCGCGCATAAAGGTGGAAGTGTTAGGCCACAAAGAGGTTGAAAAACTGGGCATGGGAGCGTTTTTGGCTGTGGCCCAGGGATCGGCGGAACCGCTGCGATTCATTGCGCTGCGCTACCACGGTGCACCCAAGGCAAATGCGCCGGTGGTGCTGGTGGGCAAGGGCATTACCTTTGACAGCGGTGGCATTTCCATCAAGCCGTCGGCTGAAATGGATGAGATGAAATACGACATGTGTGGCGCGGCCAGTGTGTTGGGGGTGTTTCGTGCCCTGGCTGAACTGCAACCAGACATCAACGTGGTGGGTTTGATTGCATCTTGTGAAAATTTACCAAGTAGCCGCGCGGTTAAGCCGGGCGATGTGGTGACCAGCATGAGCGGGCAAACCATCGAAGTGCTCAATACCGATGCCGAAGGGCGTCTGGTGCTGTGTGACGCACTGACTTACGCCGAGCGCTTCAAGCCTAAAGCGGTGTTTGACATTGCCACCCTGACCGGTGCCTGTGTGGTTGCCCTGGGGGCTGTGCGTAGCGGGTTTTTCTCAGATGATGAGCGTATGGCTGCTGCGTTGCTGGCAGCAGGTGAGTCGTCGCAAGACTTGTGCTGGCGCCTGCCATTGGACGACGACTATGCTGAAGGGCTGAAAACCAGCTATGCCGATGTGGCCAATGTCGCTGGCCGCGCCGGAGGTGCCGTGACCGCAGCCAAGTTTTTGCAGCGATTCACAGCCAAGTACCGTTGGGCGCACCTGGACATTGCAGGCACAGCCTGGAAGAGTGGGGTGGCCAAAGGTGCCACAGGGCGCCCGGTTGGTTTGTTGCTGGATTATTTGCTGGATCAGGACGCGGGGGGGGCCTAACGCTTGACTGAGATTGCGTTTCACTTCAACGCGCCGGACCGGCTGGGCTACGTGTGCCGTCTGCTGCGCAAAGCGGTGGGCGGCGGCGCAAAAGTGGTGGTCACCGGGCCGGTGGATGTGCTTGATCAGCTTGACGGCGCCCTGTGGATGTTGTCGCCCACTGATTTCATACCGCACTGTGGACCGGAGGCGGGTGGTGCGGTGCTTGCCAAGTCACCCGTGGTCCTTGTTCCTTCTGTGCAAGAGGCACAATTTTTTGATGTTTTGGTGAATTTGGGTGCGTCGATACCAGACGGTTTTGACCGGTTTGGAAGGCTCATTGAGGTGGTGACTCTGAACGAGGTGGATCGAAAAGAGGCGCGTGGACGCTGGAAATACTATGCGGATGCAGGCTTCAGACTGATTCGGCATGACGTGCAAAAGGCCGTTTCATGAACAACGTACCCCGGCCACCGCCACGTTTTGTCCCCACTTTGACTGAGGTGGTGGACCCAGCCAGTTTGAGCCGACTGGCGCCAAGTCCGCAACCTGATGTGCAGGCGGTGATCAATTTGGTGCAAAGTCAGGTTCAACCCATTTTTGAGCGCCGGTTGCAAGAGGAGCTTGACCGACTGATACGCACAATGGTCGCCAAGCAGTGGTCTGATTTGAGCGTCAGGCTGCAAGATGAGCTGGATATGTTTGTTCGGCAGGCGGTGGTAGACGCGCTGGCTGCGCAGAGTCTTGGCAAATCACAAAAATAAACTGGAATCATGCGCCATTAGCGTGTCATGTTGGTGTCTACCCTAAGCGCATGGCGCAAAAATTGCGTTATCGTTTAGGTTGCTGAATTAATCAATTCACAATTTTTTTAACCTGGAGTTGTCTATGCAAATGAAATTGAAAATTACCGTTGCGGCAGCCATTGCCGTCGTCGCTGGTCTGGCGTCTGCCCAAGATGTCCAAGTGGTCAAGATTGGCCACGTTGCCCCAATGTCAGGCGCACAGTCGCACTACGGCAAAGACAACACCAACGGTGCGATGATGGCGATCGAAGATTTGAACGCCCAGAACATTGTGATTGGTGGCAAGAAGATCAAGTTTGAACTCCAGCCTGAAGATGACGCGGCTGATCCAAAACAGGGCACGGCAGTAGCACAAAAATTGTGCGACAGCAAGGTTGCGGGCGTTGTAGGGCACCTGAATTCAGGTACCACCATTCCAGCTTCCAAGATTTATCACGACTGCGGCATTCCTATGGTGACCGGCGCAGCAACTAACCCCAACTTAACCAAGCCAGGCTACAAAACAACGTTCCGAATCATTGCCAATGACCTGTCTTTGGGCGCTGGCTTGGCTTTTTACGCAGCCGATGCTTTGAAAGTGAAGACAGTTGCGATGATCGACGACCGTACTGCTTATGGTCAAGGTGTTGCTGAAGTGTTCAAGAAAGTCGCGCTGACCAAGGGCATCAAAGTTGTGGACGACCAGTTTACGACCGACAAAGCCACCGACTTTATGTCAATCTTGACGGCCATCAAGGCTAAAAAGCCTGATGCGGTCTTTTTTGGCGGTATGGATCCCCAAGCTGGCCCGATGTTGCGCCAGATGGAACAACTTGGCATGAGCAACGTCAAGTACTTTGGTGGCGATGGCATTTGCACCGCTGAATTGGCGAAGCTTGCTGATGGCGCCAAGATTCTGGACAACGTCGTATGTGCGGACGGTGGTGCATCACTTGCAAAAATGCCTGGCGGCGAGGCATGGAAAAAGCGATATGACGCCAAGTACCCTGGCCAGTTCCAGGTTTACAGCCCTTACACGTATGACGCCACCTTTGTTTTGGTCGACGCCATGAAGCGCGCCAATTCGACAGACCCCAAGGTTTACCTTGCGAAAATGGCTGATACCAACTTCAAAGGCGTGACGAACACCATCGCATTTGAACCCAATGGCGAGATGAAAAACCCGTCGATCACCTTGTCTGTATACAAGGCAGGCAAGAAAACGGCGCTGAACTGATCTGCGATCAGCTTCTCTGACAGTGCAAAGCCGCCTTCGGGCGGCTTTTTTGGTTTGTTGCGGGGTGGGGCGAACGAAATGAAAGCATTGCGCAGTTAGAATCGTGGGCTTGCGGAGCGGTGGATGAGTGGTTTAAGTCACACGCCTGGAAAGCGTGCGGGGAGTTAAATCCCCCGGGGGTTCGAATCCCCCCTGCTCCGCCA
>JBBQSS010000042.1:0-16772 GCA_038213665.1 Burkholderiales bacterium | reverse complement strand
TGTGCCACCTCGGCCCGTAAGCAACGCGTTTGTTGCTGGCACTGGTGCTAGTAACAACAGCAGCGTTGGCAGCAGTCGCGGGGTTGCGAGTTCATTCAGCAATGTCGTGAATGCACCGGTCTCAGTCACCTCCGGTTTTGGCGACGGTGCACGACTTGCGTTGGTGTCCTCCCCCAGGGCCAACGAACCGACCCAGACCGTGACCCTGGCACAAGCCCGCACCATGCTGCGACCCGCTGGTGCGTCTGCACCGGACATTGCGCCGGACGTTCGCGTGCCAGTCAGCCGCAACTCCCTGGCCGACATCGTCAACGGCGGCGTCAAGCTGCCCGATGGTGTGGAGCAACAACTCTTTGTAGTGCAAGATAACTGATGGTCTTCGCAATGCAAACGTCTAATCATTTCTTCAAGTCCACCATGCAACTCACCCGTATCGCCACCGCAGTCTCTTTGCTCCTGAGCGCGTCAGTCACCTTCGCGCAAACCGCCCCCAATATTGGCGATGCCCTGCGTCAAGCCCAACCGCCCATGGTGCCGGTGGCTCCGGCCCCCGCCTTGCCGCAAGTCGGCGGCACCTCAATGATCGAGCCACCGATGACCGCGCTGCCCAACGGCCCAAAGGTCGAGGTCAAAGCCATCGAAGTCGTGGGCAACCGCGTCATCGACACCGCCACCCTGACTGCCTTGGTGGCCGACGGTGCAGGCAAGACTTTGAGCCTGCCCGAACTCGAAGCCCTGGCCCAGCGCATCACCAAGCACTACCGCGCCAATGGTTACTTTGTCGCCCGGGCCTATATTCCGGCGCAAGAAGCCACCAGCGGGACGATCAAGATTCGGGTGGTCGAAGGCAACTACGGGCGCTTTCATCTGAAAAACCAGTCCCTGGTGCGCGATGACATCGTGCAGGCCATGCTCGACGATGTGAAGGGTTACGACATTGTTTCGCTTGACACGCTGGAACGCGCCATGCTGATCATCAATGACACCCCCGGTGTCAAGGTGACCCGCGCCGATGTGATGCCCGGCGAAAAGGTCGGCACCTCCGACTTTGCGGTGGACACCGAGGCCACAGCGCGCAACAACGGCTATGTGATGCTGGACAACTATGGCTCAGTCTATACAGGCAAGAACCGCGCTAGCGTCAACGCCGACTTCAACTCGCCCACGGCACGGGGTGACCGACTGTCCATTAGCGGCTTGGGCACAGACACCGGCGGCCTGCTCAATGGCCGCCTTGTCTATTCTTCGCTCTTGCGCCCCAACGGGCTGCGTGGCGAGCTGGCCCTGGGACGCACCCAATATGAACTGGGCGACAGCTACAGCAGCCTAGATGCCAAGGGCACGGCCGATGCACTGGACGCCACCTTGACCTACCCGGTGCGCCGTATTCGCGCCCAGACGATAGAGGCATCCCTGAACGTGTCGTACAAGGCGCTGGAAGACAAGACGGGAAGCAGCACCATACCCAAAAAATCGAGCACAGTCACCGCGGGCATCAGCTTGCGCGACGAACGCAGCCTGCTGGGGGCCGATGGGCTGACCCAAGCCAGCCTGACGCTGACTGCAGGCCATCTGGAGATCAACGACGCCGTTGCAGCCACCACCGACGCAGCGGGTGCCAACACCGCAGGCAGCTTTGGCAAAGTCACAGCCAGCCTCAGCCGCATCAGCCTGCTGCCCAACGCGTTTACCCTGACCACGTCTTTGAAGCTTCAACAAGCACTCAACAGCAAGAATCTCGATGGCAGCGAACGCATGTCGGTCTCGGGCTCCAATGGCGTGATGGGCGACCCCTCGGGTGAACTCATTGGCAGCAATGCGGCGCTGGTGCATTTGGAGTTGTCGCGCCCCTTGCCCGCCTGGGGTCAGCTGCAAAGCAACTGGCTGGTGTTCACCAACTGGGGCCAGGCAGAGGCGGCCAAGGCGATTGCCCCGACGGACCAGATGCGCAGCATCAGTGATGTGGGCATTGGCTGGACCGCCAATTACAAGGGTGCCCTGGTGCGTGTGCACTTAGCGCATCGCCTGAACACGACCGAGCCCGTCAGCGAACCCTTTCCAAAGAACAAGCTGCTGGTGCAGATGGGTTGGGTGTTCTAGGCAACGTTGGAGCTGAGTTGTCCAATATGTGTAATGCGAAAGCGTTTTGAGCGTAGAAACATCATGTTGAACCGTGTTGCCACTCAGTTACCGGCCTTGCCATTTGGCGAGCAAATTGCCTTCACCAGCAAGGACAGCAAGGCCTACGGCGATCAAATGGCGAGGGTAATCAGCTCACTCAATGCTTGCGAGCCTATTGGTGAGAGCAAGCAGTTCGAAAGCAAGGCCAGCACCCTGTTGATCAATGGCATGCGGTTGCTGTCGTGCGTAAATACACCGGTTCATGTGGACGTTGGCGATACGGATGACATCACCCTGAAGATTGCGTTCGCGGGGGAATGTTTCTCTACGGTTGGACGCCATAAGCACCATTGGGGTGTGAGTCTGGGTGCCATGTTTCTGCCTGCCACGGCCCGTGTCGATGTAAGTACCACGCGGTCTTGCTTGATGCTGGGCCTATGCCCAGACCGGCTTGCTCACGCGGCGCGAGGAATGTTCGGCTTGCCTGACGAACAGGGCGTCGATTTGGGCTTGCAGCAGGAACGCGTCATTCCACTCTATCAGACGGGAATCGATTTCGAGACCATTTTTCGGCAGTGGTGCAGTCACATTGATGTCTATTGCGAGCAGCCACTTGCGCTGGAACAGATGGGGATGGATGACATCCTCTATCGGAACATCGTCATGCTGCTGCTGCCTGAAAGATTCAAACATGAGCGCTTTGCACCTACAGACAATGCGGTGCGTGTATCGTCAAAGTACAAACTGGATCACCTCTGTGATTACATTCTGGAGAACTTGACTCGCCGCATCACGCTCAGTGACATGGAGCGGGTCAGTGGCCTGAGCGCGCGGGCTTTGCAATACGCTTTCTTGCAGCGCTATCAGTGCACGCCCATGCATTGGGTACGTGATGCGCGCCTTGACCGGGCAAGAGACATCCTCACGCAGTCGGAGGAAAAATTGACCATTAGATCGGTTGCCCAGTGTCTTGGCTTTGCCAAGCACAGCACGTTTTCTGCGTTGTTTGCCGCCCGTTTTGGCGAGACACCTTCGGCACTGACAACCCGTCTTCGCCGTAGTTAAGCGGTTTTGCAGCACCGGAAAATGTACGGCTACGTTCTGACAAGTTGGCAAGGCCGTACGTATATGCTTGCGTAGCGAGCTGCTGCCGTGCCCATTTAACGGTCGTTTTTTTTGGCTCAAAGGTGGCAACTTACTTGTTGATCAATCAATGTCCAGAAAACCTGTGGCTGGTGTAGTGCATACAGCGGCCGCTCAAACTGGGTAAGGTGTCCGGCTGCAGTTGGTCGGTACGGTAAGTTCACCACCGCAGCACTTCTTGAACTTCTTGCCACTGCCACAGGCACACGGGTCATTGCGCCCCGGCGTCGCGGCTTTGACCACGGTCTTGATCCGCGGCCCCAAGGTACGCCACATCTCACGCATGTTGTAAACCGACCAAAGCGCATCGCCAAAGGCTTTCATGCGTTTGACGCTGACGGTCGGTGGGCCGTCCGCATCTTCGAATGCACGCAGGGTCGGTGCGTCGGTGTCGTCCTGGGTGAGGGCTGCGACAAAATCCAGCGCCGTGGCGCGCCACTTGATGGCTTCCTTGTTGCGTGACACGGCCCAGTCGGCAGGCCAGGCCGCGACCACGGCCATGAAGCCCTGGGCCCACAACTGGCCGAAGGCGGGTGGTTTTTTTGCCTGGCGTTGGGCGTGTTCAGCCTCGGGCAGGGCGGCAAAGTCGGCGCGTGCGTCCACCAGCTCGGGCTGGTAGGCGGCGGCATCGGCCAGGTCGGTGATTTTGTTGTCGAGCGCCTGCATCACCTGCTGCCAGCGGCGCGTCCACAAGCTCATGAAATGACGTTGCTGGACGGCGTTGGCAAACGGCACGGCCAGCAATACCGGCAGGTAGTCTTCGGGCGCAATGGGACGGCGGCAGCAAATCAGCGCGGCCATGAAACCTTCGCAAAACTCCCAGTGGGGAATCGCGTCATGGCGGGCGCGCAAGTAGTTCAAGATGGACGCCAGCGCGGCAAATTCCTCGGCGCTCAGGGGTTCCGGGGTGTCGCTTTGAAGGGCCTCAGCGGGGGCAGGATGCGCAAGAGGTACACGTGGGTTCATGGTGGTCGGTCAGTGGGTTCAATGGCGTGGCCAGGGTTTGACGGTCATACTGCGTTTTCTAGCCAATTTTTTTAAGCAAAATAGGCTTCTAGCCCTTTCTTATAAAGCGTAAGCAGCTATCTATTTTGATAATTTTTTACGCCATCATGCGGAACAGTTCGGGCATCGCGGCCCGTGCCGTGGCATCCAGCTGACCCACACTGTCGGCCAAGGTTTTCAACTGGCGCAGCACCTCGGCACGCGTCAGGCGTGAGCGCCACAGTTCGTCTGGCGCCAACCCTTCGGTCAAGGTCGCCACCGCCATGCCCGCCTGCTCAATCAAACCCAGCAGCGCACGGGTGATGATGGATGTCATGACGCGTCACCTTCTGCGGCACCCGCTGCCAACACCAGCCGCGCATTGAGTTCCAAGGCAAATTCGCGCCAGGCGGCAGCCAGGTCAAGGGTGATGGCACGCAGCGCGTCGCCATCGGGTGGGTGCTCGCGCGGGAAATTTGACATGGCGCACGACGTGGCGTTGTAGCTCAGAGCCGCGTCCAGCAGGCCTTTGTTCCAACCATCGAACGCGGCCAGCAGCGGCGCTGTGAGCGCATGGCGGCCGTTCACAACCGCAGCGCTTGCGGCATCCAGCGCAGGCAACAAGGGGTCCAGGCGCGCCAGGGTTTCGCTGTAAACCTGATCCGCCACCGCCAGCAAAGCGCGCTGCGTGAGCCACTCGGACTGCTGGCTTGACAGCAGCCGGGTCAAGTGCAGGAGATACCGCTGCGGCGTCATCCCGCGCAAGGCCAGCACGCTGGCGGCAAAGTTGCCCATGGCCGTGCTGCGGGTGTCGCACCCACCGTCGTGTGGCGCCTGGGTTTGCATGGGCAGCGGTGCCGCAGGCGGGTGCACCCTGGCATTGGGGCGGCGCAAGGCGTGGGCCAAGCGGTCGGCAGCTTCGAGTGCGCCCTCCATGTGGCCAGCACCGTGTGCCGCTGTTTCGCTGCCGCCCAGAAACACCCGACCCGCCCACAACGGCTGGCGCAACACGGGGTTGTTCTGGGGTGGCTCAGGCACACTGGCGCGGTCAGTGGCAGCACAGGTCCACGGCTCGGTGGCCCAGTCTTGCAGGGTCAGGTGTCCGTCCTGCGCCAAAGGGCCAAAGAGCTGGGCCAATTGGCTGTTGATCAGCAGCGGCAAGCCACGTTTGAAGTTCGCGCGCTGGGCCGCGTTCAGGGCCAAAAAGCCACCCAGGGCACCGGCGGTGCAACCTGCAGGCTCAGCGGCGTCAACTTCGCTACAGTCAAACACCTCGCTCAGCACCGCCTGCGGGTGGCGCACAAAGGCATTGCCGGACTGCGCTGCGGCCCGCCAAAACGGCTGCGCAAAGGTGCTCACCGACTTGGCTTGTGCGGCCATCCAGGTCGGGGTGAATGCCAACACCTCCCACACAGCGGCGGGTAGCGGTGGCTCAAATTGGATAGTTTCATGAACCAGGCGCGGTGGCAACGCCAACACCACCTGTTGCGCCCGCCAGCCGGGCCCGACATTTGGCAGCAGTTCGATGAAGGCGCCCTTGTCACGCAAGGCGCGCAAGGCCACGCCCATGCGCACGCAGCCTGGCGGCAAGCTGGCCGCCAGTGCGTCGACCAATCGGGCCGCGCCCCCTTTGACACAGCGGGCACCGACACGCACGCCGCCGGGCGCCATGCGGCGCGCGGGTTCGCGGTTGGGGTCGGTGAGCCACAGCACATTCCCCGGGTCATGCTGGGTATAACTGGCAAGCCCGAGTTCAGACAGCAGCGCGGTGATACGCGGTTCGGTTTCGGGCCAAAACCAACTGGCCCCAAGGTCAACTGCGGCACCGCTGACTTCACATTGGCGGGTGAAGACACGCCCGCCCAGGCGCTCGCGTGCCTCGATCACCTGCACCGTCAGGCCGCGCGCCACCAGCACCCGCGCCAGCGCCAGGCCGCACAGGCCGGCACCGACGATCGCCACATCGACGCTCCGCGCCACGGGCATCTGCACGGGCTTGGCCATGGCTTGGTAGCTCACAGGGTCAGGGGCAGGGTGGGGCCAATGCGCCTACTTCACCACTTCAACGGTGACAGGCTCTTCACCCAGGATGGCCTGGCAGGCCAGACGAGAGCCGGAGCTGACACCGACGATGCCGTCGAGTTTTTCGTTCTCGACGCGCTGGATTTTGGACAGGCTCTTGCGCCCTACCGACACGATCACATGGCAGCTTTCGCATTTGGCTTCACCACCGCATTTGCTGATGACGGGCTCGCCTGCGGCTTGCAAGGCTTTGAGAATGCTGGTGCCAGCGGCCACTTCATAGGCGTTGCCGGAGGGGAGGACGGTGAGTGTGGTCATGGTGTCATGTGGCGCAAGGCCGTTGGGGTTGAAAAAAAAGAAAAAAGTGGTTTAACGTGAAATAACTTTCATGTCCCGTGGGTGGCATGAGTCCGTGAAAGTTAGGCCGTCAGCGCGGGCTGCATGGCATCGATCAACGCGGAAGAAAACTGCGCCAGGGTCATGTCAATGCGGGTGATGTTTTGTTCGGCCAGAAAACGTGCTTCCATGCGGGTCGGCTCGTTGGGCAGCACCGCCCAATGTTGGTCGCTGGCGCGCTTCATGATCTGGCGGGCAAAACAGCGGGTCAGCTGGTCGTCAAAGCGGCAGCCAAGAAACAGAAAGTGGCGGCCGGTGCGCCAGGCCTGCACGGCGGCTGGGATTGGGGTCTGGATGTCAATTTCGGTCAACACTTCGACATAGTCGCTGTCAGACACCAGGTAGTTGCTCACTGGACCGTGGCTGCCCATGGGTTTGTAGAGCAGGCGGCCCGGGTCGGCGGACAGTTCCGCCAGCGGCGTGCCGTCAGCCGCATAAGCGCCGGTCCACTGACCAAAATGTTCAGACTGCGACAAGCCCTGCACCTGCAGCCATGGCCCAGGGGTTTGCGCCAGGCCAGCGGCAAAGGTGTCGTCATACCAGGTGTCCACCCACAAACCGGCACCGCTTGCGGCCAATGCCAGGTGCAAGGGCGAAGGTGCCGGCGTGCTGGCAAAGGCTTCGTTCATCAGGTGCACCACCGACTTGCGGTGCTTGAAGTTCTCGATGAACTGCGCCGCTTGCGTGAGCCGTTTGCGGATTTTGTGCGGCACACTGACCTTGGCGGTCATGTTCTCGGCCAGCGCCAGCGGCGTGCCCGGCACCTTGAGGTCGCTGCACAAAGACAGCATGTCGGGGCCCAGGTACGGAATGACCGCACCCGAGGACAAGCTGCGGGCGATGGTCTGGATCAGGTCTTGGGAGTTCATGGTGTTCCTTAGTAAATGGCAGCGCCGGCACCCACATTGGTCGCGGTGTCCTTGAGTGTTTTGACGATGTACTGGACTTGTTCCTCGTCCAATTGCGTGTGCAGCGGCAACGCCAGGGCGCGGTCGCCAATGCGGTCGGTGTCGATCAACACCCCCCGGCGTTGACCCACGGTTTCACCAGCGTTCATGTAATAAAACTGCTGGTGCAGCGGGTGGCTGTAGGCCACGGTCTCGATGCCGCAAGCGTGCAGGTCGTCAATCATTTGCGCACGCGCACTGCCCGAGAAGCGTTTGCCCAGATGCACGACATAAAGCATCCAGTGCACCTCGTCCACGTCGGTGCCGATGTAGGGTGGTTTGACGCCTTCAAAACTCTGCATGTGCTCGTGGTACCAGGAAACCACCTGTTTGCGCGCCGCCAGCCGATCATCCAGGCCGACCAGTTGTGCCAGGCCCAGCGCGGCGGTGAGTTCACTCATGCCCGCCTGCAAGGGAACACGCGAGCCGACCGACACCGAGGCCCGGTCTGCCACCCGGCGTTGGCGCAGGTAGCGCAGCTCATGCACCAGGGCGTCGTCATCGGTGACCAGCATGCCGCCCTCGCCAGTGCACAAGGCCGAGGGGGCAGAGAAATCAAACACCGACACGTCGCCAAAGCTGCCCACGGTCTGGCCCTGGTAGCGAGACGCAAACCCTTCGGTGCTGTCTTCGATCAGCTTAAGCCCGTGTTGGTGTGCCAGCGCGCGCAAGGGGCCCCAGGCCGCCGGGTGGCCGTTGGTGTTGCCCGCCAGCATGGCACGTGTGCGCGGCGTGATCTTGAGGGCGGCTTTCTCGGGGCTGAGGCTGCCGGTCCAGTAGTTGATATCGGCAAACACCGGCGTGGCGCCAGCGAGCGTGATGGCTTGGGCCACCTGGTGCCAGGTGTGTGAGGTGCAAATCACCTCATCACCAGGCCCAATGCCCATCGCCCGCAGCGCAATCCAGGTGCCCAGCGTGCCACTGCCGACCGCCACCGCATGTTTGCGCCCGACCCAGCCGGCAAAGGCACGCTCAAAAGATTCAACCATGGGCCCGTCGCCCCACTGCGACGACTGCAGCACAGCGCTGACGAGCTCAATCTCGCGCGCACCGCATTCGGGCTCAAACAGGGAAATGGCATCTACTTCCATAGTTCATTCCTCGAATGGGTGCGCCGCGCCGGGCCGCCCCAAGCAAGCACGGCCCCCTCGGGGGGCAGCGCAGTACACATAGTGACAAGCGTGGGGGCCATCTTTAGCCCTCGGTCAGGATCAAGGCCGTGGCCTCGGCGGGCTGCCCGGTGATGCGCCAGCAATGCCCGTCGGAGGCGCCCAGATAAACGCTGCGTGAGCCCAGGTTGAGCACCGGGGTTTCGTCGCGCATGTCGATGGCGTCCACCACCAGCACCCGCATGGCCGGGTCTTGCGTGCGCAACACCGCTGCCGCATCACGCACCGAGTTGGCCGCAGTGACCACGTCACCGGCATCGCGTAGATATTCAGGGGTGATGGCCATGGTCAATCCTGTGCGTCTTCCACCAAGGCCATGCGTCGCGCCTCGACCGTGATCGGCAGCGGTGTGTCAAGCGGCATCGCGGGCAAATCAAACTGCCAGCCATTGGCCAGCGTGACCAGGCCGCCCCACATGTCCGGGTTGGCCATGGCGATGATGGGTTCCTCCAGGTCTTTCTTGGGCACGTAGCCGGTCAGCACACCTTTGCTGTCTCTGCGAATCATGAGTTTCATCGTTGGCTCCTGGTGGGTATCAATGGGGGTTCAAGGGTTTGCGTTAAGGCGCGGTGATCAATGCGTCAAGCAGGGGCGCCAGCAGCGCTGGCAGCGTGTTCAACACGTGGGTGACCTCTGCCAGCGTGCTGCTTGCGCCGAGGGAAAAACGCACGGCGGCCAAGGCGTCTTCGGCGGGGACACCCATGGCCGTGAGCACATGCGAGGGCTGGCTACCACCGGATGAACACGCGGCACCGCTGGAGGCCGCCACGCCCAGGCGGTCCAGGCGTTGCAACACCACATCCACCGACAGCTGAGCAAAGCGCACATAGCTGGTGCCCGGCAGGCGCGGCACGTGCTGGCACCAGATGTGGGTGTCGGGCAGCGCGCGGGTGAGGCCACGTTCCAGCGCATCGCGCAGGGCGCTGATGCGCTCGGCCTCCAGGCTGACATCGCCCAACACGTCGAGCGCAGCCGCCATGCCAACAATGCCGGGCAGGTTTTCGGTACCGCCGCGCCGACCACGCTCCTGGCTGCCCAGCGTTTGCGGCTCAAAAGGCACGCCCTGGCGCAGCAGCAAAGCGCCAACGCCTTTGGGGCCATGAAACTTGTGGGCCGACAAGGACACCGCATCCAGGCCACTGCTGGCAAAATCAAAAGGCAATTTTCCGATGAGTTGGGTGGCGTCCACGTGCAGCAACGCGCCGGCGGCATGGGCCAACGCGGCGATGTCCGCCACCGGCATCAACACCCCGGTTTCGTTATTGGCGGCCATCAGCGAGACCAGCGCCACGTCCGGCCCGATCAGGCGTGCCGCGGCCGCCAGATCAAGCGTGCCATTGGGCCGTACCGGCAGCAGGTCCACCTGCACACCGGCATCCGCCAGGGCTCGCGCCAGCCGCAGGTGGCCCGCATGCTCGACACGGCTGAACAGCACACGCCTGCGCTCTGGGGCACAGGGCGCCAGCAAGCCGCGCACCGCCAGGTGGTTGGCCTCGGTGGCGCCGCTGGTGAAGATCACCTCTACCGGTTTGCAGCCCAGCACCCGCGCCACGGTGGCGCGTGCCGTGCTCAAGACGCGTTTGGCCTCCTGCCCCGGCCCATGTTGTGACGACGTGTTGGCCCACTGGCTGGAGAGCACCGGCAGCATGGCGGCAATCACCGCGGGTGCGGGTGCTGTGGTGGCGTTGTGGTCGAGGTAAATCATGCGGTGGCCGTGCGTGCGTCAGGCCCAGAACTGGCGTTCGCTGTCCACACACAGCAGGTCCAGCACGGTGTCGAGAGACTCGCTCTGAAACCGTGCGACCCAGCTGTGGCTGGCGTGGTCACGCGAACACAAACACCAGCGATTTCCTTCATGGCGAACCAGTAAGGCAATGTCAATCAAGCCCCCGGCAGGGTCGATCTTGCGGGAGCAGCACGGGCTTTGAATGCGGTAGCTGTTCCCTTCCACCAGCACGCGCGGCTGCACATAGCGGTAGCGCACGCGCTCACACAGGGCGCGCTCCAGCCGGTGCTGCAACAGGTCATGAACCTGTCCACTGGCCGGGGCACACACAGCAGCCGTCATGTTCACTCCAACGCCCCGCTCTCAGGCAGCAACCCACGCGGTGCAGGCACCAGTTCAATTTCAAGACAGCCGACCACGCAGCCGTCAAACTGCACCAGGTACACCGGCTCGTTCAGATCAGGGGCATGGCCAATGTTGACTACTTCACCGACCGAGCCGCGTGCCGCCAGCAGCGCATCCTGCGGTCGATCGGGGTAGCTGCCGTCGTTGACCAAATCATCCAGCGCAATGACGCGCTGGCCCCAGGCGTAGGCGGGTTCGCGCGGTTCAATGCCAGACGGGGCGTGGGTGTTCATGGCGTTCCCAGGTTGGTTGAGTCGTGGATGGGTTTGGCAGAACCAAGCGTGGGCAGCGCCTCGGCCTTGACCCCTAGTTGCGCCAGCACTTCATCGGGCAAGTTGTCCAGCGTGCAAAGCTCTTTGGCGCGCATGCCGACGCGGTGGCCGGATTCGACAAAATCGACCGCGTAGATGTAGAACTGCTGCAAGAAGGTGTTGATGTTGATCACATAACCGACCTCACCCTTGTGGACCAGCACCTCGCCAATGTCGCGCCCGTTGTAGGTGCCGTCATTGCGCACCACCGAGCGCGCAATCACCCGTTCGCCATAACTGAAGCGGGGTGGGTAGGCCAGTTCGATCTCGGCATCGTCGCGGTTGATGTCAGCCATGGGCTACTCCAAAGTGGGGGTGTCGGCACGCTGGGACACGCGCAGGCGCACGGTCTCATCGGGGTTGTTGGTCAGGGCGGTCAGGTGGCACACGCTGGCACGCCGTGCGGCAATGGCGCGCGCTTCAAAGTAGGGGTGGCCAAGCTGCTCATCACTGAGCTGTGGATGCCAGCGAAAGAAACGGTCAATCCATCGGGCGTACACATCCTGCATGCAGGCCTGGCCTGGTTCACAGCCCAGGCCTTCGTCCAAGGAGAGAAGACCAGCGTAGTCACAGTCAGCACAACGGATCGGGTCGCCGTGCCAGTGCTGCGGCGTCATGTCGTCCTGGGGCGCGCGCACGCCAGCACTGCGGCCAGTGGCACGAATCGCAGGGGCGGCGACGGTGTTCATGGGCCTGTGGCGCGCCAGCCGCGCACCGGGTAAGCCGTGGGTGCGTCGGCGGTGTCGCCCTTTTCATACCGCGTCAACACGTGAAACAGCAAGGCGCCACCGACATGATCCTGCGGGTCAAGGCGGCGCAATTCCTTAAGCATCAGCTGTGCCTCATCCATCGCTTGCAGCCGCATGTTCAGATAGGCCAGGCCTTTCAGTGTGAACAAATAAAAGCGCACAGCGGCATCGCCGCGCGTCGCGTCATCGCCCGGAGGCACATCGCCAAAATTGGGGCCCAGGGCGGTGCGTGCGACGGCCAGCGCGTCTTCACCCACGGCCCGGGCCTGCGCCAACTGGTGGCCATAAAAGTAAAAGCGGTACAACGCAATCAAGGGGGCCGGGTGGCGCGGCGCAGCGGCCCGGGCTTGCTCCAGCAAAGGCAGGGCCTCAAGCGGCAGATGGCGCAACAGCCCGGCCTGAGTGATCAACGCGTTGACCTGCGGGCTCAAGCCGCCGCCAATGGCACCGTCGGCAAAGGCCGCCAGGTCATCGTCAAAGTGCAGGTTGTTCACGCTCATGGCTTGATGGGCTGTTTTAGTGGGCCACCACAGGTGCCGGGCGGCCGCGGCTGATGGATGTGATCTCAATCTTGGTCACGCCAACCTTGGGCGCGGTCTCGGCACTGCTGCAGGCGCAGGCCTCCTTGTTGGGATCAATGAAGCTCAGACCCGATGAGGTGGCGGTCTCAACAAAGTCAACCGTGATGCCATTGAGCATCAGGCGACTCTCGGCCCCCAGAAACAGGCGCACACCACCGGCTTCCACCAGCTGCTCGCCTGCAGCGGGAGCCGCCTCGGCGCTGAATTCGGACGAGTACCCCGAGCAGCCACCCGGTGTCACGGCCAGGCGCAAGCCGGCGCCTGCGCCCAATCCGGAGAAACGCACGATGCGGTTAATGAACTTCGCCGCAGCGGGCGTGAGTGTGATGTGAGGCAGCATGGTGTTGGGCGCTTTCAGTGATGAGGAATCAGACTTCGGTGATGCAGCCATCAACCGGGCAGACCGCGACGCACTGGGGATCATCAAAGTGACCTTCGCAGTCGTTGCACTTGGTGGCGTTGATGATGTAGACACCCTTTTTGACGCTGATGGCCACGTTCGGGCACTCGGGTTCGCAGGCATCGCAAGCGGTGCAGGTTTCGGTGTTGATTTTGTGGGTCATGGTGACTCTCCAGTGAGGTTAGGGAATGGGGGAATAACTCAGGCAGCCAGCACAATGTTGTCTGCAAGATGGGTATAGGCGCCCTGGCGGATCTGTGCATCGCCACGGGCCTGGTGCACCACAGCACCGCTGGCAATGCGCTCGCGGTAGTCGTTGAACCAGCTCAACGCGGCTTTCTCGATGAACTCGCCCACATAAGCGTCGACCGGTTCCACCCCAGCGGCGGTGAGTTCGTCCTTCGGGCAAGCGCCAATCTTGGCCACCAGCACCGCATGGCAGTCGTTGATGGCGCGCACCACCGATGGCAATTGCTCGTCGTCACCTTCGCCGCCCTGGCAATACTGGTCGACCCGGCGGTGGCCAACAAACAAGGCCTTGGTGGCCGACACTTCAAACACCTGAAACTCGGTGACATGGCCAAAATGTTCGTTGACACGGCCGCCGCCTTTGGTGGCCACGGCCACCAGCACCGTGAGGTCATCCGCCACCTGGATGCTGCTGGCCACAGCCAGTGCCTGCTGCTTGGCGGCTTGCTGGGCGTGACGCTCCACGGCAACTTTCTCTTGGTAACTGCGGCGCTTGTCGAGGTCGTACACCACGTCCATTTGTTCGAGCTTGTCGAGTGTGAATTCTTCCGAGCGGTCTTCACCGAGCAGGCCGACCGCGTCGGCACGGCACTGACGGCAGTGGCGCATCAGGTTGGCGCCGCCCATGCAGGCGTCTTGCACCGCCTTGAGTTCAGACGCCGTTGGGCCACGCTGGCCGGTCAGGCCAAACACCGTGCCGTGTTCTGCTTCAGAAATCAGCGGCATGATGTTGTGCAGGAAGGCACCGCGTTTTTTGACTTCGCGGTTGACCTCAATCAGGTGCTCGTCGTTGATGCCGGGAATCAGCACCGAATTGATCTTGGTCAGCACACCACGGGCGGTGAGCATTTCCAGCCCCAGCATCTGGCGCTCGTGCAAAATCCTGGCGGCTTCATAACCGGTGACGCGTTTGTGGTTCCAGAAAATCCAGGGGTAAATCTTCTCGCCCACCTTTGGATCGACCATGTTGATGGTGATGGTGACGTGATCAACGTTGTACTTGCAGATCTCGTCCACCAAATCTGGCAACGCCAGTCCGTTGGTGGAAATACACAGCTTCAGGTCCGGCGCCTGCGCTTGCAGCATACGGAAGGTATCAAAAGTTTTCTTCGGATTGGCCAGTGCGTCGCCCGGCCCGGCAATGCCCAGCACTGTCATTTGCGGGATTTCGCTGGCCACGGCCACTACCTTGCGCACCGCCTGCTCGGGGGTGAGCTTTTGCGACACCACGCCGGGGCGCGACTCGTTGGAGCAGTCGTATTTGCGGTTGCAGTAGTTGCACTGAATGTTGCAAGCCGGTGCCACGGCCACATGCATGCGGGCAAAGTGGTGGTGCGCTTCTTCAGAGTAACAGGGGTGGTCTTTGACCTTGTCCCAAATATGCTGTGGCATGTCTTCAGGGCCGTCGGACGAGCCACAACTGGCCTTGTCCTCGCCGCCCTCGGTGCCGCAGCCGCCTCCTGTTTCAGGCAGGTCGAGCTTGGTGCCCAATGACTTGATCTGACCGATGCTGACATACGTCGTGGCTGGCATCGATGCGGTGTTTGCACTTGTCTGCATGGAAACCCTTTTCGCGTCCGACCGTGGCCGCATAAGGGTTAGTTAGCTAAATCCGTGCCACCTGAAAATCGGTCTTTTTTGCCCCGTTTTGTCGGGTGTGTCACAGGCGACGGGTTCAAGCGCCCCTGATTTTGGGTCGAAATGTCAGTGATGCGACAAAGGCCACATCAGAGGCACCGTGCAAGCACCGCATGCCATGGCTGTCAGTCAACGGCGGCACCCGCAATCTCAGGCCAGCATTTCCATCAACACAGGGTGCCATGCCTTGGCATCAATATGGCCCATTTTCTTGCCCAGTCTCAACTTGTCGACGCAGCGGATTTGGTCAAGCAAAATGCGCGCATTTTTGTTCTGGAAAACCACTTCAGGGCGACACCCCATGGCTTGACCGGCGCTGGTGATGGGGGCGATGATGATGCGCGGTAAGGCGTCATTCATATCATCAGGAGACACCACAAGCGCCGGACGCGTCTTCTGTATTTCACTGCCCATGGTGGGGTCCAGATTGACCCAGTACACGTCACCGCGCACAACGGTGCGTGTCACCATACCCACTCGGTGTCATCTGTAAGGCTTGCAGCATTCCAGTCACTGGCCTGTGCCAGTTCTTGAGCCAAAATGGTTGTTGACGCTGCTGCAGCGTTGTCATACCAACCGTTGCGAAACTTGTTTTTAACGGGCTTGATCACAATCTGGCCGTCTTGCAACTGCATGTCCACTTGCTCTTCGATCTGGCAGCTCGCAAGAAAAGCTGCGGGGATCAATACCCCTTTGGAATTCCCGATTTGACGCACGGCTGTCAGCATGATCACCCCCATGAAATAATAACAATATTATAACAATTTACACCAACTGCTGGCTGCTGGCGCAGCGCCGGGTTTTGAAAGGCCGGGGGTCATCAGTGAATGCGGCCTTGCTGCGCTTCGGCGGCGCATTGGGCGTTGGGCGCGACCCACCGTGTCAACAGGTCATGGATGGCATCCGCCCTGCCTCAAAACTTCCTGACTTCGATCCCGTTTTTTTGCAGCGCGTAGCCCATTTGGCGGGGTGAAATCCTGAGCAGCCGGGCGGCTTTGGCCTGCACCCAGCCGCAGCGCTCCATGGCCCAGATCAGGCGCTCACGTTCGCCTTCGGGCTTGTCATCCGTTGGCAACACCAGGTCTGCGTCATCGGCAGCGCCATCAGTTGGATCAGCAGCATCGGCATCCCCATGGCCAGCAGCAGCCGCCACAACGGGCGCGGGGGCAGGCGCTGCAGGCGCTGCCATGGGCACTTCGGTGATGGGAATGTCAGACAGTCGACTCGGGCGCACTGCGTCTTCGCGCTCGATGTGGTGCAGCACCTGGGTCAGGCAGCGATTTTCTTTGCACGGAAAGGCCAGGTCGGTGATGACATCGTCGTGCGCCATGGTGGCGGTGCGCTCCACGCAGTTCTCCAGCTCGCGCACATTACCGGGCCAATAACAGCTAGCCAGAACCCGCATGGCCGTGGGGCTGAACTGGGTGGCACGCGCGTTCTCGTGGTTGAAACGGTCCAGGAAATGCTGGGCCATGGCGGGAATGTCTTCGCGGCGCTCACGCAAGGGCGGCAACTGGATGCTGACCACGTTGATGCGGTAGTACAAGTCCGCACGGAACTCGCCGGCCTGCACCATGCGCTCCAGGTTGCGGTTGGTGGCCAGAATCAGCCGCACGTCAACCTTGACCACGGTGGAGCCGCCCACGCGCTCAAACTCGCGCTCTTGCAACACACGCAGCAGCTTGGCCTGGAACGAGGCCGAAATGTCGCCAATTTCGTCCAGAAACAGCGTGCCGCCGTGCGACATTTCAAAGCGCCCCTTGCGCTGGCCCTGGGCACCGGTGAAGGCACCTTTTTCGTGGCCAAACAGTTCGCTCTCAAGCAGTGACTCGGTGAGCGCGGCGCAATTGACCCGCACAAAGGCTTCGCGCTTGCGCGGTGACAGGTTGTGAATGGCCCGCGCGATGACCTCCTTGCCGGTGCCGCTCTCA
>JBBQSS010000041.1:0-16929 GCA_038213665.1 Burkholderiales bacterium | reverse complement strand
CAGTTGCATGTGCTTGAGCAAACCCTCAAGGGCTGACACAAATGAGTGGGAAAATAGCCGACTGTGCCCCGGCAACACTTGGCCACCAGCGGCACCACATTGATGATAAATGACCATAAAAGGATGACATGATTGTTCTTAAAGCCCCCCAGGACCAGGTGCTGTCCGTGCTGCAGGCCGTCTCGGGCATTGTCGAGCGCCGCCACACCTTGCCGATTCTGGCCAATGTGCTGATTCGCAAGACCGGCACCTCGCTGCAACTCACCACCAGCGACCTGGAAATCCAGATTCGCACCACCGCCGAACTCGGTGGCGATGCGGAAGATTTCACCACCACCGTGGGAGCCCGCAAGCTCATTGACATCCTGCGGACCATGCCTTCCGATCAAATCGTGTCGCTGGAATCGAGTGCCGCCAAATTGATTCTCAAAGGTGGCAAGAGCAAGTTCACGCTGCAAACCATGCCAGCTGAAGATTTTCCACTGGTGCAAGAGTCCGCCAACTTTGGTCCGGTCTTTAGCGTGCCGCAGAAAACGCTCAAGGCTTTGCTTAGCCAGGTGTCATTTGCCATGGCGGTGCACGACATTCGCTACTACCTCAATGGCATTTTGTTTGTGGCCGAAGGGCCGCAACTCAGTCTGGTGTCCACCGACGGTCACCGCCTGGCCTTTGCCTCGGCCACGCTGGATGTCGAAGTGCCCAAGCAAGAAGTAATCTTGCCACGCAAAACGGTGCTGGAACTGCAGCGCCTGCTGTCAGACGCCGAAGGCGCCATTGAGATGCAGTTTGCCAACAACCAGGCCAAGTTCAGTTTTGACGGCATGGAGTTTGTGTCAAAACTGGTCGAGGGCAAGTTCCCCGACTACAACCGCGTGATTCCGCGCAACCACACGAACAGCATCATCCTGGGTCGCGCCGCACTGCTTTCCACCCTGCAACGCACGGCCATTCTGACCAGCGACAAATTCAAGGGCGTGCGTCTGAACATTGATCCCGGCACGCTGCGCGTGGCCGCCAACAACGCCGAACAGGAAGAAGCCGTTGACGAGCTTGACATCGATTACGGCGGTGACAGCATCGAGATTGGCTTCAACGTGACCTACCTGATTGACGCGCTGGCCAACATGAGCCAGGACATGGTCAAGATTGAGCTCTCTGACGGCAACAGCTCGGCGCTGCTCACCATTCCCGACAACACCCAATTCAAGTACGTGGTGATGCCCATGCGCATCTAGCGCCTGCCCCCGTCCCGCACGCACCGCCCCAAACTTACCCAAAGCTTTCCATGACCGAAGACAACAAGCCAGTTCCTACCCCCGCCAGCGGTGAGCCCAACGTTCACACGGGTGAGGGAACGTCTGACAGCTCCAACTACCAGCCCACCATTGACGCACACCAGGAAGGCGCGTCCGAGGCCTACGGCGAAGGCTCGATCCAGATTCTGGAAGGTCTGGAAGCGGTGCGCAAGCGCCCGGGCATGTACATCGGTGACACCTCGGACGGCACCGGGCTGCATCACCTGGTTTTCGAGGTGGTGGACAACTCGATTGACGAGTCACTGGCCGGCCATTGCGACGACATTCTGGTCACTATCCACACCGACAACTCGGTGTCCGTGGTGGACAACGGGCGTGGCATTCCCACAGGCGTGAAGATGGACGACAAACACGAGCCCAGGCGCTCGGCGGCTGAAATCGCCCTGACCGAATTACATGCAGGCGGCAAATTCAACCAAAACAGCTACAAGGTCTCGGGCGGCCTGCACGGCGTGGGCGTGAGTTGCGTCAATGCGCTGTCCAAAATGCTGCGCCTGACAATCCGCCGTGACGGCAAAGTGCATGTGATGGAGTTCAGCAAGGGCTTCGTGCAAAACCGCATCACCGAGACCGTGAACGGCGTCGAAGTGTCGCCGATGAAGGTGATTGGCGAGACCGAAAAGCGCGGCACCGAAGTGCACTTTTTGCCCGATCTGGAGATATTCCAGACCAACACCGACTTCCATTACGAAATCTTGAGCAAGCGCCTGCGCGAGCTCAGCTTTTTGAACAACGGCGTGCGCATTCGCCTGAAAGACGAGCGCACTGGCAAGGAAGACGACTTCTCCGGCGCCGGTGGCGTCAAAGGTTTCGTCAACTTCATCAACAAGGGTAAGACGGTGTTGAACCCCAACATCTTCCATGCCATGGGCGACCGCCAGAGCGACCAGAACACCAACATCGGCGTGGAAGTGGCGATGCAGTGGAACAGCGGCTACAACGAGCAAGTGCTGTGCTTCACCAACAACATCCCGCAGCGCGACGGCGGCACCCACCTGACCGGCCTGCGCGCCGCCATGACCCGCGTCATCAACAAGTACATTGACGACAGCGAAATCGCCAAAAAAGCCAAGGTCGAAGTCACCGGCGACGACATGCGTGAAGGCTTGTGCTGCGTGCTGAGCGTCAAGGTGCCAGAGCCCAAATTTTCGAGCCAGACCAAGGATAAGCTGGTCAGCAGTGAGGTGCGCGGCCCGGTCGAAGACATCGTCAGCAAGCTGCTCTATGACTACCTGCAAGAGCGCCCGGCGGACGCCAAAATCATCGTCGGCAAGATCATTGAAGCTGCACGCGCCCGTGAAGCCGCCCGCAAGGCCCGTGACATGACCCGGCGCAAAGGCGTGCTTGACGGCATGGGCCTGCCGGGCAAGCTGGCCGACTGCCAGGAAAAAGACCCAGCGCTGTGCGAAATCTACATCGTTGAGGGTGACTCCGCCGGTGGTTCCGCCAAACAAGGGCGCGACCGCAAATTCCAAGCCATCCTGCCGCTGCGCGGAAAAATCTTGAACGTGGAAAAAGCGCGCTACGAAAAGTTGCTCACCAGCAACGAAATCCTGACGCTCATCACCGCCTTGGGCACCGGCATCGGCAAGGCCGGCGGCAGCACCGGCAACGACGACTTTGACGTCGCCAAGCTGCGCTACCACCGCATCATCATCATGACCGACGCCGACGTGGACGGTGCCCACATCCGCACGTTGTTGCTGACCTTCTTTTACCGCCAGATGTCCGAGCTGGTGGAGCGCGGCCACATCTACATTGCGCAGCCACCGCTCTACAAGGTCAAGGCCGGGCGCGAAGAGCTTTACCTGCAAGGGCCCACCGACCTGGACAACTTCTTGTTGCGCATCGCGCTGGTCAATGCCACTGTGCACACCGGCGGCGAAAACAGCACCGCGCTGACCGGTGACACCTTGTCAGAGCTGGCGCGCAAGCACCAGGTCGCACAAACCGTGATTGCCCGCCTAGGCAATTTCATGGATGCCTTTGCCCTGCGCGCCATTGCCGACGGTGTAGCGCTGAACCTGGACTCGGTGCCCGAGGCCGAAGCCTCAGCCGCTGCACTGCAAGACTGGCTGCCGGACGCCGAAGTGGCTGGCGAGTTTGATGTGCGCACCGACAAACCCATTTTGCGCATCAGCCGCCGCCTGCACGGCAACATCAAGAGCAGCGTGCTGACGCAGGACTTTGTCCATGGTGCCGACTACTCGGCATTGAGTGAAGCGGCAAAAACCTTCAAAGGGCTTCTAAGCATTGGCTCCAAAGTGACACGTGGCGAAGGCGAACGTCAGAAGGAACAAAAAGTAGCCGACTTCCGTGAAGCCATGACCTGGCTGATTTCGCAGGCCGAAGGGGCCACCAGCCGCCAACGTTACAAAGGTCTGGGTGAAATGAACCCCGAGCAACTTTGGGAAACCACCATGGACCCCACGGTGCGCACCCTGTTGCGGGTGCAGATTGACGATGCGATTGAAGCCGACAAGGTCTTCACCATGCTGATGGGCGACGAGGTGGAGCCGCGGCGCGAGTTCATTGAAGCCAATGCGCTGCGGGCGGGCAATATTGACATCTGATCCTGTGTAGACGTGAGCAAAGATTTGCCGTTTTAAAGGCAATGCTTTGCCGGTCAACGGAAACGTTGTCGGCCTTCGCATTTTGACAAGATAGCTTGTGAGTGCTCATGACCGAACTGCCACCTGACATGACTTGTCGCTGTGCTCAGTAGATTGTCGTTGTTTATGGCTTCGTATCGTGAAGCCCAAAAAACCACCGTGAAGGTGGAATTTACTGCTTGTTGCTTAGCGTATCAGGAACACTTGCAGATTTCGACGTGTGAACCAAGCAATTTTTAACTCGTCTACCTCCCGAACTTCTACCAAGGTAGAGCTGGAAAATAGTAGAAGTCAAGGGATTTGAGGGGATCGCATTGAAGCGAGGCTGCAAAAAACCCTTAAAAAACAATAGCTTAAGTGGTGCGGCTGGCGGGGATCGAACCCACGACCCTTGGCTTCGGAGGCCAATACTCTATCCACTGAGCTACAGCCGCATGCTGCATCGCTATACAAGGACCGTATTCTCTCACACCCACCCGCGGCCAAGTTTGCCTCCGATCAGACTCCCGTGGGTGGCCAGAGTCTGGCGGCGTGGATCAAGGTCAGTGCCCATGACATGACATGACATGGCATGGCATGGCATGGCATGTCATGTCGTTGCCGATCTCATAGACCAGACGGTCATGCTCGTGGACAAACAGTTCGCGGGTGCCTGGTATTTTCCCTGGGTGGCCCGGTTTGGTGTGTTCGGTCGGCCGGTTGGCTGAGTCGCTGAAAAGCTTACCCATTTGAGCTGCCGCATGAGGATTGTGTGCAGCGATGTAGTCCCAGATGTGAATGCGATCCTGTAGCGCCTCAAGCGTCTAGACAAGCTTCAAGCCAGATCTGTGACGTAGGCGCGACGCTTCGAAAACTGCGCTTCAACCTTGGCATTGGAAATGCCCAAACCGGCTTGCATGGAGGTGTGTGCCGTCTGGACTTTTTGCTACAAAAAGTCATCGTGCCCGCGCGCCTGGCGTTGACGTCGGGCGAACTCGCGCATCACTTCGCGCAGGACCTGGGGGGCCCGGCGCTGGCTGGCCAGTGCCTCTGTCATGAATGCATCTCGCAGATCGGGTTCGTTCTTCATGGTGAAAATGGCTTCTTTGGGCAGGGTGAGGGCTCTTGATACATACATACATACTGACGAGGTGTGTGTTTTATTCGTATCACATCACTTTGAATTGCACCTTGTTGGCCCGCAGGCATCTTGCGTGGGCGGTTGGCAAATGGGCCGCCCCTATAATTTTGGCTAACTTTCTCCCACAATTCAAAAGAGGTCACCATGCGCAACAACCACCACGCCAACGGGCACGATGCACACGCCGCGCCCACACCGAGCACCTCCAAAAAAGTGTTCAACCTGGTTGTTTTATTGGCGCTACCTGTGATTGTGGTGGGTTCTCTGGTTGGGTATTACAAGTCACAAGATCGCGGCTCGGCTGCCAGCATGTCCGAAGAGGCGGTCATGGCACGAATTCAAAAGGTGGGAAGCTTGCAGTTGGGTGAGTCCAAGCGCGAGCTGCAAACTGGTGCGGGGGTGTACACCGCACAGTGCACCACGTGCCACGCTGCCGGTTTGTTGGGTGCACCCAAGTTTGGCGACGCAGCCGCATGGGGCCCGCGCATCAAAACCGGCTACGAGGCGATGCTGACCTCGGCCCTCAAGGGTAAGGGCAACATGGCTGCGCAAGGCGGCGGTGCGTTTTCTGACTACGAAGTGGGCCGCTCCGTGGTGTACATGGCCAATGCGGCTGGCGCCACGTTTGCTGAGCCAACGGCACCTGAAAGCTCTGCCACACCCGCAGAGGCTTCCGCAGACGCAGCGTCAGCTGCCAAATAATTTTAAGCTTTTTGGCCTCTAGCCCTTTTCCTTATTGTGCAAGAAGCTATTATTTAAGTAGCATTTCAGGGCTTTTGACAAAACCAAACTGTGCCGGCAGTTTGGCTTGCAGCAGGTCTTGGGGCAGCCACAGACCTTGCTCAATGGCCTCGGCGGCTTGGTACATGTCCTGGCTGTGAACCAGACCAAAGCCGATATCTGTCTCAAGATACAGGTGGCCGGACTCGTCCAGCCCGCAGCCTCGCACCAAGGCGTTGCGCCCCACATGGTCTTGCACGTGGCCGTCGGGCTGCAGGCGCCAGATCAGTGGCGTGGCTTGTAACTCAACAAACACCCGCTGCGGACCGTTCTGAAAATACCAACAGCCACGGGCGTCAGTGGCGTAGTTGCGGGCAATGAAGTCGATCAGTTTTTCGTGTTGCACCTCGGAGCCCTTGCAGCCGGGGGCGCCACCGTCAAACGCGCCCAAGGCTTGCACCTGGTCGTCACGCATGTACCAGTTGCCACGCGCGTCCAGCCCCAGCCAGCCGTAACAGTCTGGCACATTGGGCCACTTGGCCATGGCTTGTTTGACGATGTCATCCATGGGGGTGAAATTCCTTCAAAATAAAGCCCGATTGTTGCGCCAGCCAGGCCAGCACGGCTTCGGGCAAGGTGTTGACAGGGCCGGGCCAGGGCCCTTGGACAAAGCCGACATGCCCGCCATGACGTGGCTGCCACAAGCTGACGTGCTTGATTGGCGGGCCCTGATGCGGCAAGCTGGCTATGGGCACAAAGGGGTCGTTCTGCGCATTGACCAACAAAGACGGTATTTTGAGGCGCGCCAGGTGTGGCCTGGCAGAAGCCCTGTGCCAATAGTCTGCGGTGTTTTTGAAGCCGTGCACGGGTGCGGTGAAGACATCGTCAAATTCATACAGGGTGCGTGCGGCCAGTAATGCACTGGCACTGAACAGTCCCGGATGTTGGGCCAGTTTTTGCATCGCTTTGGGTTTCATGCTGTTCAAGAACATGCGGGTGTAGACCAGGCGGTTAAAACCCCGGCCCATGGCATGGCCGCTGGCAGCCAAGTCAAGCGGGGCCGAGATGCTGGCCACGGCACTCGCTACCTGAGTGGCAAAGCTGCCGGCCTCTTGCGCCCAGCGCAGCATGGCGTTGCCGCCCAGCGACACACCAATAACCAGCAGTGGGCGCTGTGAGCGCTGGCGCAGGCGTTGCAAAATCCAGCCAATTTCTTCAAAGTCGCCCGAGTGGTAGGCGCGCGGGGCGCGATTGATCGCACCGCTGCACCCCCTGAAGTGCGGCACGGCGTAAGCCAGTCCGCAGCGCTGGGCATGGCGGGCAAAGGTCAGCGCGTAATGGCTGCGGGATGAACCCTCCAGCCCATGAAACAGCACCAGCAGCGGGGTGTCACAGGCCGCGCTGGCGGGCGCATCATGCCAGTCAACGTCAATGAAGTCGCCGTCTGGTGTGGGCCAGCGTTCGCGCCGATAGCTGACCGGTGGGGCATCTGCTGAAGACGCATGGCGTGCGCGCAGGGCGGGCCAAATGGTTTGCATGTGGCCACCCGGCAGCCACCAAGGTGCTACTATATTCATAGCTGCTTGCGCAATACCTATAAGGGCTAGAGGCCGATTTAATGTAAAACAGGCGGGGTTTCCGTGATGTCCTGCGCCTCGCGCGGGTTACCGGGGCTGGCGTGGTGTGCGACAAGTCGCCAGCCTTGCGTCGTCTTGTGATAGACGTTGGTGGCCAACACAAAGGCTTCTACCGGGCCTTCGTTGGTGAGGATGTCAATGCGCTCACGCACGCTGTGTACGGCGCTGGCCAAGGCGTCAATCTTGCGCACGGCTTGCGGCTCGATGCGCAAGCTGCCATTGGCAAACATGGCCTCGAACGCGGCCCGGATGGCACCCAGGCCAATCAGGCGCGGGCCGCCGGGGTGAATGCAGATCACGTCATCCTCGTCAGCCCAGCAGGCCATCAGACGGTCAAGGTCCGAGGTTTGCAGCGCCTCGTAAAAGTTGGCTTCAATGTCGTCGGCAGAGCCGCCAACGGTGGCTGCGGATTTTTTGGCTTTGGACATGGGGTGGGCGGTGGTGAGAGGCGTTGATTTTGACCGCATTTGCTGACAGCCGTGACAGTTCGCCACAAAAGCCGCCCGTATTCAAACGCTTTGGTGCACTTTGGGCTCGGCCCTTGTGCTACCGTTGCGCTTTATGTTTTGGAGGTGACTATGAAACGCTGGATTTTGATGCTGGTGGCCGCCGTGTTGCTGACAGGCTGCGGCTACAACGATTTTCAACGGCTCGATGAGCAAACCAAGTCGGCCTGGAGCGAGGTGCTGAACCAGTACCAACGCCGCGCCGACCTGGTACCCAACATTGTGGCCACGGTCAAGGGCGAGGCGGCCTTTGAGCAAGACACGCTGACCAAGGTGATCGAGGCACGCTCCAAGGCGACATCCATTCAGGTCACGCCTGAAACACTCAATGACCCTGCAGCGTTCAACAAGTTTCAAGCTGCACAGGGTGAATTGGGCTCGGCACTGAGCCGTTTGATGGTGGTGGTGGAGCAATACCCCAACCTCAAGGCCAATCAGGGTTTCAGCGACTTGCGGGTGCAGCTTGAAGGCACCGAGAACCGCATCACGGTGGCGCGCAACCGTTACATCCAGGCGGTGCAGGAATACAACGTGTTGGCGCGCAGTTTCCCCAACAACCTGACCGCCATGGTGTTCGGTTACGGCCCCAAAGCGAATTTTGCAGTGCAAAACGAGGCCGCCATTTCAGCCCCACCGGTGGTTGACTTCAACAAGAAATGAGCCAACTAAGGCGCTTGACCGCGCACCAGCCAGTGTTGCGGTGGATGGGCGGGTGGCTTGGACCCATGGTGCGGCGTGGCCTGGGTGTGCGGATGGCACTGCTGCTGGCCTGCCTGTGCGTCATGGGCCCGGCTCTGGCGCAACAGGCCGTGCCGGCTTTGACCGGCCATGTGATCGACACTTCAGGCACCCTGGCCCAAGCGCAGCGCGACGCGCTTGACGCCAGAATAGCCGCCTTTGAACAAGCGCGTGGCTCGCAAGTGGTGGTGTTGCTGGTGCCCAGCACGCAGCCCGAAGACATCGCCTCTTATGCCAACCGGGTGGCCAACAGCTGGAAGATCGGCCGCAAGGAAATTGGCGACGGCCTGTTGTTGATCGTCGCCGTGCAAGACCGCAAGCTGCGCATCGAAGTGGCCAAAACACTGGAGGGCGCCATTCCTGACCTGGCCGCTAAACGCATCATCGACGAGGCGATCACGCCACGCTTCAAACAAGGTGACTATGCCGGTGGGCTCGATGCCGGGGTGACGCGACTCATGGCCTTGATCACTGGCGAGGCCTTGCCTGAACCTGCCAAGGCCGCTGCCACGCCTTCGGGTGAATTTGACTGGATGCAGTTGGGGATATTCATGTTCATCGCCGTGCCAGTGGTGGGCGCGGTGACCAAAAAAATCCTGGGCAACCGGGTAGGTGCCGTGGCGACTGGCAGCGTGGCGGGTGGCATTGCCATGGTGCTGACCGCGAGCCTGGTGGTTGCTGGACTGGCGGGCTTGGTAGCCATGCTTTTCACCCTGGTTCAAAACACGCCAGGCAAGCGGGGCAGTGGTTGGCAAAGTAGGGGCACCAACGCTGGCAGGGGCCATGGCGGGGGCTTCGGCGGAGGAGGTGGGTTCGGTGGGGGCTTCGGCTCTGGCGGTGGTGGTGATTTTGGCGGCGGTGGCGCCTCAGGAGACTGGTGATGTGGACGCGATTGACCCGGGTTTTTAGACACCGCTGGCAAAGCGATGACGCCACAGAGCGCGCCATACCGCCGGCATTGCTGGAAAAATTGGCGGCACAAGTTGCACGCAGCGAGTCCGGCCACAGTGGTGAGATTCGCATTTACGTCGAGGCGGGCCTGCCCCTTAATTACCTGTGGCGATCTGCCAGCACGGCACAGATCACGCATGAGCGGGCACTGGCGATGTTTGGCAAGCTGCGGGTCTGGGACACCGCGAGCAACAATGGCGTGCTGATCTATTTGCTGCTGGCAGAGCGGCGCATTGAAATAGTGGCCGATCGTGGACTAAATGAACGCGTCGCACCTGGCACCTGGGCGCACCTGGTTGATGTGATGCGTGCAGCCTTCACAGCCGGCGATTTTGAAGCCGGCCTGACGCAAGCGGTTCAAGAGGTGTCTGTGTTACTGCACCAGCACTTTCCATTGCTTGCCGATCAAACCAATCCGAATGAGCTACCCAACCAACCGCTGCTGGGTTAAATGTTTTGCCCTGGATGAAGGGCGTAAAAAAAACCCGCAGCGGATGGCGCGGGTTTTTTGATGCGTTGCAAGCGTCGCTTAGCGTTTGTTGCGGTATTTGCGCAAGGCCGAAACCTGTGCCGCCATGACCGCCAATTCAGACGAGGCGCGGGCCAGGTCCAGATCGGTCTTGGCGTTTTTGACGGCTTCTTCGGCGGCCAATTTGGCCTGCTTGGCCTTTTCATCGTCGAGGTCTTTGCCGCGAATCGCTGTGTCAGACAACACCGTCACGCAATCGGGCTGAACTTCCAAAATACCACCGGCTACGAACACGAACTCCTCGGTTCCGTCAGCTTTTTCAATGCGCACTGAACCAGCCTTGATGCGGGTGATCAGTGGCGTGTGGCGCGGGTAAATGCCCAACTCACCGGCTTCACCGGGCAAGGCCACAAACCGTGCCTCGCCCGAGAAGATGGACTCCTCGGCACTCACCACATCAACGTGGATGGTGTTCATATATTCTCCAATCAGTTGGGGACAGCGCTTGGCGCTGTGCGCCTGCGATCTGTCCCACAAGGCCGTTAAACTTTTTTGGCTTTCTCAAAAGCTTCGTCGATCGTGCCAACCATGTAGAAGGCTTGTTCCGGCAGGTGATCACACTCGCCGGCCACAATCATCTTGAAGCCGCGAATGGTTTCAGCCAAGCTGACATATTTGCCGGGTGAACCAGTGAACACCTCAGCCACGTGGAACGGCTGCGACAGGAAACGCTGAATCTTGCGGGCACGCGCCACGATCAACTTGTCTTCCGGCGCCAGCTCGTCCATTCCCAAAATCGCGATGATGTCGCGCAGCTCTTTGTAGCGCTGCAGCGTACCTTGCACGGCACGGGCGGTATCGTAGTGGTCCAGGCCCACCACATTGGGGTCGAGCTGACGGCTGGTGGAGTCCAGCGGGTCAACCGCAGGGTAAATACCCAGCGAGGCAATGTCACGGCTCAGCACCACGGTGGAATCGAGGTGGGCAAAGGTGGTGGCAGGCGACGGGTCGGTCAGGTCATCCGCTGGCACGTAAACGGCCTGGATGGAAGTGATGGAACCCACTTTGGTGGAGGTGATACGCTCTTGCAGACGGCCCATTTCTTCTGCCAACGTGGGTTGGTAACCCACAGCGGAAGGCATACGGCCCAACAAGGCGGACACTTCGGTACCAGCCAGTGTGTAACGGTAAATGTTGTCCACAAAAAACAGCACGTCCTTGCCTTCGTCGCGGAACGACTCGGCAATGGTCAGACCCGTCAGGGCCACGCGCAGGCGGTTGCCCGGGGGCTCATTCATCTGGCCGTACACCATGGCCACTTTGGACTCTTCGAGTTTCTCGAGGTTCACCACGCCGGAGTCAGCCATCTCATGGTAGAAGTCATTGCCTTCACGGGTACGCTCTCCCACACCGGCAAACACGGACAAGCCACTGTGTGCCTTGGCAATGTTGTTGATCAGCTCCATCATGTTCACGGTTTTGCCCACGCCGGCGCCGCCGAACAGGCCCACCTTGCCGCCCTTGGCAAAAGGACACACCAGATCGATCACCTTGATGCCGGTTTCCAGCAACTCTTGGGAAGGGCTCAATTCGTCGTAAACCGGCGCTTTGCGGTGAATCGACATGTGCAAGGTCGCGTTGACCGGGCCACGCTCGTCGATCGGCGCACCGAGCACGTCCATGATACGGCCCAGCGTTGCGGTACCCACAGGTACCTGGATCGACTTGCCGGTGTTGGACACCATCAGACCACGGCGCAAGCCGTCGCTGGAGCCCAAGGCAATGGTTCGGACAATGCCGTCACCCAATTGCTGCTGGACTTCAAGTGTCAGGGTGGAGCCATCGAGTTTGAGGGCGTCGTAAATGTTGGGCATGTGGGCACGCGGAAATTCCACGTCCACCACAGCGCCAATGCACTGAACAATCTTGCCTTGAACGCCTGCGTTTGTTTGGGTATCTTGAGCCATATTTTTGCTCCAATAAATTTGAATCTTGCTTGCGAATTGCTGGGGTTCAGCCGCTGATAGCGGCCGCGCCAGAGACGATTTCTGACAACTCTTTGGTGATGGCAGCCTGGCGGGTCTTGTTGTAGATCAGCTTCAACTCCCCGATCACGTTGCCGGCGTTGTCGGTGGCGGCCTTCATGGCCACCATGCGGGCTGCGTGCTCAGAGGCCATGTTTTCTGCAACCGCCTGAAACACCAAGGCCTCCACATAACGCACCAACAGATCGTCAATCACGGTCTGGGCATCTGGCTCGTAAATATAGTCCCAGCCATGCTTGGTGCCACTGGCGACCTCGCTGGAGCGGGCTTGTTCCTGCATCTGCATGGCGGAAAGGGGCAGCAGCTGCTCCATCACCACTTCTTGCTTCATCGTGTTGACGAAGCGGGTGTAGCTCAGGTAAACCGCATTCACTTCGCCTTTGGCGTACGCATCAAGCAACACCTTTACCGGGCCAATCAAACGCTCAAGGTGCGGACGGTCACCCAGCTGGGTCACGTGTGCCACCACGGTGGCCCCAATGCGGTTCAAAAAGCCTAAACCTTTGTTGCCGATGGCGACCGTTTGTGTCGTCATGCCAGCCGTTTGAACGTCGCGCAGCTTGTGGGTGACCCCGCGCAGCACATTGGTGTTCAAACCGCCGCACAGGCCTTTGTCCGTGCTCACCACGATCATGCCCACAACCTTGGCGTCGTTGGGCTTCATGAACGCGTGCACATACTCAGGGTTAGCCTGCCCGAGGTGGGCCGCGATGTTGCGCACTTTGTCTGCATACGGCCGGGCGGCACGCATGCGTTCTTGAGCTTTACGCATTTTGGAGACGGAAATCATCTCCATGGCTTTGGTGATCTTCTTCGTGCTTTCGAAGTTTTTGATCTTGCCGCGTATTTCCTTGCCAGTTGCCATATCAGTCTCCTTGTATGTGACGAGGTGACCTTACGCAAACGTCTTTTTGAAGGCAGCAACGGCGGTGTTCAACTCAGCCTCGGCATCCTTGTCCATGGCGCGAGCCGCTTCCAGCTTGGCCAGCAGTGCCGCGTGCTTGTCTTTCAGGTAGCCATGCAGGCCGTGTTCAAAAGCCAGCACCTTGTTCACTGCGATGTCATCAAGAAACCCCTTGTTGACTGCAAACAGTGTGGCCCCCATCAAAGAGATCGGCAGCGGGCTGTACTGGGCCTGCTTGAGCAATTCGGTCACGCGGGCACCGCGGTCAAGCTGCTTGCGGGTGGATTCGTCAAGGTCGGAGGCAAACTGCGCGAAGGCAGCCAACTCACGGTACTGCGCCAAGTCGGTACGGATACCACCGGACAAGTTCTTGATGAGCTTGGTTTGTGCGGCACCACCGACGCGAGACACCGAGATACCGGCGTTGATCGCAGGACGGATACCGGCATTGAACAGGCTGGTTTCCAGAAATATCTGACCGTCGGTGATGGAAATCACGTTGGTGGGCACAAACGCTGACACGTCACCTGCTTGCGTTTCAATGATCGGCAGTGCCGTCAAAGAACCCGTCTTACCTTTGACTTCACCTTTGGTGAAGTCTTCCACATACTTGGCGTTCACACGAGCCGCGCGTTCGAGCAGACGGCTGTGAAGGTAAAACACGTCGCCAGGGTAGGCTTCGCGGCCTGGCGGGCGACGCAACAGCAAAGATACCTGACGGTAAGCCACCGCTTGTTTGGACAAATCGTCATAAACAATCAGGGCGTCTTCACCACGGTCACGGAAGTACTCCCCCATGGTGCAACCCGAATAAGCGCTCACGTATTGCATAGCGGCAGATTCAGACGCCGTGGCGGCCACCACAATGGTGTACTCCATGGCACCGGCTTGCTCCAGAGAACGCACCACGTTTTTGACGCTGGAGGCTTTTTGGCCAATCGCGACATAAACGCAGGTCATGTTCTGACCTTTTTGGTTGATGATGGCGTCAATCGCGACGGCGGTCTTGCCGGTCTGACGGTCACCAATGATCAATTCGCGCTGGCCACGGCCCACGGGCACCATGGAGTCGATCGACTTCAGACCGGTCTGCATGGGTTGGTCCACCGATTGGCGGGCAATCACACCAGGCGCGACTTTCTCAATCACGTCGGTCATTTTGGCGTTGATCGGGCCTTTGCCGTCAATCGGCTGACCCAAGGCGTTGACCACGCGGCCTTTGAGCTCGGGGCCCACTGGCACTTCAAGAATACGGCCGGTGCATTTGACCGTGTCGCCTTCGGAGATGTGCTCATAAGCGCCCAAAATCACCGAGCCGACGGAGTCGCGTTCGAGGTTCAACGCCAGGCCGTAGCTGGGTTGACCGTCAGCGTCTGCCGGGAATTCAAGCATTTCGCCCTGCATCACGTCAGAAAGACCGTGAATGCGGACGATACCGTCGGTCACGGACACCACAGTGCCTTGATTGCGGATGTCGGCGCTGGCCGACAGGCCTTCAATACGGCTCTTGATCAGTTCAGAAATCTCTGCGGGATTGAGTTGCATGACTCTTTCCTTCTTTCGTTAATTGGGCCTGTCAACCTGGGGCAAACGCCTCAGGCTGTCAATGCCATTTTCATTTGTTCAAGACGGGCTTTGACGGATGTGTCAAGAACCTCATCACCCACCACCACACGAATGCCGCCGATCAGTTCGGGCTGCAATTCGACGGACACATTGAGCTGGCGATCAAATCGCCGTTCAAGAGTGGCCTTGAGGTCGGCCAGTGCCGCGCCATCGATTTCGAATGCGCTGTAGACCACTGCATCCGATGAGCCGCTTTGCGCGTTTTTGAACGCGCGAAACTGGGCTGCGATTTCAGGCAAGGCATTCAACCGGCCGTTGGCGATGATGGTGCGTAAAAAATTCCTGGCCATCTCCGGCAAGGCGGTCTGGGTCAGACCTGCGATCAAGTCAAACACTTGGTCAGCCCGCACATTGGGGTTGTCAGCGAATTGAAGGAGCTGCGCGTTAGCGGCAATTTCCTTCAACTCGTCAACCCAGACGGTAGCCGCATCCAAATTGACCAGTGATGCCTTGAACAAGGCATCAGCGTAAGGTCGGGCAATAGTGGCGAGTTCAGCCATGGTTGTCCTCTTACAGCTCGGTCTTCAAACGGCCTAGCAAATCAGCATGAACACCAGCGTTGACTTCCTTGCGGAGAATCTGCTCGGCGCCCTTGACCGCCAGTGCAGCGACTTGCTCACGCAGTGCCTCACGGGCTTTGGTGCTTTGCTGTTGTGCTTCAACCTTAGCGGCAGCAATGATCTTGTTGCTCTCTTCGGTTGCTTTGGCTTTGGCTTCTTCGACAATAACTTGTCCACGGCGCTCGGCATCTGCCAGGCGCGCTGCGGTTTCAGTCCGTGACGTGGCCAATTCTGCTTCGACGCGCTTGTTGGCGGAAGAAAGTTCAGACTTGGCTTTGTCAGCGGCTGCAAGACCGTCGGCTATTTTCTGCGCCCGCTCGTCCAGTGCTTTTGTGATCGGGGGCCACACGTATTTCATCGTGAACCACACCAGAATCGCAAAAACAACCGCCTGCAGGAACAGGGTTGCGTTGATGTTCACAGCTTATTCCCTTTCAAGCGCGAAAGCTTTAAGAAAATTAGAGTGCGAAAGGCTTGGCGAAAGCAAACAGCAGGGCAATCGCCACGCCGATCAGGAACGCAGCGTCGATCAGACCAGCCAAGATGAACATCTTGGTTTGCAGTTCGTTCATCAACTCAGGTTGACGCGCAGAAGCCTCTAGGAACTTGCCACCCATCAGGGCGATACCGATTGAGGCACCCAGTGCGCCCAGACCAACAATGATGCCGCAAGCCAGTGCCACGAGACCGAGAATATTTTCCATGATTACTCCTAAGTACAAAAAAAGAAAGAAAGAAAGAAAGAAAGACGTTCAGTGTGAATCGTGGGCCTGTCCCACGTAAATCAGCGTCAACATCATGAAGATGAAGGCTTGCAGCGTGATCACCAGAATGTGGAAAATGCTCCAGGCAGTTCCAGCAATCACATGCCCAACACCCAACCAGAACATACCCCCGGCGGGGTTGAACTGCCAGGCCCATGCGCCGCCCATCAGGGCGATCAACATGAAAATCAATTCGCCAGCAAACATGTTGCCGAACAATCGCATTCCGTGCGAAACCGTCTTGGCTGCAAACTCAATCATTTGCATCAGGAAGTTGATAGGGTACAGGTACACCTTGTCACCAAAAGGCGCAGCCACCAGCTCGTGCGTCCAGCCACCGAAACCCTTGATCTTGACGTTATAAAACAAGCAGATCAACAGCACACTGACCGACATCCCCAAGGTGGTCGACAAATCGGCAGTCGGCACTACGCGCATGTAATTCTGGAATCCCATCGCAGGACCCGCCGCATGCCACAGATTTGGCAAAGCATCCACCGGCAACATATCCATCGCATTCATCAGGAAAATCCAGACAAACACCGTCAAAGCCAATGGAGCCACCAGCTTGCGACTGGCAGCGTTATGAATCACACCCTTGGCCTGGGTGTCGACCATTTCCGACAAAATTTCGACGGCCGCCTGGAAGCGCCCCGGCACACCCGAAGTTGCCGTGCGCGCAGCACGCCACAGCACAAAACAACCCAAAGCGCCCAAGATCACCGAATAGATCAGCGAGTCAAAGTTAAAAAGACCAAAATCCACCAAACTGGTTTGCTTGGCACTTTGAAAAGAAAAATCCATCTGCAGATGCTGCAAATGGTGCTGGATGTATTCACCAGCTGTTGGAGCATGAGCTCCGGCGTTTTCAGCAGCAGACATAAGTTACCAGTTCGCCTATTCAATTACGACTCAGCAATCGATACATTGCGCCGGTGCTGCCACAACATGGCAAACCAGG
>JBBQSS010000040.1:0-17712 GCA_038213665.1 Burkholderiales bacterium | reverse complement strand
GGATTGACATAACGCGCCACAAACGCACCCACGGCGCTCTCGGGCAGGGGCAACCACACGGTGTGGCCGCTGCCGGGGGCCACCTCCATCGCCTGCGCGCTGCTGCTTTCCATGCGCGCCAAAAGCACATCCACATTGCCTTGTGGATGAATGATCTCCAGCCAGTCACCCACGGCAAAGCGGTTTTTGACACGCACTTCGGCCAGACCCCGCACAGCATCAAAACTCACGACGTCGCCCACGTACAGGCTGCGGCCCGACTCGGAGTACCCACGCAGGTAGTTTTGCGTGGCCTCGGGCGTGTGGCGCTGGAAAAAGCCGCTGGTGTAACCCCGGTTGGCCAGGCCTTCCAGTTGCCCCAGCAGCGCCGGGTCAAGTTCGCGCCCGGCCACCGCGTCGTCAATGGCACGGCGGTAGCTCTGCACGGTGCGCGCCACGTAATACGGGCTTTTGGTGCGGCCTTCGATCTTGAGCGAATCGACGCCAATGTCCACCAGGCGCTTGACATGCTCAATGGCGCGCAAGTCCTTGCTGTTCATGACATAGGTGCCATGCTCGTCTTCTTCAATTGGCATGTAACTGCCCGCGCGTTGGCTTTCTTCAAGCATGTAGACCTGATCGGCAGCGGGCACGCGTTCAATGTCGCCCTGATCTGGCAACACGCCACCACTTGTGCGCTCGTCGTGTTCGCGTTCGCGCGCCATGGCCGCCTGGCGGGTTAGCACATCGCCCGAGGCATCAACCACGCCTTGTTGCGTTGTGTAGTCCCAGCGGCAAGAGTTGGTGCAACTGCCCTGGTTGGCGTCGCGGTGGTTGAAGTAGCCCGACAGCAGACAGCGGCCCGAATACGCAATACACAGTGCGCCGTGCACAAACACTTCCAGCTCGGTGTCGGGGCAGTCCTGGCGGATTTCAGCCACCTGGTCCAGCGACAACTCGCGCGACAAAATCACGCGTTTCACGCCCACGGTTTTCCAGAAGCGCACCGCCGCGGCATTGACCGTGTTGGCCTGCACCGACAAATGAATTTCCATCTCGGGCCAGGTCTCGCGCACCATCATGATCAGACCGGGGTCGGACATGATCATGGCGTCAGGTTTGAGGGCAATCACCGGCGCCATGTTGTTGATGTAGTGCTTGATCTTGTTGCCGTGCGGAAAGATGTTGCTCACCAGGAAAAACCTGGCGCCCTTGGCGTGCACGGTGTCGATGCCTTGCTTCAAGACCTCAATGTCGCCAAAGTCGTTGTTGCGCACCCGCAAGCTGTAGCGCGGCTGGCCCGCATAAATGGCGGTGGCACCAAAAGCCAGCGCGGTTTCCAGCATGGCCAGGGAGCCTGCGGGGGCCAGGAGTTCGGGGGTTTTCATGGTGTTCATCTTCGTTCAATATCGCCAAAGCATGTCCTCAAGACATGTCAGACAAGCCTAAAAACGCTATGTTTTTTATAGCTACTTGCGCTTGTTTTTAAAAGGCTTGAGGGCTATTTGTTATAAATTTCTTATGAATTCACAAATGCGCAGCAATCGGCGGCAACACCTGCTGCACATCACCACACTGCGCCCGCTGGCGCAACGCATGGTCCATCACCACCAGCGCCAACATAGCCTCCAGGATGGGGGTGGCGCGAATGCCTACGCAGGGGTCGTGGCGGCCTTTGGTGACCACGTCAAGGGGTTGGCCCGCCATGTCAATCGAGGCACGCGGGGTCAGAATCGAGCTGGTGGGTTTGATGGCCACCGACACCTCCAGGTCTTGCCCGCTGGTGATGCCGCCCAAGGTGCCGCCGGCGTTGTTGCTGGCAAAACCTTGCGGAGTGAGTGAATCGCCATGCAGGCTTCCGCGCTGCGCCACGCTGGCAAAGCCGGCGCCAATTTCCACACCCTTGACAGCGTTGACGCCCATCATGTCGTAGGCAATGTCAGCGTCCATCTTGTCAAACAGCGGCTCACCCAAGCCCACGGGCACGTTGGAGGCTGTGACACGCAAGCGTGCGCCGCACGAGTCCCCGTCTTTGCGCAAGGCCGCCATGTAGTCTTCCAGCGCCGACACGTCCGCCACCGGGGCAAAAAACGGGTTGTTCGGCACATGCGCCCAGGACTCGAACGCAACCGGCAATTCACCTAGCTGCGTCATGCAACCGCGAAACACCGTGCCGTATTTTTCAAACAACCACTTTTTCGCCACCGCACCGGCAGCCACCATGGGCGCGGTCAGGCGGGCGCTGCTGCGGCCACCGCCACGCGGGTCACGAATGCCGTATTTCTGAAAATAAGCGTAGTCGGCGTGGCCGGGGCGGAAGGTTTGAACAATGTTGCCGTAGTCTTTGCTGCGCTGGTCGGTGTTTTTGATCAGCAGGCAAATCGGTGTGCCGGTGGTTTTACCCTCATACACGCCCGACAAAATCTCAACCGCATCGGGCTCGTTGCGCTGGGTGACAAATTTGCTGGTGCCGGGGCGGCGCCGATCCAGGTCGGGCTGGATGTCGGCCTCACGCAGTGAGAGCCCTGGCGGGCAGCCGTCTATCACGCAGCCAATGGCCGGGCCGTGGGATTCACCAAAGTTGGTGACTGCGAATAAGGTTCCGAAGGTATTGCCGCTCATGGGGCGCGATTATCCCCGAGCGGGCGCCACCTGGGCGCGACAAGGATGAACTAGAGTTTGGGTGCGTCTGCCGACTCCTGGCCTTCGGGCCAGTCGTGAATGTAGGCCTTGAGCATCTGGTTCTCAAAATTCTGGCTGTCCACCACGGCGCGCGCCACATCGTGAAAGCTGATCACGCCCATGAGCATTTTCTTGTCCATGACCGGCATGTAACGCGCATGACGGTCCAGCATCATGCGGCGCACTTCATCCATGTCGGTTTCCATGGTGCAGGTCAGGGGGTGGTCGTCCATGGCGGTGCGGACAATGGTGGTGCTGACGTTGCCACCGGTCTTGATCAGCACATGGGTGAGCTCGCGCACCGTCAGCATGCCGACCAGTTCGCCGTGTTCCATCACCACCAGCGAGCCAATGTCGCGGTCAGCCATCAGGTTGAGCGCGCTCAACAAGGTTTCTTCAGGCGTTGCAGTGAATAAAGTACCGCCTTTGATGCGCAAAATATCGCTGACTTTCATGGTGCTCCTCGAAACGGGTTGGTCGACGCTAGTCGGTTAAATTGAAGCGAAATATAGCCCACAATGCCGCCGCATTGCCTAGTGATTTACACCATGACACCCAAGTTCGGTAAAAAATTTCAGCGGCGGCTTTTAAAACTGCCTCATTTTTAAGCATGCCCCGCAACGCCAAAGCCGACGCCGGTTTGCGGACTTGTTCTAGTACTTGTCCACAAGCTTGACCCCGCTTTGTGGGGACAAAGATTGCGCCCGGGAAAATGGCGGCCAAACCAGCTGCGGGTCCCTCAGCGGTAGTGGCGAATCACCTGGTAGCGCTGGTTTGCATCCCCGGTCGACAGCGCCAGTGCAAAACGCGCTACTCGCCACACCACGGGTGAAGATGCCGCTGGCGGGGTCGCGAGGTCGGCATGCCGCGCCAGCGTGACATGGGGGGTTGAAACGGCACGTTTGCACTGGCGGCAATGTCTGCGGCCTGATCGGCACTGACATTGCCAATGAAATTCAGGGTGACATGCCAGTTGACCGGCGCATAACGCACACAGACAGGGGGCCAGGTCCATTGACTGGCGTGGGCGGCAAGTTGGTCGCGCACGCTGTCGTCGGGCCAAAGTGCCAGAAACAAGCGCTGGGTTCGGGTCAAGGCCATGGAAGCCATCAACATCTATAGCGCTTCACGCATAGCCATCAAGGGCCAGCGGCTGTTTTCCCATAAATTTAGGGTGCCGGGTTCGTGTGGGAGCAGCAAGGCTTTGAACAAGGGCTCAAGCCGTGCGGTGTCAGGGCTCACCAACAACACATAACGCGCCTCGCCGTCCTCGCGCGATTCCTGCAAGTGACCCACCCAATCCAGTTCCAACAGCGTCTCCAGCACGGGTTCAAGCTGTAAGGCGTCTACCCGTAGCGCCTGCGCCAGTTGCGGCATGGTCAGGCCTTTTTCCGGGCTGGCCTGCAGGGGTGCCAGCTGCTGCAGCGTTTCCAGCGCCAGCAAAAACGTCCAACCGTGGGCCGGCGCGCGGCGCTGCACACCGCTGAGCAGGCTGGGCAAATAGGCGGTGATCACGGCGCCCAGCAGCACAATGACCCAGGCGGTGTAAATCCAGATCAGCAAAATCGGCACCGTGGCAAAGGCACCGTAAAGCACCGAATAGGTCGGTACCTTGCCCAGGTACAGCACCAGCAGCCACTTGGCCAGTTCAAACCCGGCCGATACAAACACGCCACCCACCCAGGCATGCGTCCAGCGCACCTGGGTGTTGGGCACATAGTGGTAGAGCGCTGCCATGCCCCAGGCCAGCAACACAAATTGCAGGCCATCCAGCAGCAATTGCATGCTGCCCGGCAGCGCACCCACCAGCCCACGGGAGGCGGACACCACGTAGGTGGTCAAGGTCAAGCTCAGCGCCAGCAGCAGCGGCCCGAGCGACACCACTGCCCAATACACCAGCACCCGCTGCCCGAACGGGCGCGACTTGCGCACCCGCCAAATGTTGTTCAGGGTGCGGTCTATCGTCAGGATCAGGGTCAGCGTGGTGACAAACAACACCGCCAGGCCCGCACCCCCCAGTTTGCTGGCCTTGCCAGCGAACTGCGTCAGGTAGCCCAGCACCTGGCGCGCGATGCTGTCCGGGATCAGACTCTGAATCAGCCACTGCTGCAACACCCCCTGAAACTTGGCGAACATCGGAAACGCGGTGAACACGGCCAGGGCCACCGTGACAAACGGCACCAGCGCAATGGTGGTGGTGAATGTCAGGCTACTGGCCGTCAAGCCCAAGCGGTCTTCGCGAAAGCGCTCGCGCAGCGTGTGGGCAGTGTTTGTCCAGGGAAAATGCGAGAGGTCTTCTAAAAAGACCTCCAGCCTACGGGGCCAGGTGGTGCGGGATGTGGAAGTGGAACGCATGACCGCTATGATGCCATCCCCATGACGCACTCCTCTCACTCCCCCTCCCCTCAAGCCAGCCGCAACGTGGCATTGACCCGTGTTCTGGCGGTTGGCAGCCTGCTCGGGCTGATCATTTTGGGCCTGGCCTGGGAACTGGTGCTGGCCCCGATTCGCCCCGGCGGCTCTTGGCTGGCGCTCAAGGTCTTGCCACTGTGCCTGCCCCTGGCTGGGCTGCTGAAAAACCGCATGTACACCTACCGCTGGGTCAGTTTGCTGGTGTGGCTGTACTTCACCGAAGGTGCGGTGCGCGCCTACAGCGACAAGCCGCCGGGTAACTATCTGGCCATGATTGAAGTCTTTTTGTGCCTGACGCTGTTCATCGCCTGCGCGCTGCATGTGCGCTTGCGTTTTAAAAACGCCGCCCAAGCGGGTGCCACGGCCACCAGCGCCGCGGCTTCACCCATCCCCGATCATGCAAAACCTGCTCAATGAACTCAGCGCCATCGTCGGCAGCGCCCATGTGCTGACCAACGGTGATTTAAGCGCCTGGACGCAAGACTGGCGCAAACGCACCAACGGCCGGGCGCTGGCGGTGGTGCGCCCTGCCAATACCGACGAGGTGGCGCGGGTCGTCAAGGCCTGTGCCACCTACAAAACAGCGCACCCGGACAGTGGTTTGAGCATCGTGCCGCAAGGCGGCAACACCGGGCTGGTGGTGGGCTCCACGCCGGATGAATCGGGTCAACAAATGGTGCTGAGCCTGCAGCGCATGAACACCGTGCGCGCCATTGACAGCGCCAACCTGACCATGACTGTGGATGCTGGCTGCATTTTGCAAGCCGTGCAGGAGCGCGCGCAGGCTGGCGGCTTCTGGTTTCCGCTGAGCCTCGCCGCCGAGGGCTCTTGCACCATCGGCGGCAACCTGGGCACCAACGCCGGCGGCACGCAGGTGCTGCGTTTTGGCAATGCCCGCGACCTGTGCCTGGGGCTGGAGGTGGTCACGCCGCAAGGCGACATCTGGCACGGTTTGAGCGGCCTACGCAAAGACAACACCGGTTACGACCTGAAAAATCTCTACATCGGCGCCGAGGGCACGCTGGGTGTCATCACAGCGGCCACACTCAAGCTTTACCCGCTGCCCAAGGCCCAACTCACCGCCTGGGCGGCCGTGCCTTCCCTGGAGGCCGCAGTCAGCCTGCTGGGTCTGGCGCACCACCACCTGAGTGCCAGCCTGACCGGTTTTGAGCTGATGGGCCAATTCGCCCTGAGCCTGGTGGCCAAACACTTCCCCAACTTGCGCGTGCCGCTGTACCAGGACAGCGCGTTTTGCGTGCTGCTGGAAAACGCCGACCCGGAGTCCGAGGCCCACGCCAGAGATCAGCTTGAACACCTGCTGGAGGCTGCACTTGAACTGGGCTGGGCCACTGATGCCGTGGTGGCCGAAAACCTGAACCAGGCGCAAACCTTGTGGCAGATTCGCGAAAGCATTCCGCTGGCGCAGGCGCTTGAGGGGCTCAACATCAAGCACGATATTTCGGTGCCCGTCTCTTGCATGGCCGAGTTTGTCGTCCGCACCGATGACGCACTGACGCAAGCCATTCCTGGGGTGCGACTGGTCAACTTTGGTCACCTGGGTGACGGCAATTTGCATTACAACGTGCAGGCACCTGTTGGACAGGATGCAGCTGGCTTTTTGCACAAGCAGGAAAAGCGCGTGAACGACATCGTGTTTGACGCGGTGATGGCGCATGGCGGCTCCATTTCAGCCGAGCATGGCGTGGGCAGCCTGAAGGTGGCGCACTTGGCCCATTACAAATCCCCGGTGGCGTTGCAGACCATGCGCGCCATCAAACAGGCGCTGGACCCACAGAACCTGATGAATCCGGGGCGTGTGGTGGTGCCCGTCAGCGAGCATCGCACGGGCTGACGACTGTGTAACATTCGGCGTTGCCAGCCGCACTCTTGCAACGGCAAACCTCGCGCGCAGTGCGTCATTTTTTGAACAAGGACATTCACCATGGGGTTTTTTAGCCGCCTGTTTGGCATGGGCAACACCGCTACTCACGAAAAACCCGCAGCGGAGGCGGTCGACCCCAACAGCCTGATGGGGCTTGATGCCAAGTCAGCCGCGTCCGTGCTGGCAGAAATCGACATCGACACCGCCATTGCGGCCCATGAAAACTGGAAACTGCGTCTGCAAAATTACCTCAACGGCAACTCCACTGAAAACCTGCAGCCGGAGATCATTTGCCTGGACGACCGCTGCGATTTAGGCAAATGGCTGCACGGCCCGGGCGGCCAGCGGCTGGGAAGATACCCGGCGTTTTCGGTGCTGGTGGCGCGGCACAAGTACTTTCATGTTCAGGCCTCCAACGTGGTGGCCATGGCACAGGCCAACGACAAAGAGCAGGCCACTAAAACACTCGAAGGCAGCTACCGCCATGCCTCCAACCAAGTGGTGTTGCTGCTCAAGGAACTCAAACGCGGGCTAGGACGCTGAGCCCCTCTGAATTTCAACGCACGCGCCACCTGCGGCTGCGTGCAGCACAACCCAATTTCATGACCAAATCCTTGACACTTGGCAACACGCCAGCCCAATACGAAGACTTCCTGCGCCACGTGCAAACCAGCGGCGTATTCAAGCCCGACCGCACCGGCACCGGCACCACCAGCGTGTTTGGTTACCAAATGCGCTTTGACCTGGCCCAGGGCTTTCCGCTGGTCACCACCAAAAAGGTGTTCCTCAAAGCCATCATCGTCGAGCTGCTGTGGTTTTTGCGTGGCGACGCCAATGTGGCTTGGTTGCAAGAACGCGGCTGCAGCATCTGGGACGAATGGGCCAACCCCGAAACCGGCGACCTCGGCCCGGTCTACGGCGTGCAGTGGCGCAGCTGGCCCACGCCCGATGGCGGTCACATCGACCAAATTCAACAGGTAATTGACACCCTCAAAACCAACCCCGACTCGCGCCGCATATTGGTGAGCGCCTGGAACGTGGCCGACCTGGACAAAATGGCACTGATGCCCTGCCACGCGTTCTTCCAGTTTTACGTCGCACCGCCCACCACACCCGCAGGCAAAGGCAAACTCAGCTGCCAGTTGTACCAGCGCAGCGCCGACATCTTTCTGGGCGTGCCCTTCAACATTGCCAGCTACGCGCTGCTCACCCACATGGTGGCGCAGCAGTGTGACCTGGACGTGGGAGACTTCATCTGGACCGGTGGCGACTGCCACATCTACAACAACCACCAGGAGCAAGCGGCACTGCAACTCAGCCGCACGCCGTTTGCCTACCCCACGCTGGAAATCAAACGCCGGCCAGACTCGATTTTTAACTACACCCTGGAAGATTTTGCAGTGACCGGCTACCAGTGTCACCCCGCCATCAAAGCCCCGGTGGCCGTTTAAGGCGAATCCATCAATGCAACTGAACCTGATTTTTGCCCGCGCTGCCAACGGCGTCATCGGCATCAAAAACACCCTGCCCTGGCACCTGCCCGAAGACATGGCGCATTTCAAACGCACCACGCTGGGCTGCCCGGTGATCATGGGGCGCAAAACCTGGGATTCGCTGCCACCCAAATTCCGCCCGCTGCCCGGTCGCCTCAACGTGGTGGTGACGCGCCAGCCCGATTGGACGGCAGCCGGCGCGGTGGTGGTGCATTCCCTGGCAGCCGCCTGCGCCGCTTGCCCCCCCGAGAGCACCGCCTGGGTCATTGGGGGCGCTGAAATTTACGCCCAAGCCTTGCCACTGGCCAGCACGGCAGTAGTGACCGCGCTTGACGCCGCCTTTGAAGGCGATGCCTTTGCGCCTCACTTTGGGCCCGAATGGCTTGAAACCTCACGCCAGGCACAAGTGAGCGCCAATGGCTTGAACTTCAGCTTTGTGACCTATCAAAAACAATAGCTACTCACGCTTATAAATAAAGGTCTAGAGGCCTAAAACACTATGAAAATAGCGACCTGGAACATCAACTCCCTGACCGTGCGGCTGCCGCAAGTGCTGGACTGGCTTAGCGACAACCCGGTCAATGTGCTGGCACTGCAAGAGCTCAAACTCACCGACGACAAGTTTCCGCACGCCGCCTTTGCAGCGGCGGGCTACCAGTCGGTGTGTTTTGGCCAGAAAACCTACAACGGCGTGGCCTTGATCAGCCGCACCCCCGCAAATGACGTGGTGCGCAATATTCCCGGCTTTGATGACGACTTGGCTCGGGTCATCAGCGGCAGCTTTGCCCTGCCCTCCAGCCCAGGTGCAACGGCAGATGCCGGGCAAACCATCCGCGTCGTGGGCGCCTATTTTCCAAATGGCCAAGAGCCTGGCAGCGACAAGTTTGAGTACAAACTGGCCTGGCTCAAGGGCCTGCGCGACTGGGTGCGAACTGAACTGGTGACCTACCCCAACCTGGTGCTGATAGGAGATTTCAACATCACCTTTGACGACGCCGACGTGTGGGACCCGGTCGGCATGAAAGACCAGATCCACTGCACCGATGAGGAGCGTTATGAACTGAACGCCCTGATTGCGCTGGGCCTGACCGATGCCCACCGGCTGTTTGCGCAGGCCGACAAAAGCTACTCTTGGTGGGACTACCGCGCCTTTGCCTTCCGGCGCAACCGTGGCATGCGCATTGACCATATCCTGGTCAGCAAGGCGCTCAAGGCGCGGGCGAGCAGCTGCGTGATTGACAAGGCACCGCGCAAAAATGAGCGCCCCAGCGACCATGCGCCGGTGGTGGTGGAACTGAAGTAGCCCGAACAAGGCAAGCGGGTGAGGCATCCGAAGCCAGCGAAAAAACCGCTGAGCCAGCCCCTATTGGCCCAATTGAATCACCATCGTAGCTATATTTTTAATAGCTATTCACGCTTATTCTATAAGGGCTACAGGTCTATTTCACTCTAAACCAAACTCCTGTATCTTGCGCGTGATGGTGTTGCGGCCAATGCCGAGTTTTTGAGCGGCTTCGATGCGTCGGCCCCGGGTGGCGGCCAGTGCGGCCAGAATCAGGCGCGCTTCGAACCTTGCGCTCAGCGTATCCCACACATCGGTGCGGTCAGTGGCCAACAAGACCCGGGCTTCCTCGTCCAGGCCCTGCTCCCAGCCGCTGACAGAGATGGGCGTGCTCGACAGCGCGCTGTCATCCCGGGCTTGATCAGCCAGCCCCGGACCAATATCCGGGGGCATCCATGAACTTGTGGCACTGGGCTGCGATTCAGACGACACGCTCGCCACAGAGGCAACACCATTGTTCGACAAGCCGGGTGGCTGCGTGATGGACGCCAGCGCCGCATCGGCGGCTGGTGCCAACACAGCGGGCATGGCAGCCACGACACCCTGTGCCGAGGGGCGCAAGCCCGGGCGTTCATCCACCTCCACCTCGGGTGGCAAATCTTTTGGCTCGATCACTTGCGCGGGCGCCATCACGGTCAGCCAGTGGCACATGTTCTCCAGCTGGCGCACGTTGCCCGGAAACGCAAACCTGGCAATCCACACCAACGCGGCGTCCGAGATGCGCTTGGGCTCCACCCCCAACTGGCGCGCGCTTTGCTGCAGAAAATGCCGGGTCAGCATCGGGATGTCTTCAAGGCGCTCACGCAAGGCGGGCAAGCGCAGGCGAATCACGTTCAGACGGTGAAACAAGTCCTCACGGAACACGCCGTCTTTGACGCGTTGTTCCAGGTTCTGGTGCGTGGCGGCAATCACCCGCACGTTGGTTTTGACGGCGCTGTGGCCGCCCACGCGGTAAAAATGGCCATCCGACAGCACCCGCAGCAAACGTGTTTGCAAGTCAAACGGCATGTCGCCAATTTCATCCAGAAACAGCGTGCCACCGTCGGCCTGCTCAAAGCGGCCGCGGCGCATGGTCTGGGCGCCGGTGAAAGCACCGCGCTCGTGGCCGAACAATTCGGACTCCAGCAAGTCTTTCGGAATGGCGGCGGTGTTGATCGCCACAAACGGGCCGCTGGCCCTGAGCGAATGTTTGTGCAACGCGCGCGCCACGAGTTCTTTGCCCGAACCCGACTCACCCGTGATCATGACGGTGACGTTGCTCTGGCTCAAACGGCCAATGGCGCGAAACACGTCCTGCATGGCAGGCGCCTGGCCCAGCATCTCAGGTGTGTCAACCGTCAGCACTTCGGCCACTTCCTCACGCTGGCTTTCTTCCATGGCCCGGCGGATCAACTCCACCGCTTTGGACACGTCAAACGGTTTGGGCAGGTACTCAAACGCGCCCCCCTGAAAGGCGGACACCGCGCTGTCGAGGTCGGAGTACGCCGTCATGATGATCACCGGCAGGCCGGGGAACCTGGCCTTGACCTTGTCGAGCAACTCCAGCCCGGAGCCACCCGGCATGCGAATGTCACTCACCAACACCTGGGGGCCTATGTCATCGCCTTCCAGGGCGGTCAACACATCGCGGGCGTTGGTGAAGCTGCGGGTAGGCAACTTCTCGCGCAGCAGTGCTTTTTCCAGCACAAAGCGAATCGACTGGTCATCGTCTACGATCCAAATGGGTTTCATCACGTTGTCTCGCCTTCGGTTAAACCCACATCGGCAGGGCTTCCGCCCACCCTGGGGTGTGGTTTGGAAGTCCCTGCGCTCAGGGCAGTGGAATCAATATCTTGAAATCGGTACGGCCAGGCTCACTGTCACACTCGATCAAGCCATGGTGTTGCTGCACAAAGGTTTGCGCCAATGTCAGCCCCAGCCCTGAGCCGCCTTCCCGCCCGGACACCAGCGGGTAAAAAATGCGGTCTTTGATCGTGTCTGGCACACCAGGCCCGTTGTCAATCACACGCAATTCCAATGCCAACCGGTAGCGTTGTTTGCCAAAGGTGGTTTGGCGCGCCACCCGGGTGCGAAAAATCAGCTGTGCATCCCCTTGGGCGATGCGTTCAGACAGCGCCTGGGCGGCGTTGTGGGCGATGTTGATCAGCGCCTGAATCAGCTGCTCGTGGTCGCCACGAAACTCGGGAATGGAGGTGTCGTAGTCACGCACCACGCTCAAGCCCTTGGGAAACTCGGCCAGAATCAGCGAGCGCACGCGTTCGCACACCTCATGGATGTTGACATCACCCACCACATGCGGGCGCCGGTGGGGCGCCAGCAGCCGGTCGACCAAGGACTGCAGGCGGTCGGCCTCGTGAATGATCACCTGGGTGTACTCGGTGAGCTCTGGCGATGCCATCTCAAGCTCAAGCAACTGCGCCGCACCCCGGATGCCACCCAAGGGGTTTTTGATCTCATGCGCCAGGTTGCGAATCAGCTCCTTGTTGGCCTGCGCCTGCTCCGCCAGGCGCTCTTCACGGTCTTGCCGGGCCTGTTGCTCCAGCGGCAGCAGTTCAATGATGATTTCATGCGCCTCCGTCAGCGTCACGATCACGTGCACCGGCAAGGGCTCACGGCCGACGCGCAACAACCATGCGTCATAACGCAGTGCAGCAAATTCGTTGCCGCCTGCGCCCTGCAGTGCCGTCTTCAAGTGCGAGGGCTCGGTGAAACTCTCGGGAAAACTCGACCCAACAATCGAGCGACGCGAAATACCCAGCGCATCTTCGAGTGCCGCATTGGCAAACAGCACGATGCCGTCAGCCTGCACCACGGCCACCAGTGTGGCCAGCAAGTCAAAGGATTGAAAGCGCTGTGCAGGCGTGCCGAGCGCTTTGTTGTGGGTCAACGGATCAGGCTTCAAAAGCGACCTTCCATGTGCCTAACGCGCGGCACCTGCAGCAGATGCGCGCCCCAGTTCGCGCCGGATACCGGCAATGTCGCTCTCGTTGCGCGCCAGGCTGGCTTTGAGTTCGGCCACACGGTCGAGGTATTTTTGGTAATTGCGGGCTTCATTGCCCTGCTTTTCCGGCGCACCATGGTTGTACTCCTTGAGCAGTTCGGCCTGGCGCGCCTCAGCTTTAGTCAGCTCCGACTGCAAAATCAGCTGCGCATCAGAGTCGCGCGATTTTTGCTCCGCGTTGTCCACCCGCGCACTGCTGCTGGCCGGTGCGGCACCAGAGTCCACCACCTTGGGGGTTGGGGCCTTGACCGGGCGCGTGCCCTGCACCACGGTGACATTGCCACCTTCCACCAGTTTGCAGCCTTTGGCCTGCGCCTGTGACACGTTGTTGGTGTACGCATTGCCACAACGGTAGATACGGTCTTGCCCCTGCGCGGACAGGCTCAACACCAACCCACCCAACACGGCGATGACGATTTGCTTCATACGAATGACCAGCCTCTCAAACAGCGCGCTTCGCAGCTCTCACATCAAGCCACTGCCCAAGCACCCCAATGAAAGAGTTTCCCACAATAAAAAAGGGACGGCCACAGCCGTCCCTTTTTTCTCCCTTCAGCTTGTCAATAACAAGCTGCAACGGTCAATTACAACGAGTAGTACATGTCGAACTCGATCGGGTGCGTCGCCATGCGCAAGCGCGTGACTTCGCCCATCTTGAGTTCAATGTAGGCATCGAGCAGGCCGTCGGTGAACACGCCGCCCTTGGTCAGGAAGCCGCGGTCTGCGTCCAAGCATTCCAGCGCCTGGTCCAGGCTGTGGCACACGGTCGGGATCAGTGCGTTTTCTTCGGGTGGCAGGTGGTACAGATCCTTGGTGGCGGCTTCGCCGGGGTGGATCTTGTTTTCCACGCCATCCAGACCCGCCATCATCAAGGCCGAGAAGCCCAGGTAAGGGTTCATCAGTGGGTCAGGGAAACGTGCCTCAATGCGGCGGCCCTTGGGGTTGGCCACATAAGGAATACGAATCGATGCCGAGCGGTTTTTGGCCGAATAAGCCAATTTCACCGGGGCTTCAAAACCAGGCACCAGGCGCTTGTAGCTATTGGTACCTGGGTTGGTGATGGCGTTCAGGGCACGGGCGTGCTTGATGATGCCGCCAATGTAGTACAGGGCAAAGTCGCTCAAACCAGCATAACCGTCGCCAGCAAACAGGTTTTTGCCGTCTTTCCAGATTGACTGGTGCACGTGCATGCCGCTGCCGTTGTCGCCCACGATGGGTTTTGGCATGAAGGTGGCGGTCTTGCCGTAGGCATTGGCCACGTTTTGCACCACGTATTTCAGCACTTGGGTCCAATCGGCGCGCTCTACCAACGTGCTGAATCTGGTGCCCAATTCGCATTGGCCAGGCGCAGCCACTTCATGGTGAAACACTTCAACCGGGATGCCCAAAGATTCAAGAATCAGGGACATTTCAGCGCGCATGTCTTGCGTGCTGTCGACTGGGGGCACAGGGAAATAGCCACCCTTGGTGGTGGGACGGTGGCCGCGGTTGCCGCCTTCGATTTTCTTGCCTGAATTCCAGGGTGCTTCGTAGTCGTCGATCTTGAAGAAACAGCCGGATGCATCGGTATTCCAGCGCACGTCATCAAACAAGAAGAATTCTGGCTCGGGACCGAAGTAAGCGGTGTCACCCATGCCGGAAGCCTTTAGGTAGGCCTCTGCACGGTGGGCGACCGAGCGTGGGTCACGCTCGTAGGCTTTGCCGTCGCTGGGTTCGATCACGTCGCAGCTCATGAAGATGGTGGTTTCTTCAAAGAACGGGTCAATGTTGGCGGTGTTGGGGTCAGGCATGAGTTGCATGTCAGACGCTTCAATGCCTTTCCAGCCGGCAACGGAAGAACCGTCAAACGCATGGCCGGAGATGAACTTGTCTTCATCAAAGTGCGACACGGGCACGGTGACATGCTGTTCTTTGCCACGGGTATCGGTGAAACGGAAGTCAACAAACTTGACTTCATTGTCTTTCACCATCTTCATCACGTCTGCGACAGTCTTGGCCATTGATTACTCCAAAGGAATAGTTGTTAAAAGGGATTCAGCGCTGAGGAATGCAGTTTTTATGCCAGACCTGACGCTGGGTGCGCGATCCGTCAAGGCTTCTATTTTGCCTTGAGTTTGGACGCTTTAGAACGGGCAGCCCGGCGGCATCACAGTATTTCACGGCCTTCACATGCGGCACCGCCCCTCAAAATGCACCAAACGAGTGCGATTCAAGGCGCCAGACGGCAATCTCTAGGAATGCACCAATTCGGGGCCAAATTTGACGTTGAAAAGTTTCAAGCCGGAAAGTAACGCGTCATAGGCCACGCCCACCTGACCCGGCGCGCCTTTGACGCCCAGTTCAATGTGACGACCAAACTGCGGGTGGTCCACGCTGGGCAGGCTGAACACCTTGACCCCCGGGTGTTCACGTTCAATGGCCTCCATCAGCGGCGTCAGCGTGGCCTCCATGGCTCCGAAGATGATCACCGAGCGCTCCTGCCAGGCATCGGAGGTAAAAAACGGCTGGTAGTGGGTGTCCAGCACCCACTCGATCATCGGCCAGGCCATGACGGGGAAACCCGGCATGAAATAGATACCCCCCGCGTGGGCCAATTTCCTTTGTGGCGACTCGGCGGGGAATTGCCCCCCAGGCCCGTTCAAGCAGAAAAAACCCGGGATTTTGTTGTACGGGTTGGGGATGATTTGCGCCCCTTGCGGGAACACGCCCATGTTCAGGCGGTGCAGGTTGTCGGCCTCTGCAGGGTTATAGGCACGGCCCTGCTCAAGTGCCAGCGCTTGCATGCGCTGCTCAATCAGCGCCTTGGCCTCGGGGTGCAAAGCCAAGGGCAGACCTAGCGCACGGGCGGCGCACTGGCGGGTGTGGTCGTCCGGCGTGGCACCAATGCCGCCGGTGGAGAACACCACATCGCCCGAGGCAAACGCCTGCGTCAAGGTGGTGGTGATCTGCCCGGGGTCGTCGCCCACGTACTGTGCATAGTCAAGTGACAGACCTCGCGCCTTGAGTAGCTCGATCACTTTGGGCAAATGCTTGTCGGTGCGTTTACCCGACAAAATTTCATCGCCAATGATGATCAGGCCAAAACGGGGACGCGGGTTAGTTGGGGGATGGGAGGTATTTGTCGGGTTCATCATGGTTGGGTGGCAGGGTCGAAGGGTCAATAACAACAACAGCGCCCAATGCCGCAGAGGCGACGGCGCGCTCGGCACGTAGCGCCTGCAAGGCCGCCAGGCAGTAATGCGCGAACCACAAGGATGACAGGGCAAACACCAGGGTGTAGATCCAGATGGCAATCGGCACCAGGATGATGAACGCCACAGCCAGCAAGGCGCCAGAGGCCCAGATCAGGGTGGGTGCCGCCCCAAGATAGCCGCAAAACACGCCAATGCCAAGCAAAGGCATTCTGTGCCGACGAAAGATTTCCACGCGCTCTTCCCGGCTGGCGTGTGTGGCCAGCGCATCAAACGCCATGACCCGATAAGTGAGCCAGCCCCAGATCAAAGGGGGCAGTACCAAAATCAGGGGGGGAATCAGCCACAGCGGCACCGACACCAGCAAAGCCACCAGCGCCAGCAAGGCCGACATCAGTGACCACCCCAGGCTTGCCAGAAAGGAGCCCCCGTGCAGGCGCTCCAGTGCGGGAAATCGCCTGTCCGCAACCAAGGCGGTGAGCGTCGGCGCCATCAAGAGCGCCACCACCAGCATGGACAACACCACAATCAGCGGCGTCACGGCAAAAATCACCATCAGCGGCGCCAGTGCAGACGTCAGGTTGCCAAAACCCATGGACTGCAGCCACGAGGAGAGGCCTTCAATCCATGCGGACGATTCCAGCCACTGCCGAACCGCGCCTAGTGCACTGTCCCAATAGAAGTAACCCAAAGCCAGTGACACCCCCCCCATCAACAGCAAGGGCACCACAGACAGCAGCATCACGCGCGGGCGCAGACAATAGGCCACGGCACGCCAGAAGGAATCAAACAGAAGACTCATGCGGCCAAGCATACCGCAGCCACACGGCCAGGACCCAGGGGTGCACGTCCCGGGCTATCAGGCACGCCCCACCAAACGCATGAGCCCCAGGCGCTGTTGCGCCCAAAACCCATGACCATAATCGCGCCCCCGCTCCACCTGATCACGCACACCCGTGGCGTCGTAACGCAACTCGAAATTGGCCGTGCCAAACAGCATGTCCCACCACGGCAGCAATACGCCGAAGTTGTAGCCCCCCAGGGTATTTTTGCCACGCGATTCATGGCCAATGCCGATCGCGTGGTGCAAGCGATGAAAGCGCGGACTGATCCACAGGCGCTCCCCCCATGGACCAAACCAGATGCGCACGTTGGCGTGCTGAAAACTCTCGCTGAGCTGCGTGAAGGCCACAATGGCGACGAACTGGCCAGGTGCAATGCCAATGAGCTGCGCCACCACGACAAAAATCACGGCACGAATCACGTCATCAAGCAGATGGTTGCGGTTGTCGCTCCACATCGTCACCTGGGTTTGCGCGTGGTGCAAGGCATGCAACTGCCACCACCAGGTCCAGTGGTGTTCCGCGCGGTGAATCCAGTAGTTCACAAAATCCAGCACCACCAGGTACAGCAGCAAGCTCATCCAGGGCAAATCCGTCACGCCGGGCCAAATGCCATCGAGCTGGAAGGTTTCCCAGCCGGCCACGCGCAAAGCGCCAAAGCCTTGGTCGAACAATGGGTCGAGTGTGAAAAACAACACCACCCGGAACAAGCCCAAGCGATGAATCAGGGTGTACAAGATGTCCAGTCGCACCGCCTGACGGTCCGTCACCGGTTGCGCCGGCCGCCAGCGCTGCAGCGGGCCAATCAGCACCACCAACACCGCCAGTTGCAACAGGCCCACCAGCAACCAGCCGGTGGCGTTGTAACCATCGGGCAACAGGTTACCC
>JBBQSS010000039.1:0-18151 GCA_038213665.1 Burkholderiales bacterium | reverse complement strand
TCAACGGCCCAACGGCCCAACGGCCCAACGGCCCAACGGCCCAACGGCCCAACGGCCCAACGGCCCAACGGCCCAACGGCCCAACGGCCCAACGGCCCAACGGCCCAACGGCCCAACGGCCGACCGATTGACCAGCCCGTGAAGATCACCCTGAAACTGTTTGCCTCGCTGACCGACTACCTGCCGCCCGCATCCAAGTACACCAACCTGGTTGAACTCGACACGGCGCCCGACACCACCATTGGCCAACTGGTCGAACAGTACCGCCTGCCCGAGAAGCTGGTGCATCTGGTGCTGGTCAACGGCAGCTACATTGCGCCAGAACACCGCGCCGCCCAAATGCTCCAAGAAGGTGACGTGCTGGCGATCTGGCCGCCGATTGCGGGCGGCTGAATTTATATAAGAAATTGACCTCTAGCCCTTATTCAGTATGCGTGAGTAGCTATCAATAATGCAGTCGTTTTGCCTTGAGTGCTTCGAGCGCGACATGGCCTGTACCGAGGCCGATTGGCTGCGCTGGTTACCCGCTGCCGTGGTGCCGCTGCACTGGAAACTGCAGAGTGGCGCAGCCGGTGTGCGCATTGACGACGGCGCATTGGGTTTGACTTGGCAGGTGGCTGCACCGCGCGTGCTGGGTTTGATCAGCCTGCCGGTCCTGCGGGTGAGTTTTCGTTTTGCCGGACTCGATGATGCGCAGCGCTACACCTTCATGAACCGCTTTGATTTGTACATGCAGCGTGGCGGTGGCTAAATTTATAAGAAATCAGCCTCTAGCCCTTATGAATCAGGCGCGAGTAGCTATAAAAAATGTAGCTGTTCTGATGCCTGCAACGGTCAGCAGCAACGAGCCGAACAAGTGCATGGCCGCCGTGCCAAAACCCAGCAGGTAGCGCTGCTGGCTCAACATGCCCACCACTTCGGCAGAAAAGCTTGAAAACGTGGTCAGTGCCCCCAAAAAGCCGGTGATGATGGCCAATCGCCAGGCCGGGTCCAAATGCGGCATCGACTGGAAAACCGCCACCGCCACGCCCACCAGATAGCCCCCAATCAAGTTGGCGGCGAGTGTGCCCAGCGGAATCATGGCACCCGGGTTGAGCCACAAGCCCAAACCCCAGCGTGCCAACGCCCCCACACACGCACCGATACAAATGGCAAAGACAGACATCATGAAGACTGCATCATACTGAGGACGCCCGGGTGGGCATGAAAAAAGCCCGCCAGGGCGGGCTTTGATATTGCGCCAAAAAAAAGCTTATTTCTTGACGGCGCTGGCGGCGGGCTTGGCTGCGTCAGCTTTGGTGGCCATCTTTTCAGCAGCTTTTTCCGTCGTTGGTTTTTTGGCTGTGGGCGCCGCCGCCTTGAAGGTTTCGCCGTTGACCGTCATGCCTTCCCCAGAGAATTTGGCAGCGTTGCTTTCACCAACGCCCTTGACGCGCTCAACCAAGTCGTTCCAGTCCTTGAAGGCCCCTTTTTTGCGTTCATCCAGAATTTTGGTGGAGGCGCCGGGGCCAATGCCCTTGATGCTGTCAAGCTCTGCGGCACTGGCTTTGTTGACATCCACAGCTGCAAAACAAGCAACGGCAGACAGCATGGCGACAGCGGCCAAAATTTTCTTCAACATGAATGAACTCCTGAGGGTTTTTAAGATGATGAGAGGTTGTCAATGATTGGATGCGTGTGCATCAGCCATCAACTTGGCAAGTGTAATTGCGTTTCCAGATCGATTTGGCATGTGGCGCGAAGCCGCAAACATTGCGTCGCACGGCACGACGTTGCAACAACAGGTCGGGCTGAGCGGGACATGGAATCAGACCTGCTGCGCCAGCCAGTCCACGTAGCGGGCCACACCGCTTTGCACATCGGCAAATGGGTAATTGCAGCCTGCGCCGCGCAGGGCGCTCAAATCGGCCTGGGTGTAACACTGGTATTTGCCCCGCAAGGCGTCGGGGAAGGGGATGTACTCAAGCAGGCCCTGCGCGCTGAGTTCTTCGAGCGTCAGCGGGCTTTGGCCGTTGCTCTGGCGCATGGCGTTGACCACGGAGCTGGCCACGTCGTTGAAAGGCTGGGCGCGGCCGCTGCCCAGGTTGAAAATGCCGGAAATGCCGGGATGGTCAAAAAACCACAGGTTGACCGCCACCACATCGTCAATGAACACAAAATCGCGCATTTGCGCACCGGGCGCGTAGCCGCCGTATTCGCCAAACAGCTTGACCTTGCCCTCTGCCTTGAACTGGTTGAACTGGTGAAACGCCACGCTGGCCATGCGGCCTTTGTGCTGCTCGCGCGGCCCATAGACATTGAAGTATCTGAAACCCACCACCTGCATGGTTTTGCCGGCAAATGCGCGCTGAAATTCATTGCCGCATTCACGGCGCATGCGCTGGTCGAACAGCAGTTTGGAGTAGCCGTAGACATTGAGCGGGCGCTCAAACGCCGGGTCTTCGCGGAAGGTGTCAGAGCCGCCATAGGTGGCGGCGCTGGACGCATAGAGCAGGCGTGTCCCGCGTTTTTGGCAGGTTTGGTACAACTGGACCGAGGTGGCAAAGTTGTTGTTCATCATGTACTTGCCGTTCATTTCCATGGTGTCGCTGCAGGCGCCCTCATGAAAAACGGCTTCCACTTGGCCGTAGGCGCCTTCGCTGTAGGCGTCGTAAAACACCTCGGCGTCGACATAGTCGGCAATCTGCAGGTCAGCCAGGTTGCGAAACTTGTCGCCCTGGGTGAGGTCATCCACAGCAATGATGTCGGTCAGGCCGCGTGCATTGAGGCCTTTGATGAGGTTGGAACCAATAAAACCGGCAGCACCGGTGACAACTAGGCGGGTCATGCAAATAACTCCTCGTAAGAAACGGTGGCGGTGCCAAATTTACCGACCACCAGGCCAGCGGCCCGGTTGGCCAGCGGCAAAGCGTCGCGCATGGAAAAACCAGCGGCCACCAAAGCCGCCATGGTGGCAATCACGGTGTCGCCAGCGCCGGTCACGTCAAACACTTCACGCGCTTGCGCGTGCACGTGCAGTTGGCCTTGTGCATCAAACAGCGTCATGCCTTCTTCGCTGCGGGTCAGCAGCACGGCCTGCAAGCCCAGCGTTTGACGCAAATTCTGGACTTTGGTTTGCAGCTCAGCCTCGTCGCGCCAAGCGCCAATGACTTGCTGCAGCTCTGTGCGGTTGGGGGTGATGAGCGTGGCGCCCTGGTAGCGTGAATAGTCGGACCCCTTGGGGTCGATCAAGATCGGTGCGCCCGTGCTTTGCGCGCGCGCAATCATGTCGCTGACATGCGCCAGGCCGCCCTTGCCATAGTCGGAAAACAGCACCGCGTGGTGGCTGGGCAAGAGCTCGGCGAAAGTGGCCGTTTGGGATGCCAGCACTTCGGTTTGTGGCGTGTTTTCAAAATCCAGACGCAACAATTGTTGCTGACGGCCAATCACGCGCAGTTTGACGGTGGTTTTAAGTTGGGCGTCGCGACCAAAATGGCTCTGGACACCGGTGTTGGCCATCAAGGCTTCAAGCTTGTGGCTGGCTTCGTCGTTACCGACCACCGTCAACAGCGAGGCCTGCGCGCCCAGCGTCACCACGTTGTAGGCGACGTTGGCAGCACCGCCGTTGCGCTCTTCCTCCCGAGTCACGCGCACCACCGGCACCGGGGCTTCCGGGCTGATGCGGTCGACCGTGCCGTACCAATAGCGGTCCAGCATCACGTCGCCCACCACCAGCACGCGGGCCTTGCGCATGCGCTCTTTTGTCATGTTCATAATTCTTCGACTCGTCGGGCGGGGTAACTGTCCCAGGCCTGGCAGCCCGGACATTGCCAAAAATGTTGTGCTGCCTCAAAACCGCAGGCGGCACAGCGGTAACGCAACAAAGGCTTGGTGGCATGGTCCAGGGCGCGTTGCACCTGGGGGTGAAACTGTTCGTGTTCCAGCTTTTCGCCAGCAATCCATTTGCTTGCCGCCACCAGTGAGGGCTCTTTCTCGAGGTGGTGCGCGTACCAATCGCGCGCAGACACTGTGGTCTTGTCGTCCCCGCTAGAGAGCGTGACGATGGCATCTAGCACGTCGAGTGACGGGTAGCCGGCATACAGCGTTTGCAGTTGGGCACAGGTTTCCTTGACATGCCCGCTGCGCATCGCCAGGTCAGCCAGGGGTTGCGCCATCAACGGAATGGCCGCAGGCGACTTGTCCAGCGCGTTCATCAGGGTGTGCCAAGCCTGGTCAGTTTGCCCCCTGTGGGTTTGCAGGTGCGCCAGGTCCAGCCGTGCGCGGGCGGCCTCGGGGGCTTGACGGATGGCCTGTTGAAGCAGTTGTTCTGCCCCCTCCAATTGCCCAAGGACTGCCAGTGCGGCGGACTGCTCACACAGGTAATGCGCCAGTCGCGGGCTGAAACTGCCCGGTTCGGCACGTTCCAGTTTTTCAGCCACCTCAGCGGCCAGTGCCCAGTCGCGGCTGCGTTCGTAGTTGGCCAGCAAGGCCAGCCGTGCCTGGGCTTCAAACGGTGTGCCTTCGAGCTTGAGCAGGGCTTCTTCGGCACGGTCAAGCAAACCCGCTTTGAGGTAGTCCAACGCCAGCGCGTGCTGGGCGCGATGCCGATCCGCCTGGCTGATGTCGCCACGTGACAGCAAGTGCTGGTGAACGCGCACCGCACGCTCAAACTCACCGCGTCGGCGAAACAGATTGCCCAGCGCAAAGTGCAGCTCAGAGGTGTCAGGGTCTTTTTGTACGGCCTCAATGAAGGCGTCAATGGCCTGGTCCTGTTGCTCATTGAGCAAGAAATTCAAACCCTTGAAGTAGGCTTTGGGCGCTTGACGGTTTTCCAGGCGGATTTGGCGCAAATCCAGCCGCGAGGCCAGCCAGCCGAACACAAAGGCCAGCGGCAAGCCCAGCAAGACCCAGCTCAGGCTAAATTCCATCAGCGTAACTGGGTGCACCAGTTTGAGCGTTGCCCACGACCGGGGTTTCCTGCTCAGCCCTGACCGGCATCCGCGCCGCAGTGCGCTTGCGCAACCACTTTGGCAATATGCCAAGTACGCCAACGGCCACACCCACGCTGAACGCGCTCAGGACGACCAGCACCTGCGGTGCACGCCAGTGGTTGCCAAAGAAAAAGTGCACGGTGGTGTCTTGCTGGTTGTTCAGCGCAAAGGCAAACAGGGTAAAAAAAATGGCTGCTTTAAGTACCCACTTAAGCAACCACAGCATGTGTTTCATCGGTATTCCCCAGTGATCTGCCAATTTTACTGTTTGGCCTTTGCCGGTTTGCGCGGCATCACGTCAGGGCTTGGCAGTTGGTACCAACTCGTCTGTGCGCTGATCCACTGCCTGGCGCAGCGCCTTGCCCGGTTTGAAATGCGGTACACGTTTTTCAGGAATGGCGACGCTCTCGCCACTGCGCGGATTGCGGCCCATGCGAGGCTGACGGCGGTTCACGGAAAAACTGCCAAAGCCACGGATTTCGATGCGGTGGCCGCGCACCAAGGCGTCGTTCATGGCGTCCAGAATGGCCCTGACCGCAAATTCAGCATCGCGTTGGGTCAGTTGTGCAAACCGTGCGGCAAGTTCTTCAACCAGGTCGGAGCGGGTCATAGGTAATTCTTTGAAGAAAAAAACGACCGGTGCGTTAGGCAACCGGTCGTTTATTCAGGATGGCAACAGCCAATAATGCTTAGTTATTGTTGTCGAGTTTGGCGCGCAACAGAGCGCCGAGGCTGGTGGTGCCGGCGTTTTCACGAGACGACTGCTGGCTGAGTGAGGCCATGGCTTCGTTTTGGTCAGCGGCGTCCTTGGCTTTGATCGACAACTGGATGTTGCGGGTCTTGCGATCCACATTGACCACCACAGCGGTGACTTCGTCGCCTTCTTTGAGCACGTTACGGGCATCTTCCACGCGGTCGCGGGAGATTTCAGAGGCGCGCAGGTAGCCGATGATGTCGTCGCCCAGATCAATTTCAGCGCCCTTGGCATCCACGGTCTTGACCTTGCCGGTCACAACCTGGCCCTTGTCATTGATGGTGGCAAAGGTGGTGAAGGGGTCGGAATCCAACTGCTTGATACCCAGGGAGATGCGTTCGCGGTCCACGTCCACAGCCAGCACCAGAGCTTCAACTTCCTGGCCCTTCTTGTATTCGCGCACAGCGGCTTCGCCGGGCTCGTTCCAGGACAGGTCAGACAAGTGCACCAGGCCATCAATGCCAGCAGCCAAGCCGACGAACACGCCGAAGTCGGTGATGGATTTGATCGGGCCCTTGACGCGGTCGCCACGCTTGGTATTTTGCGCAAACTCTTGCCAAGGGTTGGCCTTGCACTGCTTCATGCCCAGGCTGATGCGGCGCTTGTCTTCGTCGATTTCCAGAACCATGACTTCGACTTCGTCGCCTAACGCAACGATTTTGCTTGGTGCCACGTTCTTGTTGGTCCAGTCCATCTCGGACACGTGGACCAGGCCTTCGATGCCGGGTTCCAGTTCCACAAATGCGCCGTAGTCGGCAATGTTGGTGATCTTGCCGAACATGCGGGTGCCTTGTGGGTAGCGGCGATTCACGCCCATCCAGGGGTCGTCGCCCATTTGTTTCAGGCCCAGAGACACGCGGTTTTTCTCGGTGTCAAATTTCAGTATCTTGGCGGTGATTTCCTGGCCAGCCGTCACGACTTCAGAAGGGTGACGGACACGGCGCCAGGCCATGTCGGTGATGTGCAACAGGCCGTCAATGCCGCCCAGGTCCACAAATGCGCCGTATTCGGTGATGTTTTTCACCACGCCTTGAACAATCGCGCCTTCTTTGAGCGTGTTCATCAGCTTGGAGCGCTCCTCGCCCATGGAGGCTTCCACCACGGCGCGGCGGCTCAGCACCACGTTGTTGCGCTTGCGGTCGAGCTTGATGACCTTGAATTCGAGCGTTTTGTTCTCGTACGGTGACAGGTCTTTGGTCGGGCGGGTGTCAACCAAGGAGCCAGGCAGGAAGGCGCGGATGCCATTGACCAACACGGTCAGGCCACCCTTGACTTTGCCGCTGGTGGTGCCGGTGACAAATTCGCCGGTTTCCAGCGCTTTTTCCAGGGCCATCCAGGAGGCCAGGCGTTTGGCTGTGTCACGCGACAGAATGGTGTCGCCGTAGCCGTTTTCGATCGAGCCAATGGCCACCGACACGAAGTCGCCCACTTGCACTTCGGTTTCGCCCTGATCGTTTTTGAATTCTTCCAAGGGCACGTAGGCTTCAGACTTGAGGCCGGCGTTCACGACCACAAAGCTGTGCTCGATACGGACCACTTCAGCAGTGATCACTTCGCCTGGGCGCATCTCTGTGCGTGTCAAGGACTCTTCAAATAGGGCGGCAAAAGATTCAGACATTTTTTATGTGGCGGTTGAGCCACGGGGTTAAGTTTTTTGAACCTCAATCGCAGTGCGCCAGTGCAGCGCGAGGGGGCGAATGAGGGCCGGTGCAAAGGGATGAGCCCTTGCGGTTTTAGTCCTTGAGAACAGTCAAAAGGGCTGCTTGCCTTGCCACCAATTCAACACCAGATTGACCGATTCTTCAATCGACAGGTCTGAGTTGTCCAGTGGTTTGGCATCTGTTGCTGGCTTGAGGGGCGCCACGCTGCGAGACATGTCCCGGGCGTCGCGTGCTTCCAAGTCAGCGCGAAGACTGTCGAGTGTAGTTGAATCGCCCTTTGAAATCAACTGTTGGTAGCGCCGCTGTGCGCGTCGCGCGGCACTCGCTGTCAAATACACCTTAAGTGCGGCATCGGGAAAGATCACGCTGCCCATATCGCGGCCGTCAGCGACCAGGCCGGGCAAGCGGCGAAAGCTGTGCTGCAGCCTAAGCAACGCAGCGCGTACCTTGGGCAAGGCGGACACTTTGGAGGCGTTCATGCCCATGGCTTCGGTGCGGATCGCCTCGCTCACATCCAGGCCATCCAGAAACACTTTTTCTTGTTTGAATTCAATGGGCAGTTGGCCCGCCATCGCGGCAATGGCAGCTTCGCCGCTGGCATCCAGCGGCAAACCAGTCTGCGTGGCCGCCAGCGCCGTGATGCGGTAAAGCGCGCCCGAGTCCAGCAGGTGGTAGCCCAGCCGATCAGCCAACAGCGCCGCCAGTGTGCCTTTGCCTGAGGCCGTGGGGCCGTCGACACAGATCACGGGAATGTGCTGCGGGTCGGTTTGCACCAAAGCAAACAAGGCTTCAAAGTAATCCGGGAAGGTTTTGGCGACACATTTGGGGTCTTCAATGCGCACCGGCAAGGCCGCCGGGTTGAACGCCGCCAACGAAAAACACATGGCCATGCGGTGGTCGTCGTAGGTGTGAATGTTGGCGGCTTTCCAGTCGGCAGCACAGGCGGGTGGCGTGACCTGGATGAAGTCCGCGCCTTCGACCACCGTGGCACCCAGTTTGCGCAGCTCGCAGGCCATCGCCGCAATGCGGTCGGTTTCCTTGACGCGCCAGCTGGCAATGTTGCGCAAGGTGGTGGTGCCCTGGGCATACAGCGCCATCACGGCCAGCGTCATGGCGGCATCGGGGATGTGGTTGCAATCAAGGTCGATGGCTTTGAGCGGCCAGCTGCCGGGTGACACTTCCAGCCAGTTGGGGCCACTGATGACCTTGGCGCCCATGGCTTGTGCCGCATCGATGAAACGGATGTCACCCTGGATTGAATTCGCCCCCAATCCCAAAATTTTTATGCTTTTTTGGCCTGTAGCCCCCGTCGCTATTGCGCCAAGAGCTATGAAATAGCTAGCAGAAGAGGCGTCGGCCTCGACAAACAAGGTGCCTGGTGTCTGGTACTGGCTGCCCTTGGGGATGGTGAAACGCTGCCAGTCCTCGCGTTTGACCTGGATGCCAAAGCGTGCCAGCAGGTTGAGCGTGATTTCGATGTAGGGGCGCGAAATCAATTCACCCACCACATCTATCACGATGTCTTGTCTGGCCACCAGCGGCAAGGCCATCAACAAAGCGGTGAGAAACTGGCTGGAGACATCACCGCAAACTGTGATCGGGGCGTTGAGTGTGAGTTCTGGGCTGCCGATGTGCAGCGGGGGAAAGCCATCGTTGCCGGTGTAGTCAATCTGGCATCCGAGTTGGCGCAGGGCATCAACCAAATCACCAATCGGGCGCTCATGCATGCGCGCAATGCCACTGAGCTCATAGCTGCCGCCCATTAAAGCCAAGGCCGCAGTGAGTGGCCGAATGGCGGTGCCGGCATTGCCCATGAACAGCTTGGCTTGCCGCTGTCTGGGTTGCCCCCCCAAGCCGTCAATGACCACCGTGTTGCCCGATTGCGCAATGCCACAGCCCAGCGCGCGCAGGGCATCCAGCATCACCCGTGTGTCGTCCGAGTCCAGCACATCATGCAAGGTGGTGCGGCCCTGGCACAAGGCGGCCAGCAGCAGCGCCCGGTTTGAGATGCTCTTGGAGCCCGGCAAGGTGAGGGTGCCGCCCGCAGATTGCAGGGGCGGCAGGTCAATGAAAGCGGTGGTCAGCATGGTTTGGGGAGTTGTGTCATTTGCCATTGGGCACGTGCGGCACTGGCTTGTGCAATCAGGGCTTCCAGGGCCCGCGCATCGCCGCTGGTCATCAGGTCTTCAAAGGCCTGCAACTGGGCGCGAAACAACTGGCTTTGCGCCATCAACTCCTGACGGTTGGCCAGCAGGATATCGCGCCAGACGTTGGGGTCGCTTGCTGCAATGCGTGTGAAGTCACGAAAACCTGGCCCCGCCAATGTCAGAAATTCCTTGCCCTGGGGTTGCGTCACCATTGAATTCATCAGTGCAAAAGCCAACACGTGGGGCAGGTGGCTAACTGCGGCAAACGTGGCATCGTGTGACTCGGGTGACATCTGGGTCACTTTGCAACCCAGTGCCATCCAGACTTCTTGCGCCTGCTTGAGTTGCGCCGTAAGCGTGCGCTCGCTCGGCGTGAGGATCACTGGACAACCGGTGTAAAGGTTGGCGTCAGCATGCTCGACGCCAGCGCGTTCCTTGCCCGCAATCGGATGCGCCGGCACAAACGAGCCGACTTGTTCGCGCAGGCCGCGCTGCGCCGCTTGTGCCACGTCGCCCTTGGTGGAGCCCACATCCATGACCAACATCTCCGGCGTCACCATGTGTTTGATGGCCTTGAATGTGGCCTCGGTGGACGCCACCGGCACGGCGATCAGCACAATGTCCGCACCAGACACCGCCAGCAGCGCAGACGGCGCCTCAATGTCAATCACGCCCATTTGCCGGGCGCGCTCGGTGGTTGACGGTGACTTGCTGTAGCCCACCACGCGTTTAACCAGACCGGCTTGCTTCATCGCCAGTGCGAACGAGCCACCCATCAGGCCGCAGCCGATCAAACCCAGTTGTTCAAACATGGGTTGCCCCTTGGCCGTCCAAAGGTAAAACGCAGCCCCCTCGGAGGGAAGTGAACGACACAATGTGCGAGAGCATCGGGGCCATGTTATTCAGTCACCGGGTACGTGCCCAGTACCTTGTAAAACGCGCATAAACTGCGCAATTCTTCCAGCGCCGCCTGCACATTGGGCTGCGAGGGATGCCCGGCCAGGTCAATGTAGAAGTAATACTCCCACTGGCCCGAGCGGGCCGGACGCGACTCGAACCGGGTCATCGACACGCCGTGTTTCTTGAGCGGCACCAGCAGGTCATGCACCGCGCCCGGTCGGTTCGTCACCGACACAATCAGGCTGACGCAATCGCTGCCGGTGGCCTGCGGCGCGGCCAGTGTCTGGGGCAGGCAAATGATGGCGAAACGGGTGCGGTTGAAGGCATCGTCCTGAATCGCGTAGGACGCAATGTGCAAGCCGAACTCACTACCCGCTTTTTCGCTGGCAATGGCGGCCCAGGCCGGGTTGGTGGCCGCCAGGCGTGCGCCTTCGGCGTTGCTGGCGGCAGCTCGCCGATCCGCATGGGGCAAGTGGGTGGTGAGCCAGTCCTGGCACTGCGCCAAGGCTTGCGGGTGCGCGTAAACCGCCTCGATATCGTGCAGCGAAGGCTCCAGGCGCAACAGGTTGTGGCGCACCAGAAAACTGGTTTCGCCGATGATGTGCAGAGGCGAGTTGAGCAACAAATCGAGTGAGCGTGAAATCACGCCTTCCGATGAGTTTTCAATCGGCACCACGCCAAATTCGGCGCTGCCGGCTGCGGTGGCGCGAAACACTTCGTCGATGCTGACGCACAACACGCGGGACATGCTGCCGCCAAAAAACTGGATCGCAGCTTGTTCACTGAAGGTGCCTGCCGGCCCCAGATAGGCCACGCGCTGCGGCGCTTCAAGGGCGCGGCAGGCCGACATGATTTCGCGCCAGATCAGACTCAGACTTTGGTCTTTGAGCGGGCCGCCGTTGTGTGACTGCAAGTTGGCAATCACCTGGGTTTCGCGGTCCGGGCGAAACACGGCAGAACCGTCCATGCGTTTGATCTCACCCACCTCGTGGGCCAGATGGGCACGTTGGTTGAGCAAGGTCAGCAGGTCCAGATCCAGCGCATCAATGGCGACGCGCAACTCGGTAAGGGTTTTGGCCATGGCAGGTTAACTTGAGAAAAAAATCGTCTGGGCGAGCAAAGTAGGGCAACCCATGCGTTAGCCGCGTTGGGCTTCAAAGTCACCCATGTAATTCACCAAAGCTTGCACGCCGTCAATTGACATGGCGTTGTAAATGCTGGCGCGCATGCCGCCGACCGACTTGTGGCCTTTGAGTTGCAGCAAGTTGCGTTCGCGGGCACCCGCCAGAAAGGCGTCGTTCAAGCCCTCATCGCGTAGGTAAAACGGCACGTTCATGCGTGAGCGGCAATCCTTGGCGACCCGGTTGATGTAAAAAGATGAGCTGTCGATGGCGGCGTAAAGCAGGCTGGCCTTGGCGATATTGCGCGCTTCGACCGCCGCAATCCCGCCCTGCGCCTTGAGCCACTTGAACACCAGGCCGGCGATGTAAATCGAATAGGTGGGAGGTGTGTTGTACATCGATTGGTTGTCAGCCACGGTCTTGTAATGAAAGGCGCTCGGGCAGATCGGCAGGGCACGGTCGAGCAGGTCGTCACGTACCACCACCAGCGTCAGGCCAGCGGGCCCGAGGTTTTTTTGCGCGCCGCCAAAGGCCACCCCGACCCGTGACCAGTCCACCGGGCGCGAGGCCACGTGGGATGAAAAATCAAGCACCAGCGGTGCATCGCAACCCAATGCCTTGAGGTCAGGCAGTTCGTGGTATTCAACCCCGTTGATGGTTTCGTTAGAGCAGATGTGCACATAGGCGGGTTGCGTGCTCAAGCGCCAGGTGGCCGGATCAGCCAGCGTGGTGTGGCCGTTGGCCTGGGTGCTGGCGGCAACGTGTGCGCTGCAGTACTTGCCCGCTTCTGCGTGAGATTTTTGGCTCCAGCTGCCGGTGACCACAAAGTCGGCCGTGTGCCCTTTGGAGAGGTTCAGCGGCACGATGGCGTTTTCAGCCAAGCCGCCGCCTTGCATGAACAGCAGCTTGAAGTGGTCTGGCACGGCCAGTAACTCGCGCAGATCAGCCTGGGCTTGTGCATAAATCTGGCCAAACTCTTTGCCCCTGTGGCTCATCTCCATCACGCCCATGCCACTGCCATGCCAATCCAGCATGTCAGCGGCGGCCTCGCGCAGCACGTCGTCAGGCATGACGGCCGGGCCGGCCGAAAAGTTATACGGTCGCATAGTTCAATAATTTATAAGAAATCAGGCTGTAGCCCTTGTGGATATTGCGCAAGCAGCTATTTTTAATATAGCAATTACTCGGCGGTGCCGTCGGTGTCTGAGCCGGTGTCAGGCGCGCCGTCTGGGGCGTTGCCTTCATCCGCCGATTCGGTGATGGCCGGGATGGCATCGTTTTCTACCAAGCGCTGCAGACCGCTCAATTTTGAGCCATCGTCGAGCCCGATCAGCGTCACGCCTTGGGTGGCGCGGCCAAGCTCACGAATTTCGCTGACCCGGGTGCGCACCAGCACGCCCCGGTCGGTGATCAGCATGATTTCGTCATCGGCGTGTACCAGCGTGGCGGCCACCACTTTGCCGTTGCGCTCACTCTGCTGGATGGCAATCATGCCTTTGGTGCCACGGCCATGGCGCGTGTACTCGGCGATGCTGGTGCGTTTGCCGTAACCATTTTGGGTGGCCGTGAGCACGCTTTGTGTCTCATCTTCGGCCACCAGCATGGCAATCACGCTCTGGCCTTCTTCAAGCATCATGCCGCGCACACCGCGCGCCTGACGGCCCATGGGACGCACATCATTTTCATCAAAGCGCACCGCTTTGCCACCGTCGCTGAACAACATCACGTCGTGTTGGCCATCGGTCAGCGCCGCACCAATCAGGAAGTCGCTTTCGTCCAGGTCGACAGCAATGATGCCGGCCTTGCGCGGGTTCGAGAATTCATTCAGCGCGGTCTTTTTGACCGTTCCCATGCTGGTGCCCATGAACACATACTGGTCCGCCGGGAAGCTGCGTTTTTCGCCTGTGAGCGGCAGCACCACCGTGACTTTTTCGCCCTCTTGCAAAGGGAACATGTTGACGATCGGGCGCCCGCGTGAACCGCGCGAGCCTTGTGGCACCTCCCACACCTTGAGCCAGTACATGCGGCCCCGGTTACTGAAGCACAGGATGTAATCGTGCGTGTTGGCAATGAAGAGCTGGTCGATCCAGTCGTCTTCTTTGGTGGCGGTAGCCTGCTTGCCGCGGCCACCGCGTTTTTGCGCCCGGTATTCACTCAAGGGCTGGCTCTTGATGTAGCCGCTGTGGCTCAGGGTGACCACCATGTCGGTCGGTGTGATCAGGTCTTCGGTGGATAAATCGAACGACGAGTGCTCCACCAGGCTGCGACGCGCGCCAACCTTGGTCAGGCCAAATTCGGTTTTGATGGCGGTGAGTTCGTCGCTGATGATGATGGACACGCGCTCCGGGCGGGCCAGGATGTCGAGCAAGTCATCAATTTCGGCCATGACTTCTTTGTATTCCGCCACGATCTTGTCTTGCTCCAGACCGGTCAGGCGTTGCAGGCGCATCTGCAAAATTTCCTGCGCCTGGGTCTCTGACAGGCGGTACAGGCCGTCGTTGCCCATGCCGAATTGCTTTTCAAGTCCGTCCGGGCGGTAGCTGTCGGCATTGATCACACCACCGTCAGCGCGTGTGCGTGTGAGCATTTCACGCACCAATTTGCTGTCCCATGGGCGACTCATCAATTCCAGCTTGGCCACCGGTGGGGTCGGCGACTCGCGGATGATGCGAATGAAATCATCGATGTTGGCCAGCGCCACGGCCAGGCCTTCGAGCACGTGGCCGCGTTCGCGAGCCTTGCGCAAGTTGAACACCGTGCGACGCGTCACGACTTCGCGGCGGTGTTCCAAAAAGACTTCAATCAGGTCTTTCAGGTTGCACAGCTTGGGTTGGCCGTTGATCAGGGCCACCATGTTCATGCCAAAGGTGTCTTGCAACTGCGTTTGCTTGTACAGGTTGTTCAGCACTACCTCGGGCACTTCGCCGCGCTTGAGTTCAATCACCAGGCGCATGCCGGACTTGTCGGACTCGTCCTGGATGTGGCTGATGCCCTCGATTTTTTTCTCGTGCACCAGTTCGGCCATGCGTTCTTGCAGCGTCTTCTTGTTCACCTGGTAGGGCAACTCGTCGACGATGATGGACTGGCGCTGGCCCTTGTCGATGTCTTCAAAATGGCACTTGGCGCGCATCACCACGCGGCCACGACCGGTGCGGTAGCCGTCTTTGACCCCGTTGATGCCGTAAATGATGCCGGCCGTGGGGAAGTCAGGCGCTGGAATGATTTCCATCAGTTCGTCAATCGAGGCTTGCGGGTTGCGCAGCAAATGCAGGCAGGCGTCCACCACTTCATTCAAATTGTGCGGCGGAATATTGGTGGCCATGCCGACTGCAATGCCGCCTGAACCATTGATCAGCAGGTTGGGCAAGCGGGCCGGCATCACCAAGGGTTCTTTTTCAGAGCCGTCGTAATTCGGGCCAAAGTCAACGGTTTCCTTGTCCAGATCGGCCAGCAGCTCGTGCGCGATCTTGGCCAGGCGGATTTCGGTATAACGCATGGCTGCAGCGCTGTCGCCGTCAACCGAGCCGAAATTGCCCTGGCCGTCCACCAGCATGTGGCGCATGGAAAAGTCTTGCGCCATGCGAACAATGGTGTCGTACACCGACTGGTCGCCGTGTGGGTGGTATTTACCAATCACATCACCCACGATACGCGCGGATTTTTTATAAGACTTGTTCCAGTCGTTGTTGAGCTCATGCATGGCAAACAGCACGCGCCGATGGACGGGTTTGAGGCCATCACGCGCATCCGGCAGGGCTCGCCCCACGATCACACTCATGGCGTAATCCAGGTAGCTGCGGCGCATTTCATCCGCAAGACTGGTGGGCAGGGTTTCTTTGGCGAACTGGGTCATGGGCGTGACTTGGTGTTAAGCAAGATCTAAGTTAGAGAGCGATTTTAAACTGTCGCTTTGTGGCTGCATAGCAACGGGTTTGGTAAATTGTTCCTGCCCTGGCGTTGAATGTCCTGGCAGAAGTGCCGTGGGCAAGTTTAAAGAAATGGCCTGTGGCACAATCAGATCAACGCCCGATGTGATAGGCACCTTGGGCGTCCGTTTTATCGACGCAGCGCTGCTGCGAATTTTTCCCCTAAGGAGAACCATGAAGAAATTAAACAAAGTGGCAATTTTGGTTGCTACAGCAGCTCTCGCTACTGCCGCTGGCGCCCAAACAATCGATAACTGGGTGGCAACTGACGGCACCGTATGGAAAAACGGCACCAACGAACTCTGCTGGCGTGATGCGTTCTGGACGCCCGCAACTGCGGCTGTTGGCTGCGATGGTGCCATTGTGGCGCAAGCAGCTGTCGTGCCTGGTCCCGCACCTACCGTTGAGCCTGCTCCCATGGTTGCACCAGTTCCTGCACCAGTACCTGCACCTGTGGCCGCTGCCAAGGTGACTTACGCTGCTGATGCATTCTTTGACTTTGACAAGTCTGTGCTCAAGCCAGAAGGCAAAGCCAAGCTTGATGATTTGGTTGGCAAAATCAAGGACATTAACCTTGAAGTGATCATCGCTGTCGGTCACACCGATTCAGTGGGTTCCGATGCCTACAACCAGAAGCTGTCGGTGCGTCGTTCTGAAGCCGTCAAGGCTTACTTGGTGTCCAAGGGCATTGAAAAGAGCCGCGTTTACACCGAAGGCAAGGGCGAGAAGCAACCTGTGGCTGACAACAAGACCGCAGAAGGCCGTGCCAAAAACCGCCGCGTTGAGATTGAAGTTGTGGGTACACGTGCCAATTAATTGGCCGATGTCTTAGCTTTCTCAGCTGAACAAAAAACCCGCCTCGGCGGGTTTTTTGTTGTCTGCAGTTAGCCAATTTGGTTATTTTGGCGTGTTGTTGGTGCAAATGGCACAGAGCAAGAAGTTTGTTGCGTTAGGGCGCTGCCACCGACCTTCTCTGAGGCAGTGAGGGTTCACCCTAAAATAGGGCGTTTGAGTAAAATTTTCTGATTGCACGAGCCCATGAACCAAAGATATGCCTTCCCACGCCCGCCTAAATCCTGAGCATGACGGGGCATAAGCGCTGCACGACTCTTGGCAGCAAGCCGGGCACTCCTGGCTGACAAATCGCACTGGCACACCGTGCCAGCCCCGGCAGTTGACGCCAGTTGTGTGCTTTGTGACACATCCGGTGATGTATGTAAAACTTAAAGGTCCGCGATGCAGATTGATGATGACTCGACCCGCCGTTTTGGTGCTTCCATGGAAGCCCTCAATGCCCGCATTGCCCGGCTCGCCATGGCACTTGATGTGGACCTGAATGACCGTGTGGCGGTTGACGCCTTGATGGTCAGGCCGCAAACCACGGCAGTGGCTCAGGAGCGGCGCATCGTCGGCGATAACGCGGCGCATGTCAGCGTGACCCCAGAGCGGCGCCAAGCCCATCAACGTGGGGAATTGCGCGGGTTGTTGTTGTTGCGCTACCAGATGGAGGTCACCAGCCTGACCGACAACGGCTGGAATGTGACCCGTGAAGCAATGAAGCAGGCAGAAGAGCAATTGGTGCGCCATGGCTTTAAGCCAGGCGCTGATGGCTTGGGGCTAAACGATTTTTTTGACATCGATTGATGTTTTTGCACAGATTTTTTTAAATAACCTGGATGGATATGAATTCGCCGCTTGACACTGAATTGTTTGAAAACTACACCTTCGCCGAGATCAAACTGGGGCAAAGTGCCCGCCTGTTGCGTACTCTCACGGTTGAAGATATCACCGCCTTCGCGGCTGTATCCGGTGACACCAATCCGGCGCACCTGAGCCCGGAGTACGCCAATGACACCCTGTTTCAAGGGGTGATCGCCCACGGCATGTGGAGCGGCGCCTTGATTTCCGCGTTATTGGGCACCCAGTTTCCTGGTCCTGGCACCATTTACCAGGACCAGGCGCTGCACTTTGTCAAACCCGTGCGTGTGGGTGACACACTCACGGTGACGGTCACGGTGACGGCCATGCACCCGAGCGACAACAGCCTGGAACTTGACTGCGAGGTGATCAATCAACGTGGCGAGCATGTCCTCAGCGGTGTGGCCAAAGTGCTGGCACCGGTCACCAAAGTGCGTCTGCCGCGCGTGGCTGCTCCAAAAATTCAGTTGTTTGACCCGCAGGCGCGTTTTCGTGACTTGCTAGCGATGGGTGACAAGCTCGAAGCCGTGCGCTGCGCTGTGGTGCACCCGTGTGACGAAGGCTCTTTGAGTGGGGCCATGGATGCAGCGCGCTACGGTTTGATTATTCCTGTGCTGATCGGTCCGGAGGTGCGGATTCGCCACGTTGCACAGGAGGCCGGCATCGATTTGACGGGCGTTGAAATCATTGACCAGCCACACAGTCACGCGGCAGCTGAAAAAGCGGCCGAGATGGCCGTCAGTTGGGATGTTGAAATCTTGATGAAGGGCAGCCTGCACACCGACGAATTGATTCACGCCGTGTTGGCCAAGCCTGCGCTGCGCACCGGCAGGCGCATGTCGCATGTGTTCCGCTTTGATGTGCCGCTGTACCACAAGCCCCTGCTGATCACCGATGCCGCCCTGAACATTCGCCCAACTCTGCAGGAAAAAGTCGACATCATTCAAAACGCCATCGACTTCGCCCGCATCATG
>JBBQSS010000038.1:0-18880 GCA_038213665.1 Burkholderiales bacterium | reverse complement strand
GGCATCCACGCCGCTGCCTTGCAACATGGCGGCTGGGTAACCATTGCCATTGTCCTCCACCCGAAGGTGCAGCCAACCCGCGTCGATGCGGGCCGCCACACGAATCTTGTCACGGGTGTAGTTGTAGGCATTGTTCAAGGCGTTGAGCAGCACGCCGGTGACCAGGTCGCGGTCAAAATACCAAAAACAACCGTCGTCGCAGTCCACCTCGACCGAGATGCCCTTCAGCGCCAGCACTGAAGATTTTTGCAGCAGCGCCTCGGCTATCACCTCGGCCACCGAATGCTCGGTGATGTCCAGCGGGTAGATCGACTTGCCAAACTTGTACAAACTGAGCAACTGGATCAGGTTGGCATCCAAGCGGTGCGCCTGCGCAATCACCGACACCAGGCTCTGAAAAGCCTCAGCATCCACTTTTTCACGGATTTGGGCGGCAATACCCTCCAACTCATGGACCTGGATGTTGACCGAGTTTTTCATGTCGTGAATCGACGAGGCCATCAGGTCAGCGAAGCTGATATCTTCATTAGGCATGGTGCATGCGCCCGTCTTAAACGGAACCGTGTTGTGTTGGTCCGGATTCTATTGACAAAAACAGGCGCTGGCTGACCGCCGAAGTGCACCACAGCGCCAATCCACAAGCCTGCTCAGGGCTAATGGCGCAGCGCACAAATATTGTGGACAAGTCTGGGGAGCAGCCTAAGGAAAAGTCGCCAAATCCCCTGCTCATGCGGCCTGCAACGCGCTGCCTATTTTTCAGGCAGCCACCGGGCAAGCCCTTGGCCTCTCTCTTTTTTACTTTATATTTGATAGCTGCTTGCGCTTATCACATAAGGGCTAGAGGTATATTTAGCTTAAATTTGGCAATAAACAATGGTTTCGCCCGCCGTTTGTGCTAAATATTTTGCAAGCGCCGAGCTCACTCTTTTCCACATATTGACTGGCAACGGCGTTTGCAGCGCATCCACAAATTCTGTGGATAAGTTTGTGGACATCTATCAGGACAAACCGCAAAAGCCCCTGTTCATGCGGGTCTGGCAGCACTGCCTGTTTGGCAGGCAAGTGCGTGTACCGCAGCGGTTGGGCGACGCATCCCGCCTGTACACTTCTGGCCACCGCCCCCTGCCACAACGGTGACCGGACCACAGACGCCAAGCCAGCGCCAACAGGCAAATACCCCATGAACGCAGTAGAAATAGAAGCCGCCATCTCGGACCTGGCCCTTGAGCCCTTTGACGCGGCAGAGTTCCCGTTTGCCTTCCTCGCCGCTTTTGGCCACAAGGAAACCACCCTCAAGCGCCTGCGCACCGGCAACAACAACACCTCAGACATCTCCCGTGGCGTGCTGCTGCGCAACCACATCCACCTGGCCGTGTGCGAAGCGGGTGCGGTGGGCGACACCCTCAAGGCCTTGCGCGCCAGCCCGGCCACCAGCAAAGCCAAGCCTAAGTTCATCCTGGCCACCGACGGGCAAACCCTGGAGGCCGAGGAACTGGTCAGCAGCGCGGCCGGGGGCGAAACCATCGCCTGTGCCTACGCTGACTTTCCCGACCATTTCGGCTTCTTTTTGCCGCTGGCGGGCATCTCCACCCTCAAGGAGATCAAGGACAACCCGATTGACGTGCGCGCCACCGGGCGGCTCAACAAGCTCTACGTCGAGCTACTGCGCGACAACCCGGACTGGGCCACGGACGAACGCCGCGCCGACATGAACCACTTCATGGCCCGGCTGGTGTTCTGTTTCTTTGCCGAAGACACCGACATCTTCAACGGCACCGGCCTGTTCACCCAGACCGTGGAGCAGATGGGCGAGCGCGACGGCGCCAACACGCATGAGGTGATGTCCGAAATCTTTCGCGCCATGAACACGCCTACGCGGCACCAGGGCAAGCTGGACGACCGCCACCGCAAAGCCGCCCGCATTCGCAGCTGGGCAGATCAGTTCCCGTATGTCAACGGCGGCCTGTTCTCGGGCAATACCGAGGTGCCGCGCTTTACCCGCATGGCCCGCACCTATTTGCTACACGCAGGCAACTTGAATTGGCAGCAAATCAACCCCGACATCTTCGGCAGCATGATCCAGGCCGTGGCCGACGACGAAGAGCGCGGGCTACTTGGCATGCACTACACCAGCGTGCCCAACATCCTCAAAGTCTTGAACCCCTTGTTTCTTGACGAGTTGCGCGCAGTCTTGGCTGAGGCCGGTGACAACGAGCGCAAGCTGCTGAACCTGCGCAAACGCATGGCGCGCATCCGTGTGTTTGACCCGGCCTGCGGCTCCGGCAACTTTCTGGTCATTGCCTACAAGCAGATGCGCCAGATCGAAGCAGAAATCAACCGTTTGCGGGGCGAGTTGCATCTGGGTAGCGAGATACCGCTGACCAACTTCCGGGGCATTGAGTTGCGCGACTTCCCCGCCGACATTGCGCGGCTGGCGCTGATCATTGCCGAGTTTCAATGCGACGTGCTGTACCGCGGGCAAAAGGATGCGCTGGCGGAATTTTTGCCGCTGGATGCGCAGAACTGGATTGTGTGTGGCAACGCGCTGCGGCTGGATTGGTTGCAAATTTGCCCACCCACGGGCACGGGGGTGAAGCTGGTGGCGGATGATTTGTTCGGCACGCCGCTGGATCAGACGGAGATGGACTTTGCGAATGAGGGCGGGGAGACGTTTATTTGTGGCAATCCGCCGTACTTGGGCAGCACATGGCAATCAGCCGAGCAAAAAGACGATCTGAAAGCTATTTTTGACCACCGCTGCAAAAGCTGGAAGTCGCTCGACTACGTAGCGGGCTGGTTCATGAAGGCGGCCGATTACGGCACGAAGACCCAAGCGAACGCAGCATTTGTATCCACCAATTCCATTTGCCAAGGTTCACAGGTGCCGATTCTTTGGCCGTTGATTTTTGCCAGCGGTCATCAAATCGGCTTTGCCCACACGTCGTTCAAGTGGGCAAACTTGGCAAGCCATAACGCGGGTGTCACCGTCGCCATCGTGGGGATTTCAAACCAGCCAGGCAAGACACGGCGGCTGTTTTCAGTCACCGACGATGAAAAAACGGTTGCCAAAGACGTTGAAAACATCAACGCCTACCTGACGCCCGGTGCTAATGTGGTGGTGGGCAAGGCATCCCGTCCTTTGAGCGAGCAAGCGGAAATGAGCTTTGGCAACAAACCTGTTGATGGTGGTCACCTGCTGTTGTCCAGAGATGAAGTTGATGCACTTGGCCTGACACGCGAACAACAGGCCCGTTTTTTTCGCCGCATCTACGGTTCTGCGGAATTTATTCGCGGATTGGAGCGTTACTGCCTTTGGATTGAAGACCGCGACCTTGATGAAGCTTTGAGCATCCGCGCCATCGCGCAGCGTATTGAAGGGGTGCGGGCGATGCGGCTGGCAAGTCGAGACAGCAGTGCCAATGAAATGGCTGCGCGTCCGCATCAAATGAGGGAAATGAACATTGCTCAAAAATGGACTATTACAGTTCCCAGAACCTCATCTGAGAACCGTCCCTTTTTACCCAATGGTTTAATCGATGCTCGAAGCACCGTTACAAGCGAAGCCTTCGCTCTCTACGATGCCCCGCTTTGGAATCTCGCACTCATCGCCTCCCGCCTGCACCTCGTCTGGATTGGCACGGTCTGCGGCAAGTTGAAAACCGATTTCCGCTACTCCAACACCCTCGGCTGGAACACCTTCCCCGTCCCCTTGCTCACCGAGCAAAACAAAACCGACCTGACCGCCTGCGCCGAAGCCATCCTGCTGGCCCGCGAAGCGCATTTCCCCGCAACAATAGCCGACCTGTACGACCCGGCCACCATGCCGGACAACCTGCGCGCAGCCCATGCCCGCAACGACGAGGTTCTGGAGCGCATCTACATCGGCCGCCGCTTCAAAAACGACACCGAGCGATTGGAAAAGCTGTTTGACCTCTATACCAAGATGACGAAGAAGAAGGCGGGGGTAGCATGACAGAGTCAGACCAGCCGGCAAACGGCGTGCCGTCCAAGGAGGACTTCGGCCTCAAACAGACCCATCAATTGGCGGCCGAGATGGATCATTTGCTCGAACTATTCGATACCGAGCTATCGCATCAGGAACTATCCCTCTCGAAACGTCCACTCCAAGCGCTCATGATGCTGTTTCGTGAGGGTGCCATCGAGGTCAAAGCGGGCGAAGAACGGATCGACGAACTGGCAAACCTCAGCGAGCATGCGGAGAAGCTCTGGTTTCGGGTCCTCTTCGATACTGTCGAATATTGGTATGTGGACCGCTATGGCTCGAACGCAATGGCGGCAAGAGGTACTGCCGCTCTCCTTGGAGCTGTGATGATCCGAGGCGTACCATTTGCCATTTCAGTTCCCGCCAACCGAACGAAGGTTGAGACGGATGGCGAAACAGCTTGGATGTATTTCGAGGAAGGTCTCGGCGACGGCGAAGAAGCCACTTCGTGGATTGTTAATGGCCCCGACCTTTCGAAACTCGATCATGAGGCTCGCGCGTTAGTTGTTGTCGAGGCAAGGCGGACAGTTGAAGTTTTGCGTTATGTTGAGTTTAGGCGAGTAACTTTTCGCTCCGACGACGATCATGAAGTACAGAAGCTGATTCAAACAACGCTAACCTACCTTAAGCAAGCTGCAGAGCGCTTGGTTTCCTTTCTGGGCCCTGAGATTGGCCCAGCTTGGTTTGATTTACAAATGGCCAATGAGGCAGCCCTCAAGGCAGTGATTCGCAAGGAAACCGGCTCGCAACCGAAGATTCATCCGCTAGGCGAACTGCTGGGGCTTGCAGGCAAGCACGGCGTGACTTTCGATGCTGCCAAGCTTTCCACGTGGCCTTCATTCAATGATCTTAGTGATTGGAGGTACGGACAAGGAAATCCCCCTGGAATCATAGAGTTGTACGGTGCTTATCGGCTGACGCTTGATTTGGTTCAAGCTGGTATGAACCAGATTGCTCCGTCGATGAAGCCCGGGTTTGGCCTCTTGCTCAGGTATTCACCTTGGAAAACGAAGGATGCAGCCGGAAGATTTCGAGAATGAAAATGTTGCCTGGTCTTGAATCGAGCGCTCACACGAGCGCAACGACGAGGTGCTGGAGCGCATCTATATCGGTCGCCGCTTCAAAAACGACACCGAGCGCCTGGAAAAGCTGTTTGAGCTTTACACCAGGATGACAGGCGGCAACCAAGCCCGCGAGGAAAACAACGAGGGGAAAGAAAGCATGAGCGAAAAACCGGTTAGCCTGACTTCACCCCCAGCCGGCTATGCCGACTGGCTGGCCGACCTCAAAGGCCGTATCCACACCGCCCAGCAGCGCGCCACGCTGGCGGTGAACCGTGAGCTGGTGCTGCTGTACTGGCACATTGGGCAAGACATTCTGGCGCGGCAGTTCTCGCAGGGCTGGGGTGCCAAGGTGATTGATCGTCTGGCGCATGATTTGCGCGCTGCTTTTCCTGACATGAAAGGGTTCTCACCCCGCAACCTCAAGTACATGCGCGCTTTTGCTGAGGCGTGGCCGGACATGGAATTTGTGCAAGCGGTGCTTGCACAATTGCCCTGGTACCACCAGTTGGCGTTGCTGGACAAGCTGCCCGGCCCCGAAACCCGCCGCTGGTACGCGGCCAAGGCCATCGAGCACAATTGGTCGCGCAACATATTGGTGATGCAGATTGAAACCCGCTTGTTGGAGCGCAGTGGCAAGGCAGTCACCAACTTCGAGGCCCGTCTGCCCAAGCCTCAGTCCGATCTGGCCCGTGAGTCGTTGAAAGACCCTTATCGCTTCGACTTTCTGGGACTTACTGACGAGGCGCAGGAACGTGCCGTCGAACATGCCTTGGTCAAACATGTCACCGAATTTTTGCTGGAGCTGGGAGCGGGCTTTGCCTTCGTCGGGCGGCAGGTGTTGCTGGACGTGGGCGGGGACGAGTTCTTCATTGACCTGCTGTTCTACCACCTCAAGTTGCGCTGCTATGTGGTGATTGAACTCAAGGGCGGCAAGTTCAAGCCCGAGCACCTGGGCCAGTTGGGCTTTTACCTGACCGCAGTGGACCGCCAGGTGAAGAGCGAACACGACAACCCCACCATTGGCTTGCTACTGTGCAAAAGCAAAAACAAAATCGTGGCCGAATATGCGCTGGGCGATAAGACCCAGCCGATGGGCATCGCGGAATACAAACTGCTCGAATCCCTGCCCGCAGAGCTGCAAACCAGTCTGCCCAGCATCGAACAAATTGAACGCGAGCTGGCCCGTGATGACACATCCATAGAAAACGATTCGGAATGACTAATCCAAGCAGCCCTACCAACCCCACTAATGCGTTCACCGTGCCGTCGGTGTCCATCACCACGGCGCACACCGGCGCGTCTGCTAAGGCCAACGTGCGGGGCATGCGCGCCATGCAGGAGCGCGCCTATGCCAAGCGCGGCGAGCAATACCTGCTGATCAAATCACCACCAGCCTCGGGCAAGTCGCGTGCGCTGATGTTCATCGCGCTGGACAAGCTGCACAACCAGGGTTTGCGCCAGGCCATCGTTGTGGTGCCCGAGCGCTCGATTGGCAGCAGCTTTGCCGACGAACGCTTGAGCCAGCAAGGCTTTGAGTGGGATTGGCAAGTGGCCCCGCAATGGAACCTGTGCAACGCGCCCGGCGTGGACGATGTGAAAGTGGCCAAATCCAAGGTCAAGGCCGTGGGCGAGTTTTTGGCCAGCACCGACCGAGCCTTGGTTTGCACCCACGCCACCTTCCGCTTTGCGGTGGATGAGCTCGGCATTGAGGCGTTTGATGAGCGCCTGATCGCCATTGACGAGTTTCACCATGTGTCAAGCAACTCCGGCAACAAGCTGGGCAACCAGTTGGGCGCGCTGATTGCCCGCGACAAGGTGCATCTGGTGGCCATGACCGGCTCTTACTTTCGGGGCGACAGCGAGGCGGTGCTGGCCCCGGAAGATGAAACCCGGTTTGAGACCATCACCTACACCTATTACGAGCAGCTCAACGGCTACCAGTGGCTCAAGTCGCTGGACATTGGCTATTTTTTCTACACCGGCCCTTACGTGAATGCGATTGCCAAGGTGCTGGACCCGGCGTTGAAAACCATTGTCCATATCCCCAATGTGAATGCCCGGGAAAGCCTGAAAGACAAGCAGCGCGAGGTGGATGACATCATGAACGGTCTGGGCGAATGGAAAGGGATCGATCCGGCCACCGGCTTTCACCTGATTCAGGTCAAAGACGGCCGCACACTGAAAGTGGCGGATTTGGTAGACGACAGCGACCCGGCCCGGCGTTCCCGCGTGCTGGGCGCGCTGAAAGACCCGGCGCAAAAGAACAACCGCGACCACGTCGATGTGATCATCGCCTTGGGCATGGCAAAAGAAGGTTTTGACTGGATTTGGTGCGAACACGCGCTGACCATTGGCTACCGCAGCAGCTTGACCGAAATTGTGCAGATCATTGGCCGTGCCACGCGTGACGCCGTGGGCAAGGAGCGGTCGCGCTTCACCAACCTGATTGCCGAGCCCGCCGCCGACCAAAGCGCCGTGGCTGAGGCGGTGAACGACATGCTCAAGGCCATTTCCGCCAGCCTGCTGATGGAGCAGGTGCTGAGCCCGCGCTATGAGTTCACGCCCAAAAACACCGGCCCCAAGCCTGGCTTTGATTACGGTGAAGATGGCTACAAGCTTGGTGGCCACAACATGGGGGTGAACACTGACACGGGTCAAATTCACGTGGAGATCAACGGGCTGGTCACACCGCAAAGCCCGGAGGCCACACGCATCTGCAAGGAGGACTTGAACGAAGTGGTGACCAGTTTTCTGCAAGACAAGACGGTGCTGGAGCGCGGCCTGTTTGACAAGGAAAACACCCTGCCCGAGGAGTTGACCCAGCTGCGCATGGGCAAGATCGTGCGCGAGCGGTACCCGGACTTGAGTGGCACTGACCAGGAGGCCATTCGCCAACACGCCATTGCCGCCATGAACATCACCCAGCAGTCCAAACTGGTGCTGGCCGCCGCTGATGCCAATGGCGGTGGTGCGGGTGGCGGCACGGCGCAAGGCAGCACGTCTTTGCTGGACGGGGTGCGCAAGTTTGTCAACGTGCGCGACCTGGACATTGACCTGATCGACCGCATCAACCCCTTTGATGCCGCTTATGCGGTGCTGGCGAAAGCGATGGATGAAAAATCGCTGCGCCAGGTGCAGGCCAGCATTGCGGCCAAGAAGGTGAGCATTGCGCGTGACGAGGCAGTTGAACTTGCTGCACGCGCCAGAACTTTCAAGCAAGAGCGCGGCCGCTTACCAGACATCAATTCCGCCGATGCGTGGGAAAAACGCATGGCCGAGGGTGTGGCCGCTTTCATGCGCTACAAGGCGCAAGAGTTGACCGCCCGACAAAGTGGGGTGAGCCGTGGCTGACATTGACGAAGACGAACTGCTGGCTGATCTTGGCCTTGAACTCGCCCCGCTCAAGTCCGCCAGCCGAACCCCGCGTGAGGAACGCATCATTGCGGGTTTTGAAGACATTTTGCGTTTTTATCAGACCCATGGCCGCGCCCCGCTGCATGGCGAAGGGCACGACATTTTTGAGCGCCTGTATGCCGTGCGTCTTGACCGGTTGCGTCAATTACCCGAAGCCCAAACCTTGCTGGCCGGGCTGGATGGCCCCGGTCTCTTGTCTGGTACAGCGGCGACCATCGCCAATACCGAAGACCTGGACGAAGATGCCTTGCTGGCTGAGCTGGGGGTTGGCGCAGATGCGGGCGTTGCGGCCACCGACCAGAACGACATCACCGTGCTGCGCCATGTGCGCACCACGGCCAAAAAACGCGCCGCAGAGGAAATTGCCGACCGCATGCCGTGTGCGGACTTTGACCACTTTCAACCCTTGTTTGAGCAGGCCGGACGCGAGTTAAAGGCAGGTGTGCGCCAGTCGCGCCAGTTTGGGCGTGACGCCAACTTCAAAGTGGGTAACTTCTTTGTGCTGGGCGGTTTACTGGCTTATGTGGCCGAACAGGGTGACATTTTTCGCACAGGTAACAACGAGCCTGATGCGCGCCTGCGCGTTATTTACGCCAACGGCACCGAAAGCAATCTGTTGATGCGCTCGCTGCAGCGGGCGCTTTACAAAGACGAAAAAGCGCGCATGTTGACCGGCACAAGCATGGGGCCGCTGTTTGGCGATGCGCCGGAGCCGGACGACATCGCGTCTGGCACCATTTACGTGCTACGCAGCCTCTCCAGCCACCCGTTTGTGGCGGCACACCGCGAGCTGATTCACAAAATTGGTGTCACCGGCGGCAAGGTCGAGACCCGCATCGCCGCCGCAGAGAAAGACGCCACTTACCTGCTGGCCGACGTGGAGGTGGTAGCCACCTACCAACTGCACAACCTGAACCGAGTCCGGCTGGAGAACATCTTTCACCGCTTATTCGGCGCAGCACAGCTTGACCTGACCATTGAAGACCGTTTTGGCAACCCGGTCAAACCAAGGGAATGGTTTTTAGTGCCCTTGCAGGTGATTGACGAAGCGGTGCAGCACATTCGGGCTGGGTCGATTACCGAGGTGACTTACGACCCACAAACGGCTCGGTTGGCGCCGGTGCACACGCGCAAAAAAGCCAAATAAACATGCTTGCGTCAGCCAGGGGGCGTTCAAGCCCCCGGCTGACCGCAGCGTTAATGCGCCCCCTGCTCAAAGCTGAACTGCCCCGGTGCGCGGATCGGGTCCACGTCGACGGCGATGGTGTCCTTGGGCGCAAACTTGCCTTCCAGCAACAATTTTGAAAGCGGGTTTTCCAGCCGCTGCTGAATGGCACGTTTCAATGGCCGGGCTCCAAACACCGGGTCGAACCCGACCTTGGCCAGCTCGGCCACGGCTGCGTCGCTCACCGTCAGCGTCAGATCCATGTGCGCCAGGCGGGCGGTCAACACCGCCAGTTGAATCTTGGCAATGTCGGCAATGTGGCTGGCGTCCAGGCTGTGGAACACCACGGTTTCGTCAATGCGGTTCAAAAACTCGGGTCTGAAGTGGTTTTTGAGCTCATCGGTTACCGCGTCTTTTACGTCCTCGTAGGGTTGGCCGACCATGTTCTGGATCATTTGTGAGCCAATGTTGCTGGTCATCACAATCACCGTGTTTTTGAAGTCCACGGTGCGGCCCTGGCCGTCGGTCAGGCGGCCATCGTCGAGCACTTGCAGCAACACGTTGAAGACATCCGGGTGGGCTTTTTCGACCTCGTCAAGCAGCAGCACGCTGTAGGGTTTGCGGCGCACGGCTTCGGTCAGGTAGCCGCCCTCCTCGTAACCCACATAGCCAGGCGGCGCACCAATCAAGCGTGCCACGCTGTGCTTTTCCATGAACTCACTCATGTCAAGGCGCACCAGATGGTCTTCGGAATCGAACATGAAACCGGCCAGCGCCTTGCACAACTCTGTCTTGCCCACACCCGTGGGGCCAAGGAACAAGAAGGAGCCGGTTGGCCGGTTCGGGTCACTCAGGCCTGAGCGCGAACGGCGAATGGCATTGGCCACTGCGGCAATGGCTTCGTCCTGGCCCACCACACGCTGGTGCAGCTTGGTTTCCATCTGCAGCAATTTGTCGCGCTCGCCCTGCATCATTTTGCTCACCGGAATGCCGGTGGCGCGGCTCACCACCTCGGCAATTTCCTCGGCACCCACCTGGGTGCGCAACAGGCGCGGTGCAGCGCCTTCGGTGCGGTTGGTTTCCTTGTCCTGGGCTTCTTTCAGGCGCTTTTCCAAGTCAGGCAACTTGCCGTATTGCAACTCTGCCACCTTGTTGAAATCGCCCTTGCGGGTGAGTTCTTCGATCTGGAACTTGAGCTTGTCAATTTGCTCGCGCAGGTCACCACTGCCCTGGGCGCTGGCTTTTTCAGCCTTCCAGATTTCATCAAAATTGGCGATCTCTTTTTCCAGCGAGGTGATTTCGTCGTTGATCAGTTCCAGCCGCTTGCGCGACGCGTCGTCCTTTTCCTTCTTCACCGCTTCACGCTCAATGAGCAATTGAATTTTGCGGCGGTCGAGTTTGTCCATCACCTCGGGCTTGGAGTCCATCTCGATCTTGACCTTGCTGGCGGCCTCGTCGATCAGGTCAATCGCCTTGTCGGGCAAAAACCGGTCGGTGATGTAGCGGTGGCTTAACTCGGCTGCGGCCACGATGGCCGGGTCGGTGATGTCAACGTTGTGGTGTTTTTCGTAACGCTCTTTGAGTCCCCGCAGAATAGCAATGGTGGCCTCTACCGTGGGTTCGCCGACCAAAATTTTCTGGAAACGGCGCTCAAGGGCGGCGTCTTTTTCGAAGTATTTGCGGTATTCGTCGAGCGTGGTGGCGCCCACGCAGTGCAACTCACCGCGTGCCAGCGCGGGTTTGAGCATGTTGCCCGCGTCCATGGCACCCTCGGCCTTGCCGGCGCCGACCATGGTGTGCAGTTCGTCAATGAACACAATGGTTTGGCCTTCGTCCTTGGCCAAATCCTTGAGCACATTTTTCAGGCGCTCTTCAAACTCGCCCCGGAATTTAGCACCGGCCAAAAGCGAGGCCATATCAAGCGACAGCACCCGTTTGCCTTTGAGTGACTCCGGCACTTCGCCCGCCACAATGCGCTGCGCCAGGCCTTCCACAATGGCAGTTTTGCCAACGCCGGGCTCACCAATCAACACGGGGTTGTTTTTGGTGCGGCGTTGCAGCACCTGGATGGCACGGCGAATTTCATCGTCACGGCCAATCACCGGGTCGAGCTTGCCCATGCGGGCGCGCTCGGTCAGGTCAATGCAATATTTTTTCAGCGACTCGCGCTGGTCTTCGGCGTCGGCACTGTCCACGCTTTGACCGCCGCGCACGGCCTCAATGGCAGACTCCATGCTCTTGCGGGTCAGGCCATTGGCACGCACCACATTGCCAATGTCCAACTTGCTGTCTGACAGTGCCAGCAAAAACAACTCGGCCGCCACGAACTTGTCACCGCGCTTGATGGCTTCTTTCTCGGAGGCTTGCAGCAGCGACACCATGTCGCGCCCCACTTGTACCTGTTCTTGCCCGGTGACTTGCGGCAATTTTTTGAGTGCCGCCTCAGCCGCAGCCAGCAAACCCGTCACGTTGACGCCGGCGCGCTGCAACAAGGCTTTTGGGCCATCTTCCTGCTTGAGCATGGCCACCAGCATGTGGGTCGGCTCAATGTAGGCGTGGTCTTGCCCCAGCGCCAGAGACTGGGCGTCGCTCAAGGCTTCCTGAAATTTGGTGGTGAATTTATCGGCACGCATTGAACACTCCAAAAGATTTTTTAACTATTTAGCACATGGGGCCCTTGGGAGGGCTTTCAAGCAGCGCGGGGCATGCGAATCGTCAAGCCTTGCAGGTTTGACGGGTCGTGTGGGGGCAGTTTGACCATAACGCAGCCATGAGCGGCTGGATAATTTAAATCCGATGGCACTCCTTCCAATCCCCTTCCCAACAGGCACCACGTTGAACGGCGCAGGCTCGTGGGCACTGAGATATGCGCACACGCTTGCCCAAAAGCGGGATGCGCCAAAACAAGCCGCCAGATATGGGCTGGTCATGGCTGGCACTTGGTGTCACGGTCGTGATGTGGCGGCTTAAGTCCTACCTGCGGCGCTTGCGCACAGCGATGCGGCCCATGCAAGAACGTGGCTTGGGCCTTGTTGCGGTGCTGTTGGTGCATGTGCCGGTGGCATTTTTGTTTCGCGGCTGGCGCGTGTTGGCGCAGCCGCTCAACGGCGGGTTGATTCAGCGCGGGTTCAACCAAGCACGCTTCATCAAGTTCCAGGACACGCTCAAACAGAGCACTTTGCCGCGCTTTTACGTGATTGTGATGCCGCTCACGCTGCACTTTCTGTTGCCATGTCTGGCGCTGCTGCAGGGTCGTGCCCAGGTGGTTCTGTTGAGCAACGGCGCACGGCGCTGGGAGCGGCGTGTCTTGACCGAGCGCTTTGCGAATTTGCCGATGTTTGACCTGTGGACGCTGCCGCTGTCAAGCGTGGCGCATGGCGATGTCATCAGCCTGCTGCTCACAAACCACCGCGGCAACTTCGGCATAGTGGACCATGACTGTTACGTGTTTGACGACGCCATCTTCAAGCAACTGACGCCTGCCAGCGACGAAAGCGTGGTGAGCCTGTTCAGCGAAACAAGCCGCAGCGTGGGCGCCCAGTTTCCGTTGACCTTCTTCATGTTTTTCAATGCACAGGCGTTGCGACGGCTGATGCAGCGCTACGACGTCGACGCGCGGCTGTACCGCAAGACACCGGCCACGGCGGTTGATGCCATGGCACGCGTTGGGCTCGGGCCCACCACGTTTTGGAAGGACTATCACAACTTTCGCGACACCCTGCATGTGCTGCTCGCGGTGGCGCTTGCCGACGGGCTGAAATTCCGCTTTTTGTCGTCAACCGAGAAACGTCCGGCCATGCATGTCGGGGGCACGAGTATCGGTACGCACCACACCAAGAACTTGCAGGCGCACTACATTCACCTGCGTTTTCTTGAGCTGCTGAATGACCCACTGCTGAACCGTCACTATGCATTCCTTAGCGCGCCGCTGAAACAGTCTGCCGACGCGCTGGCCCACGCTGATCTGAGCAACCCGGCATGGCTATGGCTGCCCGCCTTTGACACCCTGATGCAAGGTCTTCACACGGCAGTCACGGCCATCAACCCCGAGCGACACGCCAAAGGCTGAAGGCAGCCATTCATGCCCGACCACAAATGACCGGGTCAGCACCAGCCAATCCATCAGCCAATCCATCAGCCGTTGCTGGCAACAATGCCCCATTTGGCCAGCGCCGCGTCGTCACTGACGCGGGCATCGACCCAGCGCACACCCTCTGGGGTTTGCTCTTTTTTCCAAAAGGGTGCCTGGGTTTTGAGGTAATCCATCAAGAATTCACATGCCTGGAAACTCTCACCCCGGTGTGCCGAGGTCACGGCCACCAACACAATCTGGTCCAGCGGCTGCAGCAGCCCGACCCGGTGGATCACCCGGGCAGCAAAAATATCAAATTTTGCATGGGCCGCGTCGATCATGGCCTCAATGGATTTTTCGGTCATGCCAGGGTAGTGCTCCAGCGCCATCGTCAGAACCCGCTCCGGCGCCTGCGGGCCGCCACCAGGCGCGCGCGCGGGCGCATTCCTGTCACGCACGGTGCCAACAAAGCTGCACACCGCCCCCACCCTGGCATCCTGCGCACGCAAGGCGGCAATTTCTTCGGCAACATCAAAGTCTGCCGTTTGAATCGATACACGCGGTTTCTTATGCATAAAATAGCCCTCTAGCCCTTATATATATTGCGCAAGCAGCTATAAATTGCATAGCAATTTAACCGCCGGTCACGGGCGGAAAAAAGGCCACTTCAGCGCCCTCTGACAACACGGTGGACTCCTCACTGAGGGTTTGATTGAGCGCCAAGCGCACCGACCTGCCACGCGCCAGGGCCTCGCCGTGTTCGCCGCCCAAGGCGATGAGTTCATCGCGCAGCGCACCCAATGTGCCTGCCGCCGTGTCACGCAGCTCGCTGCCCGTGCCAATGGCCTCGCGAATGGAGGCGAAATATTTCACCGTGACTTTCATGCCAGCAACTCCGAAAAAGGAATAAAACGCACCACATCACCGGGCGCGATGGTGCACCCGGGTGGGTTGTCGACTAGGCCATCACCCCACACAGCCGAGGTCAGCACACCAGAACTCTGGTTGGCAAACAGCTCAAGGCCGCCACCCAGGTTGCGCCTGACGCGCAAAAATTCACGGCGTTTATCAGCTCTAGGCCATGTAAAACAAGCGGTAGCAGCTATTGATTGAATAGCAGTATCCGGCACACCTTGCAGCCTGAGCAAGAACGGACGCACCAGCAGCAAAAACGTCACAAAGCTCGACACCGGGTTGCCCGGCAGGCCGATGAAGTGCGCGCCAGTGCTGTCTGCATCGCCAATCTCAGGCTTGGCTTCGGCCTCACCTCTGGCTTCAGCCGCAGCCGCAGACTCAGACGCAGACTCAGACTCAGCCGTCACCATTCCAGACGTTGTGGCTGTTGCAGCGCCCTGCCCGATTGGCTGGACTGGCCCGACCTGACCGTAGGCAAACGGCTTGCCCGGTTTGATGGCAATTTGCCACAAATCCAGATGGCCCAGGCTTTGCACGGCGGGTTTGATGTGGTCTTCTTCGCCCACCGACACACCGCCGCTGGTCAAAATCAGGTCATGGTGCTGCGCTGCGCCGCGCAGGGCGTCAATGGTGGCCGCGCGCTGGTCCGGCACGATGCCCAGGTCACTCACCTCACAGCCCAGACGGACCAGCAAGGCTTTCAGAAAAAAGCGGTTCGAGTTGTAAATGGCCCCCGGCGCCATCTGCTCGGGCGCCACGTCACCGGGCATCACCAACTCGTCGCCGGTGGAAAACAGCGCCACCCGCGGGCGTCGCACCACCGCCAACTGGCTCATGCCAATACTGGCCGCCAGCCCAAGAGATGCAGGTGTGAGACGCTCTCCTTTTGAGAGCACCACGGTGCCGCGTGTGACATCTTCGCCGGCACGGCGAATCCATTGCCCAGGCTTGGCTGCGACCTCAACCCGCACGCTGCCGTCTGGCAACACAGTGCAGTCTTCCTGCATCACCACCGCATCAGCGCCCTCAGGGATAGGCGCTCCGGTAAATATGCGCGCCACCGACAGGGCCGCCAGGGCGGTGCCCGCGCTGCCTGCGGGAAGGCGCTGCGACACCGGCAAGGCCCGGCCTGAATCGGTCAAATCAGCACAACGCACCGCATAGCCGTCCATTGAACTGTTGTCTTGCGGGGGCACCTGCAAGGCAGACACCAGGTGTTGCGCCAACACCCGGCCGTCAGCGTCAAAGGTGGACACGTGCTCGCACCCGTCGAGCACAGTGGCGTAGCCCAGCAATTGGGCCAAGGCATCATCGAGCGATTTCAGGGGCTTTTGAGCCGGGCGACTGGTGGTCATTGGTAGTTCTCAGCGTCATAGTCAAAGCGAGCGCCTTGTGCGAGCAGCCAGGCCACCACGGCGTCCGGGTGGTTCAGGTCAAGCACAGGCAGACCGGTGGGGGTGGGCAATTGGTCGGGCGAATCAGTGGCAATGGCGGTAATGAAGTCGTCGGCCGTGTAGCGCACTTGCTTGCCAGAGCTGGCGCGCCAGACCTCAATTTTGAGCACATCAGCGTCTTTAAAGCCCTCCACCAGCACCCAGTCCACGCCCTCATACAACTCGGCCAGCAGCTGGTGCACGGTGGGCGGATGAGCGACCTCAAATTCACGCATCAGCGCCAAACGGGTGTCAGAGGCCACCACCACCTCGAATGCGCCCGCCTCACGGTGGCGGTAAGTGTCTTTACCGGCATGGTCAATGTCAAACTGGTGGTGCGCGTGTTTCACCACAGACACGCGCAGACCTTTGAGTTTGAGCGCAGGAATCAGGCGCTCCACCAGCGTGGTCTTGCCCGAGCCGGAAAAACCGGCGAACCCAACCACTTTCATTGCAATTTACTCATTTATTAATAGCTGCTTACGCTTTTATATAAAGGGCTAGAGGCCAATTTAGTTTAAAAACTCAGGAGCGATTGAAGTTCACCAGGCCAACGCACACTTTTTGACCCATCCGAGCGGTGCAAGCCGAGCGGTGCAAGCTCGTGCAGGTCAGGCGCAATGTTCAACAATAAAGGCTTTGATGGCGGGCACACTGGCTGGCATGCTGACCACACGCTTGGGCAAGTCTTCAATGCCGATGAATCTGACCGGACGCTCAGGTTGTTGGCCGGTGGCCTCGACGATGGTTTCGGCAAATTTGATCGGCAGCGCGGTTTCCAGCACGATCATCGGCACACCGGCCTGCAGGTGCGCGCGTGCCACTTTCACGCCATCGGCGGTGTGGGTGTCGATCATCATGCCGTGACGCTCCCAGGCATCCTTGATGGTGGCGAGGCGATCGGCATGGGTGCTTTTACCGCTGTCGAATCCGTATTTGCTGGCGGTCTGGCTGAAGGCGGGGTGCGCCTCCAGGTCGAAGTAGCCCACGCGCGCCAGGGCATCAGCGAAAAGCGATTTGATGCGCACGCCATCACGCCCGAGCAGGTCAAACATAAAACGCTCGAAGTTGGAGGCTTTGGAGATGTCCATGGACGGGCTGGAGGTTTCATGGGTGTCGGCACTGGCCCGCACGCGATAGACGCCGGTTTTGAAAAACTCGTCGAGCACATCGTTTTCGTTGGTCGCCACGATCAGGCGCGCAATCGGCAACCCCATCATGCGCGCCACATGGCCGGCGCAGACATTGCCAAAGTTGCCGCTGGGCACGGTAAAGCTGACTTTTTCGGTGTTTTCTTGCGTGGCTTGGAAGTAGCCGGCAAAGTAGTACACCACCTGGGCCAGCAGGCGCGCCCAATTGATGGAGTTGACCGTGCCGATTTTGTACTTGCGCTTGAAATCCAGGTCGTTGCTGACCGCCTTGACCATGTCCTGACAGTCGTCAAACACACCGTCGACGGCAATGTTGAAGATATTGTCGTCCATCAGGCTGAACATTTGCGCCTGCTGAAACGGGCTCATGCGGCCCTGCGGGCTGGTCATGAACACACGCACACCTTTTTTGCCGCGCATGGCGTACTCGGCTGCACTGCCGGTGTCGCCACTGGTGGCACCCAGAATGTTGAGTTCTTCACCCCGGCGCGCCAATTCGTACTCAAACAGGTTGCCCAGCAGTTGCATGGCCATGTCCTTGAACGCCAGCGTTGGGCCGTTGGACAGGGCTTCGAGCCAGATGCCGTTCTCCAGGTGGCGCAAGGGCACGATCTCGCCGGTGCCGAACACCTCGGCGGTGTAGGTCTTGGCGCACAGGGCTTTAAGGTCAGCTGCGGGGATGTCGTCAATGTAGAGCGACAGCACCTCAAACGCCAATTCGGCATAACCCTGCTGGTGGTACACATTGCGCCAGCGGCTCAGCGTGGCGGCATCCACCTGCGGGTAATGTGCAGGCAAATAAAGGCCACCATCGGGTGCCAGGCCTTCGAGCAGGATGTCGCAAAAACGTTTGGGACTTGTGTCGCCGCGGGTGGAGATGTAGTTCATGGGGGTGAGATCAAGAAAACTTGGGGAAAATAATTGCGAATACGAACGGGGTCTCGGGTCAGCAACTGACATTTTTCTACCAACGCATGGGCACCGATAAAGAAGTCCGGCAGGGTTGAGCTGCGCAGTCCACCAGAGCTTCGATAAGCCATGTGCGCTCTGGCGGCCAAAAAAGCGGCTTCATTGGGGATGCGCAACACTTTGATCGCGGCTTCTTTCAGAAAGGCGTTTTGTACCTCGGCACTGGGAAAACTTCGGGAAACTTCGGCATAAATGATCGCATTGATTGCCAGCCCTTGCTGCTGGGCACAAAGCGTGAGTTGCTCAGCACTCCAGTCGCACCATTCGGGTGTTGCTTCAATCACATCAATGAGGACGCTGGAGTCAACCAAAATCATCGCATCGCATCCTCGCCACGTGTTTCCCGCAGGATGTCTTCGGTGCTCAAGCCAGCGATACCGGTCCCCATCCACTTAAGAAAAGGATTTTCTTTGGGTGCAGCCGGCTTGGCTGGAAACATCAGCACGCGCCCATCGGGCTGTGCGACAAATTCAAGCTCTTGCCCCTGCGCGATGCCCATGTGTTCTCGCATGGCTTTGGGAATGGTGACCTGGCCTTTGACCGTTAACGCGTGTCCCATAGGTGCCTCTGAAAGTATTACAAAATTTGTAATACTTTATATCAAAACACATGACCCGGCAATGCCTCAGGCCAACTCTTCCTTGCGAATCCTGGTGATGGGCTCCAGCACCGTGGGCAGCGCCTGCATCTGGGC
>JBBQSS010000037.1:0-19064 GCA_038213665.1 Burkholderiales bacterium | reverse complement strand
CGCGGTGGTGGGCTCGTCGGCAATCAGCAGTTTGGGGTTGCAGGCAATCGCCATGGCAATCATCACGCGCTGGTTCATGCCGCCCGACATCTGGTGCGGGTAGACGCCCAGGCGGCTCTCAGGTGCCGAAATACCCACTTGCTCCAGCAAGGCAATGGCGCGCTTGCGCGCCGCCTTGCTGTCGAGCCCCATGTGCAATTTGAGTGTTTCGGCCAGCTGAAAGCCCACGGTAAAGCACGGGTTCAGGCTGGTGGTGGGGTCCTGGAAAATCATGGCCACGTCTTTGCCGATGAGTTTGTTGCGGGCACTGCCTGAGAGCTTCAGCAGGTCATGGCCGTCAAAGCGCAGCTTGTCAGCGGTGACCTGGCCGGGAAACGACACCAGGCCCATCAGCGCCATCATGGTGACACTTTTGCCGGAGCCGGACTCACCCACAATGCCCAGCACCTCACCCGCGTCAAGCGACAGACTGACACCATCCACCGCATGCATCACTGCCGTTTTGGACGGAAACTGCACCGACAGATTTTCGATTTCGAGAAGCGCCATAAAAATTCTTCTTTGCGTTGGGATCAGCGTTTGAGCTTGGGGTCAAACGCGTCGCGCAGGCCGTCGCCCAGCAGGTTGAAGGCCAGCACGGTGATCAAAATAGCCAGGCCGGGGAAGGTGACTACCCACCAGGCGCGCAACACAAATTCACGCGCATCGGCCAGCATGGTGCCCCACTCAGGTGAGGGCGGTTGTGCGCCCAGGCCCAGAAAGCCCAGCGCCGCAGCGTCCAGAATGGCGGCCGAAATACCCAGCGAGGCCTGCACGATCAAGGGCGCGGTGCAGTTGGGCAGCACCTCTTTGAACATCAGGCGCAGGTGGCCGGCGCCGTTCATGCGTGCGGCGGTCACGTAGTCGCGGCTCATCTCGGTGATGACTGCGGCCCGGGTGATGCGCACGTAATGCGGCAACACCACCACGGCCACGGCCAGCATGGCGTTCATCAATCCAGGCCCCAAAATGGCCACAATGACGATGGCCAGCAGCAGGCTGGGCAGGGTCAGGATGATGTCCATCAGGCGCATCACCGCTACTTCAAAAATACCGCGAAAGTAACCTGCGGTAAGGCCCAGCACGGTGCCCAGCACGACCGAGAGCGCCACCACCGCCAGGCCAATGGCCAAAGACAAGCGTGCACCGTGAATCAGCCTTGACAGAATGTCGCGGCCAATGGCATCGGTGCCGAGCCAGTGCGCGCTGGAGCCGCCAGCCTGCCAGGCCGGTGGTGTCAGAAAGATGCTGGGGTCGGTGTCATTGGGCGCGTAGGGCGCAATCCACGGCGCAAAGGCAGCCATCAGCAACACCAGCAGCACAATCACCAAGCCAGCCACCGCGCCTTTGTTGGTGCTGAAGTAGTCCCAAAATTCGCGCCAGGGGCGCTGGGGTTCTTGGGACGAAGAAGATTCGGCAAGGGTAGCCATAGTGTTGCGCCTTCAGTGCCGGATGCGAGGGTTGATGATGCCGTAAGTCACGTCCACCAACAGGTTGACGACCATGACCATGCCGCCCAGCAGCAGCATGCCGCCCTGCAACACGGGGTAGTCGCGCCGACCAATGGCCTCAATCATCCATTTGCCCACGCCCGGCCATGAAAAAATGGTCTCGGTCAGGATCGCGCCGGTGAACAACACGCCGACCTGCAAACCAATCACGGTGATCACCGGAATGAGCGCGTTGCGCAGCGCATGCAGCGCCACCACGCGAAAGTTCGACAGACCCTTGGCCCGCGCGGTGCGGATGTAGTCCTCACCCAGCACTTCGAGCATGGCCGAGCGCGTCATGCGGGCAATCACGGCCAGCGGGTTGGTGCCCAGCACAATCGTGGGCAGGATCAGGTGGGTGGCGGCTGACCAAAAAGCATCCATGTCACCCGCCAGCCAGGTGTCGATCAGCAGGAAGCCGGTGACCGGTTCGATGTAATACATCACCGAAATGCGCCCGGACACCGGCGTCAGGTCAAGCTGTACCGAAAACAGCAAAATCAGCAGCAAACCCCACCAGAAAATCGGCATGGAGTAGCCGGTGAGCGACACACCCATCACGCCGTGGTCCAGGATGGTGTTGCGCTTGACTGCGGCCAAAATGCCTGCAGGTATGCCGATGAGCAGCGCAAAAAGAATCGCGCACACCGCCAGTTCAATGGTGGCGGGGAAAAGCGCCATGAATTCATTGAGCACCGGCTCATGGGTGATGATGGATTTGCCCAGATCACCCTGCAGCACGCGCCCAATATAGATGCCGTACTGCACCATCACCGGGCGGTCCAGGCCATATTCCTTAAGCAACTCCGCGTGCCGCGCTGCGTCTATGCCCCGCTCACCCGCCAGCGTCTCGATGGGGTCACCTGGGACCATGCGAATCAGGAAGAAGGCCACCAGGGTCATGCCGATGAAGGTCGGGATGATCAGGCTAAAGCGGGTCAGGAGAAAACGCAGCATTTAGGGCGGTTTGGTTGGAATGAAAGGGGATGATGCCACAAACAAAAGGCCGACTTGCGTCGGCCTTTTGAACGGGTAGCGGGAAGAAATTAGCTCAGGTGCTTGCCAATCAGGCCAGCCATTTCAAACATGGTGACTTGTGCTTTGCCAAACACTTCTTTCAGCTTGGCATCGGCATTGATCAGGCGTTTGTTGGCGTCGTCTTGCAATTTGTGCTTTTTGATGTAAACCCACAATTGTTTGACCACTTCAGTGCGTGGCAGCGGGGCTGCACCCACCACGGCCGCCAATGCGGCGCTAGGTGTCAGGGCTTTCATGAACGCGGCGTTCACGGCGCGTTTGACAGCAGGCGCCTTCTCTGCAGCGGCTTTTTTGGCGGGTGCTGCGGCTTCTTTAGCAGCGACCGTTTTGGCTGGCGCAGCTTTTTTGGCTGCAGCAACCTTGGTGACAGGCGCCGCTGGCGTGACAGGAGCCGCTTTTTTTGCTGGTGCTTTTTTTGCAGTTGCCATAAATGTTTTGTCCTTTTCAAGTTTGATGAATCGCCAGCGCACACTTTCGGCTGGATGGGGCGAATGCTACTGGAGAACGAGTGCCTTTCCTAGGGGGAACACGTTAATTTCACTGGGCAAGTTCGCAATTTCGTGCCTTGTTTTGGGTCACTCTACAATTTTTTCCTTAATACGAACCACCAAGGATGATTTTCATGACCCAAAGCTTTAGCACCTGCGACTTTTGTGATGCCCATAAAAACGACTCACCCGCGCAATTTCGGGTGTTGCCGCCGCTGTTCAAGGACTTTGGCGCGCGCCGGGTCTTCTGTGGGCCGGTGGTCACCATCAAGTGTTTTGAAGACAACTCGCTGGTCAAGGCCGCGGTGGATGCGTGTGGCTTTGTGGAAACACCGCAAGGGCGCATCGGCAAAGTGCTGGTAGTCGATGGTGCGGGCTCGTTGCGCCGCGCGCTGCTGGGCGGCAACCTGGGTGTGGCAGCTGCCAAAAACGGTTGGGCGGGTGTGGTGATTGACGGCTGCGTGCGTGATGTGGCCGAGCTGGCGCTGCTTGACGTGGGCATCCGGGCGCTGGCCAGCATGCCGCTGCCCACTGAAAAACAGAACCAGGGGCTCAAAGACCTAGCGGTGCAAATTCAGGGTGTCTGGGTCAACCCGGGCGACTGGCTTTATGCCGATGCCGACGGCATGGTGGTCAGCGCGTGTTGCCTGGATTAAACAGCTTTTTGGCCGGGCAGGGTGGCCAGCACCACGCCGGCCAGGCACAGCCCAAACGCCAGCACCTGCATGGCGCTCAAGCGTTCGCCCAGCACACCCACGCCGACCAGCGCGGCTGCCATCGGCAACATCACGGTGAACACCCCGGCACGGTTGGCGGGCACGGTTTTCAGGCCGGTCATCCAGAGCCAAACCGTCCACACGCTGGCCGCCAGTGCGTAAAACACCAGCAACAGCCAGATGCCGGGTTTGACTGCCGCAAAATCAAAGGCCCAGGCGGCGTAAAGCCCAAACGGCGTCATCAGGGCCAAACCCCAGAGATTGATCAATGCGGTGATGCGCTTGGGTGACAAGCTGCCCGTGAGTTTTTTGCCAATCACCGCATAAGCCGCTTCGCACACCACCGCAGCAAAAATCAACAAATTGCCAAGCCAGCCATTTTTATATGACAAATCAGCCTCTAGCCCTTGTGTAGTATGCGCAAGCAGCTCTGATTTTGATAGTGAGAAAAACGCGATGCCGGTCATCGCAAAACCAATGGCAAGCCACACGCGAAGGCCAATGCGCTCGCGCAAAAACAGCCAGCTCAGCAGCGCCACCATGGTCGGAATGGCGGCCATGATGACGCCGGCCGACACCGCCGTGGTCAGGCTCACCCCAAACAGCATGCACACGGTGAACAAAAAATTACCCAAAAAAGATTCCAGAAAAATCAGGCGTTGGGTGGCGACGCTCATGGGCGGCTCATCGACAGGCTTGCGCAGCCAGTGCGGCATGGCCAAGGTGCCGATGCAAAAACGCAGCCAGGCCAGCAAAAACACTGGCAGCACCGCCACCAAGGGTTTGCTTAACGCCACATAACTGCCCACCAGCGACATGCTTAAAGCCAGTAAAAAATAAGCCAGCCAGCGGGATGGGGCAGGGGTAGTGGGCGACGGATCAGAGTTCAAGGAGGCAGCGCTGAAAACTTTGCAGGGTTTTGCATCATGCCTGAAATGCGTCTCGGATTGGCCCCCACCAGACACGGCGAACTGGCGCAGAACCCGTGGTGCAGCGGGGTTACCATGCCCAAAGTTTTTATGAAAGACCGCGCCATGACCCTCGGACACTTTGCCTACGCTCACCACAGCAACCGGTTTTTGGGTGCGCCCGAACTGGCCGGGCAGCCCTTTGCGGTGCTTGGTGTGCCATTTGATGGCGCTGTAACCAACCGCCCTGGCGCACGTTTTGGTCCGCAAGCCATCCGCAGCGCCAGCCTGATGCTGTGTGACGGTATTCACCCTCTATTCAACGTCACGCCACTTGGGTTGCTGGGTGACGGTTATGACATGCGCCTGCCCAATGCCTCACCCTTGCCCGAAGTGCGTGAACACATCCAGCGCCAGGCAGCGCAACGCATGGCGTGTCACCACTGCGTCTTTCTGGGCGGCGACCATTCGGTGACCTTGCCGCTGTTGCGCGCCGCGCATGCCCAGCATGGCACACTGGCGCTGGTGCACTTTGATGCCCATTGCGATACTTGGAGCGACCATTTTGGCGAGCCTTCCGGCCATGGCACCTGGACTTATGAGGCGATTGCCGAAGGCTTGGTGAGCCCGCAACACACCGTGCAAATTGGCCTGCGCTCCAGTGGTGAGCGTGCCGCCCGCGAGTACGTGCAAGACCAGGGTGGCCTGATTTTTACCGCGCGGCAATTGCGTGGCCTTGATGGGGCCGGGCTGCAGCCCGTGGTGGCGCAAATTGTGCAGCGCTTGCAGGGGCGCCCTTGTTACCTGTCGCTGGACATTGATTGCCTGGACCCGGCTTTTGCGCCCGGCACCGGCACACCTGAACCCGGTGGCTTGACCAGTTCACAAGTGCTCACCCTGCTTGAAGAATTGTCGGTGCTTGACCTGGTGGGCATGGACTGTGTGGAAGTGGCGCCCGCCTACGACCACGCCGAATTGACCAGCACCGTTGCCGCCACCTTGGTGTGGACCTACCTGTGCGGCCAGGTGGCCAAACGATGACATCTGAAATTGGCCTTGAAACGATATGCCTGATGTTCGTCTTGAACCGATGGCACCTGAAATTTGCTTTTTTGACCCTTACGGCCATGACATCATTGCCACCCACTGTGGTTACTTTGAATTCGTATGTTGCTTGACTCTGACACCCACCTTAATCAAACAAGCTATTACGAGGCCAGCGTGCAGCGGCCTGAACTTAAAGCGCCCCTGCAGGGCGATCTGGCGTCTGATGTGCTGGTCGTGGGCGCGGGTTATGCCGGTTTGTCGGCGGCCATTGAACTGGCGCGGCGTGGCTACCGCGTGGTGGTGCTGGAAGCCGACCGGGTGTGCAGCGGCGCCTCCGGGCGCAATGGCGGGCAGGCCCTGGCGGGTTTTGCCAGCGGGCAGGCGCCGTTTGAGCAACAACTTGGCAAAGCACAAGCACGGCAGGCCTGGGACATGTCGATGCGCTCCATCGACCTGATTGATGAGCGCATCCGCGAGTTTCAAATTGACTGCGACCGCGTCAAAGGCTACCTGCATGTGGCCGACTCGCCCCGCAAAGCGCGTGCGCTAGAACTTGACACGCGGACGATGCAGCACGACTACGGTTTTGCCGCCGACTACGTGAGCGGTGACGATGTGCAGCGCTACATTCAGAGCCCGCGCTATTGCGCAGCGGCGTTTGAATCGTCTTCAGGTCACCTGCATCCGCTCAAATTTGGCCTGGGGCTGGCGCGGGCGGCGCAGTCACTGGGGGTGCAGATTTTTGAGAAGTCTGCCGTCACGGCGCTTGAACGCGGCGCTGTTCTGAGCGCGCGCACCGCACAGGGCAGCGTCAGCGCCAAATTTGCCGTGCTGGCGGGCAACTGCACCTTGCCTGAATACGGCCCCAAAGTGGCACCTGAGTTAACACCCCGCATCATGCCGGTGGGCACCTACATGGTCAGCACTGCACCCTTGTCTGAGGCGCTGTGCCGGCAATTGATCCCCAGCAACGCGGCGGTGTGTGACAACAATTTCATCCTGGATTACTTTCGCTGCAGCGCCGATCACCGCCTGTTGTTCGGCGGGCGGGTGAGTTACTCCACACGCACGCCAGCCCACTTGAAGGCGCTGATGGCGCAGCGCCTGGGGCAGATATTTCCCCAGCTTAAAGAGGTGCCGGTTGAACACGTGTGGGGCGGCTTTGTTGACATCAGCATGAACCGCGCGCCTGATTTTGGGCGGCTGGGCAGCAATGTGTTCTACCTGCAGGGCTTCAGTGGTCACGGCGTGGCCCTGACCGGCCTGGCAGGTCAACTGGTAGCGCAGGCGGTGGCGGGGCAAGCGGAGCACTTTGATGTGTTTGCCGGGCTGCACCATCGCCGCTTTCCGGGGGGAGCCTTGTTGCGCATGCCCAGCTTGGTGCTTGGCACCTTGTACCACCGGCTGCGCGATGCGTTTTGAGGGCGGATGAAAGCCGGTGAGGGCATTCGCAAGTGACATGACCGCCCACCATGGTTGACCGGGGTCAACCCTGCAGCGGTTCAGGGTTTCACCACCGGCCAGCCCCGGCGATTCCATTCACTCATGCCGCCTTGCACAAACTTCACGTGCTTGTAGCCCTTTTCCCTTAAGGCCGACAGCGTTGCGCTGGAGCGGTTCTGCGTGTTACAGATCAACAGCACGGGCTTGTCAGTGGCCAGGGGGATTTCAGACAGCCGGGCACCGAGCTGACGCATCGGCAGCAATTGCACGCCTTTGGCTACGCCAGTGGCGTGCTCATTAGGCTCACGAATGTCGATCAGGAGGGCGCGACCGGCCTCAAATTCGGTGCGAGCCGCGTCCAGCGAAACCGAATCAGCGGCGTTTGCCGCATCGCCGCACGCTGTCATGCCCATTGCAAGCCCCATCACCAGAAAAGACAGGTGGCGGCGTGAGAACTTGCCAGCTTGAAATGCGTTTGAGGGAGATGGGGTGCTTGGAGTCGTCATGGTGTTGATTTAAAGGTATCGAAAAAGGTGTGCGACCTGTCAGCGGTCTGGTGAAGTTGCGTTTGAGCGGGCCAAGGTTAGCTCAGCGGTTTTGCGCTTGAACATGCCACCCATGAAAAAGGCGCCAAACGGAATGAACGCCACCAGCATCATGTGTGTGGTCTCGGTCGCGGTGAGCAAGCCTGCCGATGCCGCCCGCATCACCATCGCCACGTAGATCAAAAACGCCGCGCCGTGCAGCGGGCCCATCACGGTGACAAATTCGGGCATACCGGCCATGCGCTTCAAAGGCACAGCCAGGCACACCAACAAAATCAGGGTCGCGCCTTCGGACAAAGAGGTCCAGCGCAGCCAGCGCAAGTTCAAGAGGGTGTTGTTCATCAGGTTTCCAGATTGGGATGCTGATCATATAAGCAACGGTGAATGTACTTGGGGCCATGGGGCGACGGCCTCAACGTGGTTCTGATTTTGGTGAGCAGCAGTTCGGATAGCATGGTGTAACCGAGTGCCTGAGTGGCACCCCTGATTTGCAAAAATTGGCACTGACTGCCAACCAGTTCAAGCCCACAACGGGTGCCCGGCAAGCAGGGTGTTTCAAGATTTGTTTGATCCTAAAGGACACCATGAACGATAAAAAGTCAATGAATTTCAACGACCTTGAGCAATGGCTCAATGAGCGCCGGGTGACTGAGGTAGAGTGTCTGGTGCCCGACTTGACCGGTGTGGCACGCGGCAAGATTCTGCCGCGCGTCAAATTCACCGAAGACCGTGGCATGCGCCTGCCGCAGGCGGTGGTGGCCATGGGCGTCACCGGTGAATTCCCCGAAAGCGGCCCTTATTACGATGTGATCGACCCCACTGACAAAGACATGCAGTTGCGCCCCGACCCCAGCACCGTGCGCATCGTGCCTTGGGCCACGGACCCGACCGCGCAGGTGATTCACGACTGTTTTGACCACCAAGGCAATTTGGTGCCTTTTGCGCCACGCACCGTGCTGCGCAAGGTCTGTGACCTGTTTGCAGCGGAAGGCTTGCAGCCCATTGTGGCGCCCGAACTTGAGTTTTACCTGACCGCCCGCAACACCGACCCCAACACGCTGTTGCGCCCGCCGATTGGCCGCAGTGGCCGGGCTGAGACGTCGCGCCAGGCCTACAGCATTGATGCCGTCAACGAGTTCGACCCGCTGTTTGAAGAAATGTACGACTACTGCGACAAGATGGAACTCAACGTGGACACCTTGATTCACGAAGTGGGTGCCGGTCAGATGGAAATCAACTTCTTTCACGCCGAGCCGCTGGGCCTGGCCGACGAGGTGTTTTTCTTCAAGCGCACGGTACGTGAATCGGCCTTGCGCCATGACATGTATGCCACCTTCATGGCCAAACCGATTGCCGGTGAGCCCGGCAGTGCCATGCATGTGCACCAGAGCATTTTGAACATTGCCACCGGCAAAAACATCTTCAGCAACGAAGACGGCACGCCGTCTGAGGCCTTCCTGCACTACATCGGTGGCTTGCAGCGCTACATTCCGGCGGCCATGGTGCTGGTGGCACCCTATGTCAACAGCTACCGCCGCCTGAGTCGCAACACGGCGGCACCGATCAACATCGAGTGGGGTTATGACAACCGCACGGTCGGCATCAGGTCACCGATTTCAACGCCGGCCGCACGCCGGGTTGAAAACCGCGTGATTGGTGCCGATGCCAACCCCTATGTGGCGCTGGCGATGACGCTAGCCTGCGGCTATTTGGGCATGAAAAACAAGATCAAGCCCAAGGCAGAGATGCGGGGCGACGCCTATTTGTCGCCCTACGCGTTGCCGCGCAGCCTGGGTGAGGCGCTGGATTGGCTGCGCCGCGAGTCTGATTTGCATGAGGTGCTGGGCAAGGAGTTCATCACCGTGTACTCGGAAATCAAGGAATTGGAGTTTGACGAGTTCATGAAAGTCATCTCGCCTTGGGAACGTGAGCATTTGCTATTACATGTATAGCTGCTAGCGCATATTAAATAAGGGCTAGAGGCCAATTTGTCATATAAAACAGCCTGTCAGTGTGCCTCCGCCGCATGCGTCCGGCAGGACCCATGCGGCGGTTCACGCCGCCCTGCGTGGCCTGGGTGCACCTGATGTGTTGGGCTTGGCGCCACAAGAATTGCACCAAAATAGCTTTTTTGACGGGTCTGGTTTTTGCTAGCCTTAAACTCAGCGTCCCTTTGCCAGTTTTCTATTTCAAGGAGTAGTTTCATGATGAAAAAGTACCTTTGGTCGTTTGCACTTTCAGCGGTGGTTCTGGCCGGGTGCGGAAAGAAAGAGGAGCCGCCACTGGCCGCGCCTGCACCGGTGGTCAGCGCGCCTGCTGCTGCACCAGTGGCTGTCAACACTGAAGAAAAGGTACTCAACATCTACAACTGGCCAGACTACGTGCCCGAGGGCATGATGGCGGCGTTTGAGAAAGAAACCGGCATCAAGGTGAACTACGACACCTTCGAGACCAACGAAGCCTTGCACGCCAAGCTGGTGGCGGGCAACACCGGTTACGACATCGTCGTGCCGGGTTCGGTGTTTGCCAAACCGCAAATTGAAGGCGGCTTGTTCCAGCCGCTGGACAAATCCAAAATCAAAAACCTCGCCAATCTGGATGCGCCCATCTTGGCCACGCTGGCCGCCAAGACCGACCCGGATAACAAGTTTTTGGTGCCGTGGGCCTGGGGTTTCACCACGGTCGGCATCAACAAGACCAAGGTCGCCAAGGCCCTGGGCAAGACCCCCATGCCCGAAAACGCCTGGGAGCTGGTGTTCAATCCTGAGTACACCGCCAAGTTGAAATCGTGCGGTATTGCCTACCTGGATTCACCCACCGAAATCATTCCGGCGGCGCTGCATTACATCGGCAAAGACGCGTACTCCAACGATGCTGCAGACTACAAGGCTGCCACCGACATGCTGGCCAAGGTGCGCAAGGATGTGCGCATCTTCAGTGCAACCATGATCGACGACCTTGCGGGCGGCAAAGCCTGTGTGGCGATTGGCTGGTCTGGCGACATCAACATTGCGGCCACCCGAGCCAAAGAGAACCAGTCCAAGGACGAGATCGAGTCCTTGCTGCCGAGCACCGGCGCGCTGATTTTCTTTGACACCATGGCCATCACCAAAGATGCCAAGCACCCGAACAATGCCATGGCGTTCATTGACTTCTATCTGCGCCCTGAAAACGCCGCCCTGATGACCAATGAAATGACCTACCCCACCGCCAACAAGGCCGCCATCGGACTCATCAAACCCGAGATTGCTAGCAACAAGACGATCTTTGTGGAGGCCGATTATTTTGCCAAGATGATCCCACCGAGCAGCTTCAGCAACGAAGCGCGCGAAGCCATGGCCAACGCCTACAACAGCTTCAAAAAAGGCAAGTAAAGCTACGCCTTGTTTGAAAGGGGGCTGTTTGTACACGCGGTATGAACAGCCCTTTTTGTTGCGTGCTTGAAGACATTGGTGTGAAGTTGCTTGTTTTAAGGATTGTCCATGGCCGACGTTGATTCCAAAAAAAACTACCTCGTCACCGAGAAGCTGGTCAAGCGCTTTGACGAAGCCGTGGCGGTTGACGAGGTCAACCTGTCGATCAACCAAGGCGAAATTTTTGCTTTGCTGGGTAGCTCGGGTTGCGGTAAATCCACCTTGCTTCGAATGCTGGCCGGGTTCGAGACCCCGACCTCGGGGCGCATTTTGCTGGCCGGGCAAGACGTGGCCAGGCTGGCCCCGTACGAGCGCCCGTTCAACATGATGTTCCAGTCCTACGCCTTGTTTCCGCACCTCGACATCTGGGAAAACATCGCGTTTGGCCTCAAACGTGAAGGCTTGCCAAAAAGTGAGGTGACACAACGGGTGGGCGAAATGCTGGACCTGGTGCAGCTGGGCACTTACGCCAAGCGCAAGCCGCACCAGCTTTCCGGTGGCCAGCAGCAGCGGGTGGCGCTGGCACGCAGCCTAGCCAAGAAGCCCAAAGTGTTGTTGCTGGACGAGCCGCTGGGCGCACTGGATAAAAAACTGCGCGAGCAAACCCAGTTTGAGCTGGTCAACATCATCGAGAAAGTGGGTGTGACCTGTGTCATGGTGACGCATGACCAGGAAGAGGCCATGACCATGGCCGGGCGCATTGCGGTCATGAGCAAAGGCCGGGTGCTGCAGGTGGGCTCGCCGCAAGAAATCTATGAATACCCAAGCAGCCGCTTTGTTGCCGATTTCATCGGCAGTGTGAACATGCTTGATGGCAAACTCAGTGTGGACGAGACGGATCACTGCGCAGCACAAACCAGCATCGGTGAAGTTCACGTCGGCCACAGCATCAGTGGTACGGTGGGCATGCCGGTGGCGGTGGCGGTGCGCCCCGAAAAAATCAGCATTGGCAAACAGGCACCCCAAGGCCTGAGCCACAACCTCTTTCAAGGCAGGGTCAAGGAAATCGCTTATTTTGGGGCCTACAACACCTACATTGTGGTTACACCCCAGGGCAACCGGATCAAGATCACCGAGCCCAACGGTTCCCACCTGGACCTGCTGGACATTACCTGGGAAGACGAGGTGTTTTTCTGGTGGGACGACACCGATGCGCTGGTCCTGCGCAACTGAGGGGCGCTCGTCATGACTCTCACCCTCCCCATGCCCGGCAAACGCTTTGTGATTGGTGTGCCTTTCACCTGGCTGATTGCATTTTTTCTGCTGCCGTTTTTGATCCTGGTCTACATCAGTTTTGTGGACATGGGCAACGACATCTCGCCGTTCAAACCGCTCTGGGATTCCAGCACCGGGCTGCTGCATCTCAAATACGACAACTACGGGTCGATTTTTCGTGCGGGTGACGGCGGAGCGCTGTTTCAAACCATTTACATCGAAGCCTATCTGCGCTCCATCTGGTACGCGTTGTGCACAGCGTTGCTTTGCCTGGTGATGGGTTACCCGTTTTCTTATTTCATCGCGCGCTCCAAGCCCAGCGTGCGCCCGGCGCTGCTGATGATGGTCATGTTGCCGTTCTGGACCTCATTTTTGCTGCGCGTCTACGCCTGGAAAGGCATTCTGGCAGACCAGGGGATCGTCAACCAGGTCTTGCTGGCGTTGGGCCTGATCACCGAACCCATCCAGATGCTCTACACCGATGTGTCGATGCTGGTCGGCATGACCTATGTGTACCTGCCCTTCATGGTGTTGCCGCTTTACGCCAATTTGGTCAAGATGGATGGTCGTTTGCTTGAAGCCGCTTACGACCTGGGCGCCACGCCCTTCAAGGCGTTCTGGCTGGTGACGGTGCCGCTGTCCAGGGCGGGCATCATCGCCGGCTTCATGCTGGTGTTCATTCCGTGTGTGGGCGAGTTCGTGATTCCCTCGCTGCTCGGTGGGCCGGAAAACATCATGATTGGCCGGGTGGTGTGGGACGAGATGTTCACCAGCAACAACTGGCCGCGCGCCACCGCCTTGGCGGTGGTCATGATCGGCCTGATCGTGGTGCCACTGGCCATTTATTACCATTACACGGGGGATGAAAAATGATTCCCAAGCGGCGCCTCGTTTCTTCTGGGTTAACCCGCAGCGTTGTTGAAAGCTGCTCGTCGATTGGTTTGTTGATTGGCCATGGTTGTCAGGGTGTTCATTCAAACGACATGTTGCGGGGCTTCAAATGAACCAATTTCTTGGGAAATACATTGGCAAGGTGTGGCTGGCGGTGGTGTTCCTGTTTTTGTACTTGCCGCTGATGTTCATGGTGGTGTTTTCGTTCAACAGCACCCGGCAAGACGCGGTGTTCACCGGGTTTTCACTGCGCTGGTACGAGGCGCTCACGCGTGACACCAAGATCGTGGATGGCTTTTGGCTGTCCATCAAAGTCGCCATGGCGGCCGGTGTGGCGTCTGCCGTGCTGGCCACGTTTGCTGCTTTTGTGCTGGTGCGTTACCGCCGGTTTCCGGGGCGAACCCTGTTTTCCGGCATGGTAAATGCGCCGCTGGTGATGCCCGAGGTGGTGATTGGCTTGTCACTGCTGCTGCTGATGGTGGGTGTGCAAAACGCCTTTGGCTGGCCGCAACGCGGCATGTTGACCATTGTGCTGGGGCACACGCTGCTGGGCATGGCTTACGGCATGGTGGTGATCCAGTCGCGGTTGCTGGACATGGACCGCTCGATTGAAGAAGCCGCGATGGACTTGGGCGCCAAGCCTTTTCAGGTGTTTTTCCTGATCACCATGCCCAACATCCTGCCGGCCATTTTTGCCGCCTTTTTGTTGGCATTTACCCTGTCGTTTGATGATGTGGTGATTGCCGAATTTTTGTCCGGCCCGGGGGTCAACACCCTGCCGCAAGTGATTTTTGGTTACGCGCGCCGGGGCATCAACCCCACCATTTACGCCGCCGCCACGCTCTTGATTGTGTCGGTGACTTTGGTGGTGATTGGCTACAGCGTCTGGGTGGCGCGCCAGACCCGCAGGCGTGAGCGCGAGATCGCAGCCGCCACCCGGGCTGAAATGGTGGCCTTGTCGGCAAATTAATTTTTTAAGCTTTTTTGGTCTCTAGCCCTCGTATCTATTTCGCAAGCTGCTATTTATTTTGAAGGATTCATGATGTCAACAACACCTTATGACGGCCGCGCCTTGATCAACGGACAGCGGGTGGCCGCGCTTGACGGCCAGTTATTTGACTGTATTTCCCCGGTGGACGGGCGCCTGCTGACGCAGGTGGCGCGCTGCGGGCAAGCGGATGTGGACGCGGCCGTGGCCGCTGGCCGGGCCGCCTTCGACGACCGCCGTTGGTGCGGCATGGCACCGGCCGCGCGCAAACGTGTCATGGTCAGGTTTGCCGACCAATTGCTGGCGCACGCCGATGAACTGGCGCTGATGGAAACGCTCGACATGGGCAAACCCATCAAATACGCCCGTTCCGTCGATGTCAACAGCGCCGCCAATTGCCTGCGCTGGTACGGCGAAGCGGTGGACAAGATTTATGACGAAATTGCGCCAACCGCCAGCACCGCCTTGGCCTTGATCCAGCGCGAGCCCATGGGCGTGGTGGGTGTCATCGTGCCCTGGAATTACCCCATGATCATGGCCGCCTGGAAGATTGCGCCAGCCTTGGCGGCAGGCAATTCGGTGGTGCTCAAGCCCAGCGAAAAATCGCCTTTGACGGCGCTGCGCCTGGCTGAACTGGCGCTTGAAGCCGGCATGCCACCGGGGGTGTTCAACGTGGTGCCGGGTTTTGGGCCAGAAGCGGGCTCACCTTTGGCGCTGCACATGGATGTGGACTGCATCGCGTTCACCGGTTCGACCCGGGTCGGCAAACAAATCCATGTCATGGCCGGGCAAAGCAACCTCAAGCGCGCCTGGACCGAGTTGGGTGGCAAGTCGCCCAACATCGTGTTTTCAGATTGCCCTGATCTGGACAAAGCGGTGCAAGCCGCTGTGGGCAATATTTTCTTCAACCAAGGCGAGAGTTGCAATGCGCCGTCGCGGTTGTTTGTCGAGGCCAGCATCCGGGACCAGTTTCTGGAGAAAGCCTTGGCGCTGGTGCCGGGCTACGCGCCGGGCAACCCGCTGGATCAGGCCACGGTGATGGGTGCCATCGTCGATCAGACGCAAATGGCTTCGGTGTTGCGTTACATCGAGCTGGGTAAAAAAGAGGGCGCAGCCTTGCTGGCGGGTGGCGAGCAGGCGTTGCGCGACACCGGGGGCTGTTACGTGCAGCCGACCATTTTTGCCGGCGTCACCGGCGACATGACGATTGCCCGTGAAGAGATTTTTGGCCCGGTGCTGTCGGTGCTTTCATTTACGGATGCAGCCGATGTGGTCAAGCAAGCCAATCAAAGCGTGTACGGCTTGCAAGCCGCAGTCTGGACGCGCGACATCAACAAGGCCATGGGCGTCGCGCGTGCCTTGCGTGCCGGCACGGTTCATGTGAATTCATACGATGAAGACGACATCACCGTGCCGTTCGGCGGCTACAAACAAAGCGGGGTAGGGCGCGACAAGTCCTTGCATGCATTTGACAAATACCTTGAGACCAAGACCACTTGGATACGCATCGACTCACCGGTGTGAATGTTGTGCACACCATAGATTTAGCTTCGTATTTGATAGCTACTTACACATACGCGGTAAGGGATAGAAGCTTAATTGACCATGAATAACGGCAAAGCTGTCGTGGTTGACCTGAAAGCCACGGGCATCCCCCATCTTCCAGTCTCTGCTTAATTTTACATAATGAAATTTATTTTTCACATCGTGGTTTTATCGTGCTGATTTTCTTATTTTTGAGCGCCTCTCATCATTTTTTCTCTTTCATATTGAAAGATGCTGAACTTAAGTGGTTGATTTAATTGAAATTAAAAAATGTCTTGTATAAGACATAAGATCAATCATTAGTCTTCTATAAGACTTAAAATCAGTGTCATGGCAGGCGAAGTAAACCGTTTTGACTGCGCACCATTTTCATCAACCTAGGAGTGATCTCATGCCGAAATACACAACAGAAACGTTGAGCCGCGAAGAACAAATCGCCGCCCTTGAAAAAGACTGGGCCACCAACCCCCGTTGGAAGGGCATCAAACGTGGGTACAGCGCTGCTGACGTGGTGCGTTTGCGTGGGTCGTTCCCAATTGAGCACACCTTGGCCCGTCGTGGTGCCGAGAAGCTGTGGAACATGGTCAACACCGAGCCTTACGTCAACTGCCTGGGCGCATTGACCGGCGGCCAAGCCATGCAACAAGTCAAAGCTGGCGTGAAAGCCATCTACTTGTCCGGCTGGCAAGTCGCTGCGGACAACAATTCGTACGCCTCCATGTACCCCGACCAGTCCTTGTACCCCGTGGACTCGGTGCCCACCGTGGTGGAACGCATCAACAACACCTTCCGTCGTGCGGATGAAATCCAACACTCACGTGGCATTGATGCGGGCGACAAGGGCTACATCGACAACTTCGCGCCCATCGTGGCCGATGCTGAAGCCGGTTTCGGTGGCGTGTTGAACGCGTTCGAGCTGATGAAGGCCATGATCAATGCCGGCGCGGCTGGCGTGCACTTCGAAGACCAATTGGCTTCGGTCAAGAAATGCGGCCACATGGGCGGCAAGGTGTTGGTGCCTACCGCTGAAGCCTGCCAAAAGCTGATTGCTGCCCGTATGGCGGCCGACGTGTGCGGCGTGCCAACCCTGGTGATTGCCCGTACCGATGCCGAAGCAGCCGACTTGTTGACCAGCGACTACGACGAAAATGACAAGCCATTCCTGACCGGTGAACGCACCGCTGAAGGCTTCTACAAGACCAACAAGGGCATGGACCAAGCCATCTCCCGCGCCATCGCTTACGCTGAGTACGCTGACTTGGTGTGGTGCGAAACCGGCACGCCTGACCTCGAATTTGCCCGCAAGTTCGCAGAAGCCGTGCATGCCAAGCACCCCGGCAAAATGTTGGCTTACAACTGCTCGCCTTCGTTTAACTGGAAGAAAAACCTGGACGATGCGACCATTGCCAAGTTCCAGAAAGAACTCGGTGCCATGGGTTACAAGTACCAGTTCATCACCTTGGCTGGCATTCACTCCATGTGGTTCAACATGTTCGACTTGGCGCAAGACTACGTCGCACGCGGCATGACGGCTTACGTCGAGAAGGTGCAAGAGCCTGAATTTGCAGCCCGCGACCGTGGCTACACTTTTGTGTCGCACCAGCAAGAAGTCGGTACCGGTTACTTTGATGAAGTCACCACCGTGATCCAGGGTGGCAAGTCGAGCGTGACCGCACTGACGGGTTCAACTGAAGAAGAGCAGTTCCACTAAGTTGCGAGCCTGATTCAAAGGGGCCTGCGTCATCTTGCAAAGGTGGCGCAGGCCCTTTTCTTGGTTAAACTTGCGGTCACTTTCTGCAAGATGTGCAAGACCGTCGGCCGGGTGCTGGTATTTCTGGCTTCAATCGTCCTATTTATAGGCCTTTTAAGCCTCTAGCCCCCGTGTATATTGCGCAGGTAGCTATAAAATTGACAGCAAAGCGCGGCCGGTTCCGCGCTTTTTGTTTTGTTTTCCCTCCTTCTGGATTTTCATCATGCTTCAAATCACACTTCCTGACGGCTCAACACGTGACTATCTTGGCCCGGTGACGGTGGCTGAGGTGGCGGCCTCCATCGGCGCAGGCCTGGCCAAAGCGGCGCTGGCGGGCAAGGTCGAGGGTCTTGTGGTGGACACCAGCTTTCTCATTGACAAAGACAGCACCCTGGCCATCATCACCGCCAAAGACAAAGAAGGCCTGGAGGTGATTCGTCACTCTGCGGCGCACTTGTTGGCCTATGCTGTCAAGGAACTGTTTCCAGAGGCGCAAGTGACCATTGGCCCGGTGATCGAGCACGGGTTTTTCTATGATTTTTCCTACAAACGCCCCTTCACCCTGGAAGACCTGGGTGCCATTGAGAAAAAGATGACGGCTCTGGCTGCGCTTGACGAGCTTGTGGTGCGCCGCGTGTTGCCGCGTGACGAGGCGGTGGCCTATTTCAAGGCCATGGGTGAGCATTACAAGGCAGAAATCATTGAAAGTATTCCGGCTGACCAGGATGTGTCGCTGTACCGCGAAGGCAAGTTTGAAGACCTGTGCCGTGGCCCCCACGTGCCCAGCACCGGCAAGCTCAAGCACTTCAAGCTGATGAAACTGGCGGGCGCTTATTGGCGTGGTGACCACAAAAACGAAATGCTGCAGCGTATCTATGGCACCGCCTGGGCCACCAAAGACGAGTTGCAACAGCATCTGACCATGCTGGAAGAAGCCGAAAAGCGTGACCACCGCAAGTTGGGTCGTGAGCTGGATTTGTTTCACATCGACGACCACGCGCCCGGTCTGGTTTTTTGGCATCCGAAAGGCTGGGAGTTGTGGCAAAACGTGGAGCAGTACATGCGCCAGGTCTACCGCAACAACGGCTACAAAGAGGTCAAGGGCCCACAGCTTCTTGACAAGGGGCTTTGGGAAAAAACCGGCCACTGGGACAAATACCGCGACAACATGTTTGTCACCGAATCGGAAAAGCGCGAATACGCATTGAAGCCCATGAACTGCCCCGGGCACATCCTGATCTTCAAACAGGGGGTGAAGAGCTACCGTGACCTGCCGTTGCGCTATGGTGAATTCGGCCAGTGCCACCGCAACGAGCCGTCGGGTGGCTTGCACGGCATCATGCGTGTGCGCGGCTTCACACAGGATGATGGGCACATTTTTTGTACCGAAGACCAAATTCTGCAAGAGTGTGTGGACTACACCGCATTGCTGCAAAAGGTTTACAGCGACTTTGGCTTTAAAAACATCATTTACAAAATTGCCACTCGGCCAGACAAGCGCATCGGCTCGGATGAGAGTTGGGACAAGGCCGAGCATGCCTTGATGGA
>JBBQSS010000036.1:0-19070 GCA_038213665.1 Burkholderiales bacterium | reverse complement strand
GTGTTGATGCCGTATTTGGCAATCGCCTCGACGACCTTGCTCACCGGCACCTGGCCGTCTTCACTCAAGGCCTTGAGGGCGGCCACCACGATGTAATGGCGGTTGATCTCAAAGTGTTCGCGCAATTTGAAGCGGAAGTCGCTGCGCCCGAACCCGTCGGTGCCCAGCACCTTGTAGGTGCGACCCTTCGGAATAAAGGAGCGAATCTGCTCGGCATACGACTTGATGTAGTCGGTGGACGCCACCACTGGCCCCTCGTGGCTTTGCAGCTGCTGCGTCACAAAAGACACTTTAGGCTCTGCGGCGGGGTGCAACAGGTTGTCACGCTCGCAGGCCTGGCCGTCACGCGCCAACTCATTGAAGCTTGGGCAGCTCCATACATCGGCGCTTACGCCCCAGTCTTCGGCCAGCAGTTTTTGCGCCACAAAACTTTCGCGCAAGATGGTGCCTGAGCCCAGCAACTGCACGCGCGGGCCGGTCGATCCTTCAGCGCCCGGTTTGCACAAATACATGCCTTTGATGATTTGTTCTTCGGTGCCGGGGGTCAGGCCCGGCATGGCGTAGTTTTCATTCAGCAAGGTCAGGTAATAGAAGACGTTGTCTTGCTTCTCGACCATGCGTTTGAGGCCATGGTGCAGGATCACGCCCACCTCATGGGCAAAGGTCGGGTCGTAGCTGATGCAGTTGGGAATGGTGCCCGCCAGAATATGGCTGTGGCCGTCTTCGTGCTGCAGGCCTTCGCCGTTGAGCGTGGTGCGGCCAGACGTGCCGCCCAGCAGGAAGCCGCGCGCCTGCATGTCACCGGCGGCCCAGGCCAAATCGCCAATGCGCTGAAAACCAAACATCGAGTAGTACACGTAAAACGGCACCATGATGCGGTTGCTGGTGCTGTAGCTAGTGGCTGCAGCAATCCAGCTGGCCATGCCACCGGCTTCGTTGATGCCTTCTTGCAGAATTTGGCCTTTTTTGTCTTCCTTGTAATACATCACCTGGTCTTTGTCGACCGGGGTGTACTGCTGGCCCGCCGGGTTGTAGATGCCGATCTGGCGGAACAAGCCTTCCATGCCGAAGGTGCGGGCTTCGTCAACCAGCACCGGCACAATGCGCGGGCCCAAAGCCTGATCGCGCAGCAGCTGGGTCAAAAAGCGCACATAGGCCTGGGTGGTGGAAATCTCACGCCCTTCAGGCGTGGCATCCATCACGCTCTTGAAGTTGTCCAGCGACGGGATGGTGAAGTGCTCGTCGGCTTTGGTGCGACGGTGCGGCAGGTAGCCACCGAGCGCTTTGCGACGCTCATGCAGGTATTTCATCTCAGGGGTGTCATCGGCCGGTTTGTAAAACGGAATGTCGGCAATCTGGCTGTCGGGCACCGGGATGTTGAAGCGGTCGCGAAAGGCCTTGATGTCTTCGTCGGTGAGCTTTTTGGTTTGGTGCACGTTGTTTTTGCCCTCGCCGCTTTTGCCCATGCCAAAACCCTTGACAGTCTTGATCAGCAACACCGTGGGCTGGCCCTTGTGGTTCACCGCCTTGTGGTAGGCGGCGTACACTTTTTGCGGGTCATGGCCACCTCGGCGCAACGCCCAGATGTCGTCGTCGCTCATCTTCGCGACCATTTCCAGGGTTTTCGGATTACGGCCAAAGAAGTTTTTGCGAACAAAGGCGCCGTCGTTTGCCTTGAAAGACTGGTAGTCACCGTCCAGCGTGTCCATCATGATCTTGCGCAGGGCACCGTCTTTGTCCCGTGCCAGCAAGGGGTCCCAGTTGGCGCCCCACAGCAGTTTGATCACGTTCCAGCCCGCGCCACGGAAGGTGCCTTCAAGTTCCTGAACGATCTTGCCGTTGCCGCGTACCGGGCCGTCCAGACGCTGCAGGTTGCAGTTGATGACAAAAATCAGGTTGTCCAGGTTTTCGCGCGCCGCTAAACCAATGGCACCCAGGCTTTCAACTTCGTCCATCTCGCCATCGCCACAAAACACCCAGACCTTGCGGTTCTCGGTGTTGGCAATGCCGCGGGCGTGCAGGTACTTCAAGAAGCGCGCCTGGTAAATCGCCATCAGCGGCCCAAGGCCCATCGACACCGTGGGAAATTGCCAGAACTCGGGCATCAGCTTGGGGTGCGGGTAGCTGGACAGCCCCTTGCCACCGGTTTCCTGGCGGAAGTTGAGCAACTGCGCTTCGGTCAAGCGGCCTTCCATGTAGGCCCTGGCATACACGCCAGGCGCCACATGGCCTTGTATATAGAGGCAGTCGCCGCCGTGGTTTTCATTTTCTGCATGCCAGAAATGGTTAAAACCCGCGCCAAACATGTGTGCCAGCGAGGCAAACGAGCCAATGTGCCCGCCCAGGTCGCCCCCGTCTTCGGGGTGATGGCGGTTGGCCTTGACGACCATGGCCATGGCGTTCCAGCGCATGTAGGCGCGCAGGCGCTCTTCAATTTCGATGTTGCCGGGGCAACGTTCTTCCTGGTCCACTTCAATGGTATTGACGTAGCCGGTGTTGGCTGAGAACGGCATGTCAATGCTGCTTTGGCGGGCATGTTCAAGCAATTGTTCAAGCAGGTAGTGCGCACGCTCGGGGCCTTCGCTTTCAATGACGGCGCTCAGGGCGTCCATCCATTCTCGGGTTTCCTGGGCATCCAGGTCGGGCGCACTTGGCGCAGATGGGCCTGCCTGGCTTTCGGGTATTTCGGACATGCGTGTCTCCTTTGTTGTAAAGCGTATTTATGTTAGGTGAGTTTGCCAAGCAAATGGCTGAAATAATTCTATAACCATTCCCATAAAATTTCAAATAGCGCCACAATAATTCATATTATGAAATATTCGAATGAATCAAACCTTTTACACTTCAACGCATGACTCAGTCGCCTCTTCTTGCCCCTCTGTCCAGTCTGAAGTCAACGCCCGCTGCCCGCCTGAAGCGCTGGTGGCACAGGCAAACTCCGCAACGCCAGGACCGCTTTGCCGTGCTGGCACCGTTGCTGGCTGTGATGTTGTTTTTGGTCGCCATCCTGTCGGCATTTGCTTACCTGCGGTTTGAAGAGGTTGCGCGCGAACGCGAGGCCATTAACCGAGACGTTGAATACGCCCAGCAGCGGCTGCGCCTGCGCCTGTTGGAGCAGCAAGAACAACTCATGCGTTTTGCCCGGGAAGTGTCTAGCCGCGAAATCAGCCACCTGGATTTTGTGACCCGTGCCGAGGCCTTTGCCAACCTCTACCCCGAGTTGCAAAGCCTGACCTGGATCGACGACAAGCAAAAAGTGCGGGTGAGCTACAACGCAGCCAGGTTGCCCAAACAGCTTCAAAGAACCACCGGTGCACCGATTGCAGCCAAAGAGACTGTCAGCAACTACCAGCTGATACGCGAGCTGCTGCTGCCCATTTACTCCACACCACGCGCCCGGGAAGACATGGCGGCCGTGCTGCAACTGCATTTGCCCTTGATCGAAAAAGCCCGATTCAAAGGTGATCTGCTGGCGGAATACTCGGTCGACGCCTTGTTCCGTTACGGTGTGCCCAACGAGATCACCTCCAAGTATGCGGTGTCCTTCCATGATGCCGATGGCCAGCTGCTGGCGGGCACTACCGTGTCCGAGGGGCAACTCAAGCGCCATTTGCTGCCCTGGGCCAGCCCGATCAACCTGTATGAGTTGCCGGTTTCCCCGGTGGGCAACGGCATGACGCTTCGCGGCCTGGCCTACCGCACCTCGCTGGGCGTGATTGGCAGTGGCCTGTTTTGGCTGGTGATGGTGCTCAGTGCCATCACCGCTTGGCTGCTGCTGGCCAATTGGCGACACACGCGCAGGCGCATTCAGGCGCAAGACGCGCTGATGCAAGAAACGGCGTTTCGCCGCGCCATGGAAAGCTCCATGTTGACCGGTACCCGCGCGCTTGACTTGCAGGGGCGCATCACCTACGTCAACAACGCGTTTTGCCGCATGACGGGTTGGTCTGAAGAGGATCTGGTCGGTAAAACCGCGCCCTTTCCCTACTGGCCAGATGAAGACTTCGACACCTTGAAGACCAGGCTGAGCGAAGAATTGGCCGGCAAAATCCAGCCCAGCGGCATGCAGTTTCGGGTCAAGCGCAAAGACGGCACCCTGATTGACGCGCGCCTGTATGTGTCGCCCCTGATTGACGCCTTTGGTCAGCAAACCGGCTGGATGACCTCCATGACCGATATCACCGAGCCCAACCGCATTCGTGACCAGTTGGCGGCGTCCCACGAGCGCTTCACCACCGTGCTGGAGGCGCTCGATGCCTCCATTTCAGTGGCCCCGCTGGGCTCCGATGAATTGTTGTTTGCCAACAAGCTCTACCGCCTGTGGTTTGGCACGCAGGCGGCGGGCCACCTGCAGCTGGTAGAAGAAGCTGGTGTACCGGCCCCTGCCACCAGTGACGAAACCCGGGACGTGGTTGATGCCTATGCCGGTTTGCCCACCGACCATCTGCCGGACAAGGAAGCCGAGAGTGCCGAGGTTTATCTGAGCAGCCTGGGGCGTTGGCTTGAGGTCCGCACCCGTTACCTGAGCTGGGTGGATGGCCGCCTGGCCCAAATGGTGATTGCCACCGACATCACCTCACGGCGCGTGGCCGAGGAGCAATCAGAAATACAGACCCAACGAGCTCAGGCCTCCAACCGCTTGATCACCATGGGTGAGATGGCTTCCAGCGTGGCGCATGAACTTAACCAGCCGCTCACGGCCATCAACAACTACTGCAACGGCATGGTGTCGCGCATCAAGGCGCACCAAATCACCGAAGAAGAGTTGCTGGGCGCCCTGGAAAAAACCGCCCGCCAGGCCCACCGCGCCGGTCAAATCATTCAACGCATTCGCGCCTTTGTGAAGCGCAGTGAGCCCAACCGCACGGTCGCCAGTGTGGCCACCATGGTGGCTGAAGCGGTGGAGCTGGCCGAGATCGAGTTGCGCAGGCGCAATGTCAAGCTCACCCAGTTCATCGCGCCGCATATGCCCAGCTTGCTGGTGGACCCGATTCTGATCGAGCAAGTGTTGCTCAACCTGCTCAAAAATGCCGCTGAGTCGGTAGACACCGCACAGCGCCCAAGCGCGCACCGCATTGTCAAACTGCACGTGTCGCCCACCTGCATTGACGACAAGCCGGTGATCGAATTCAGGGTGCTGGACTCTGGCGGCGGCATTGCACCGGAGGTGATGGCGCGTCTGTATGAAGCGTTCTACTCGACCAAGGCTGAAGGCATGGGCATTGGGCTTTCTTTGTGCCGCTCGATTGTGGAGTCGCACCGGGGCCGAGTGAAAGCAGAGAACCTTTACAATGAAGGCGCTGTCACAGGGTGCTGCTTCACCTTCTGGATTCCCATTGCAGACCCCCTGCCGGCCGCGCCCATCAGGCATTCTGAACCACACACATTGCAGGTTGCACCATGAGTTTGATCCCCAAAAAAGGTACTGTTTACGTCGTCGACGACGATGAGGCGGTACGCGATTCCTTGCAGTGGATGCTTGAAGGAAAAGACTACCGCGTGCGCTGCTTTGACTCCGCCGAGTCTTTTTTAAGCCGCTTTGATGCCCGCGAGGTGGCTTGCTTGATTGTTGACATCCGCATGGATGGCATGACCGGGCTAGAACTGCAAAATCGGCTGATCGAAAACCATTCGCCGCTGCCGCTGGCCTTTATCACCGGCCATGGGGATGTACCCATGGCTGTGGACACCATGAAAAAAGGCGCCATGGATTTCATCCAGAAACCTTTTGACGAGCCGCAACTGTTGCAGCTGGTGGAGCGCATGCTGGCGCAGGCCAAAGAGTCATTTGCCGAGTACCAAAGTGCCATCACCCGCGACGCCTTGATGGCGCGCCTGACACTGCGCGAGTCGCAAGTGCTGGAGCGCATCGTGGCGGGCCGCCTGAACAAGCAAATTGCCGATGACCTGGGCATCAGCATCAAAACCGTCGAGGCGCACCGCGCCAACATCATGGAAAAGCTCGGCGCCAACACGGTGGCAGACCTGCTCAAAATCGCGCTCGGGCCCAATGCTGCGAAAGCTTGATCAATTGCTATATTTTTCATAGCTACTTACGCCCGCCCCATATGGATCAGCGGGCTTTTTTATTGATGGATTTGATATGACCACAAACTCCCACACTGCACGCATCATTGACGGCGTTGCGCTCTCCAAAAAACTTCGCACCGAGGTGAGCGCACGCGCCTTGGCCCTCAAGGCACGCGGCATCACGCCCGGTCTGGCGGTGATTCTGGTGGGTGAAAATCCTGCATCCCAGGTTTATGTGCGCAACAAGGTCAAGGGTTGCGAGGATTGCGGCTTTCACTCGGTGCTGGAAAAATTTGACGCCAGCATGACCGAGTCCGAGCTATTGGCGCGCATTGACGCCCTCAACAACGACCCCGCCATTCACGGCATTCTGGTGCAGTTGCCGGTGCCTGCACACATTGACGCCAACAAGGTGATCGAAGCCATTTCACCCGCCAAAGACGTCGACGGTTTTCACGTTGGCAGCGCGGGTGCCCTGATGACCGGCATGCCCGGTTTCTGGCCCTGCACGCCTTATGGCTGCATGAAAATGCTCGAATCCATTGGCTATGACCTCAAGGGCAAACACGCAGTCGTCATTGGCCGATCCAACATTGTGGGCAAACCCATGGCCTTGATGCTGCTGCAGAAAAACGCCACGGTGACGATTTGCCACAGCGCCACGGTCAACCTCAAGGCCATGACCCTGCAAGCGGATGTGATTGTGGCCGCCGTGGGCAAGCGCAATGTGCTGACAGCCGACATGGTCAAGCCCGGTGCCGTGGTGCTGGATGTGGGCATGAACCGCAACGACGAAGGCAAGCTGTGCGGCGACGTCGACTTTGAAGGCGTGCGCCAGGTGGCCGGCTTCATCACCCCCGTGCCCGGTGGGGTTGGCCCCATGACCATTACGATGCTGTTGATGAACACCCTTGAAGCCGCCGAACGCGCCGCAATCTAAGCGCTGTGCGGGACTGCCCGCAGCCTTGCGAAGCGAGCCAGCTCTGTCCCCAACTGATTAAGCAATATGAACAATCCTCTCCTCTCCTTTGACGGCCTGCCCCACTTTGACCAAGTTGGGCCTGAGCACGTTGAATCGGCCATTGAAAAACTGCTTACCGAGGCCAATTTGGCGCTTGAGACGGTGACCGCGCCAGATTTCACCCCCAGTTGGGAGGGCATTGCCAAAGTGCTGGATGTCGCCACCGAGCGCCTGTCGCGTGCCTGGGGAACGGTGAGCCATCTCAACAGCGTGGCTGACACGCCTGAATTGCGTGCGGCGTTCAACGCGGTACTGCCAAAGGTCACCGAGTTTTACACCCGTCTGGGCGCGGATGAACGTCTGTACGCCAAGTACCGCGCTATTCGTCCGGAAAGCCTGAACAGCGAACAGCGCCAGGCGCTCAAAAATGCGTTGCGCAACTTTGTGCTGGGCGGTGCCGACCTGAAAGGCGCAGACAAGGTGCGCTTTGCCGAGATTGCCGAGCGTCAAGCTTTTTTGAGCCAGAAATTCAGTGAAAACGCACTCGATGCCACCGATGCCTTCGCCTACTACGCCACTGCGGACGAGTTGGATGGCGTGCCGGCGGATGTCAAACACACCGCCCTCAAAGCGGCGCAAGCCGAGGGCAAAGACGGCTACAAACTCACCCTGAAAATGCCCAGTTACCTGCCGGTGATGCAGTTCGCCAGCAACAGCGCACTGCGCCACACCTTGTACCGCGCCTACGTCACCCGCGCCTCCGATCAGGCGACAGGCGACAGTGCCAAGTTTGACAACTCCGGCATCATCAGCGAGATGTTGGCCCTGCGCCTGGAAGAAGCCAAGTTGCTGGGTTACCCCAATTTTGGCACCCTGTCGGTGGTGCCAAAAATGGCCGAATCACCGCAACACGTGGTGGATTTTTTGCGCGATCTAGCCAAACGCGCACGCCCGTTTGCAGCGCAAGACCTGGCCGACATGCGCGCCTTCGCCTTGGCGCACCTGAACCTGTCCGACCCGCAGTCGTGGGACTGGCCTTATGTGAGCGAAAAGCTCAAGGAAGCACGCTACGCCTTCAACGAGCAAGAGGTCAAACAGTATTTTCCTTTGCCCAAGGTGCTCGCGGGGCTGTTCAAGATTGTAGAAAGCCTGTTTGAGGTGTCGATTCGCGAAGACCACGCCCCGGTGTGGCATGAGTCGGTGCGTTTTTACCGCATTGAACGTGCGAATACTGACGACAGCCCCGAGCTGGTCGGCCAGTTTTACCTGGACCCCGCTGCCCGCAGCGGCAAGCGCGGTGGCGCCTGGATGGACGATGTGCGCGGGCGCTGGCTGCGCCCTGACACGCACCAGCTGCAAACCCCGGTGGCGCACCTGGTGTGCAACTTTGCCAGCGGCATTGAAGGCCGGCCAGCCTTGCTGACGCACGACGATGTCACCACCCTGTTCCATGAATTTGGCCATGGCCTGCACCACATGCTCACGCAAGTGAACGAGCGTGATGTGTCAGGCATCAGCGGTGTCGAGTGGGATGCGGTGGAGTTGCCCAGCCAGTTCATGGAAAATTTCTGCTGGGAATGGGATGTGCTGGCGCACATGACCGCCCAGGTCGACACCGATCAGCCGCTGCCGCGTGTGCTGTTTGACAAGATGCTGGCCGCCAAAAACTTCCAGAGCGGCATGCAAACGCTACGGCAAATCGAGTTTTCGCTGTTTGACATGTTGCTGCACACCGCGCACGACCCGGCACAAGACGTGATGCCCCTGCTGCAACAGGTGCGTGACGAGGTGGCTGTGCTGCAGTCGCCCACCTTTGCACGGACCGCACACACCTTCAGCCACATCTTTGCCGGCGGTTATGCGGCGGGTTATTACAGCTACAAATGGGCCGAAGTGCTCAGCAGTGATGTCTATGCCGCCTTTGAAGAGACGGTGGGCGCAGACGGCTTGCCCAATGCAGAAACAGGCAAAAAATACCGCGAAGCCATTCTGGAGGCGGGCGGCAGCCGACCGGCCATTGAGTCGTTCAAGGCCTTTCGTGGTCGCGAGCCCACCCTGGACGCGCTGCTGCGCCATCAAGGCATGGCACAACCCACTTGACTTGCACCCACCAAGGTTAAAAGACTATGCAAATGACCCCAAGACCAGACAAGCGCAAGATTCAAACCGGTGTTTTTACTGGCAACACCGCTGGCATTCGCATTAGCGCGCACGCTGTGCCGCGCTGGCTGACGGCACTGGCTTGCGGCTGCCTCTTGCTGGGGCCCCTGGGGGCGCAGGCGCAGCAGGTTTACCGCATCGTCGGGCCTGATGGCAAGGTCACGTTTTCTGACAAGCCACCGGTTACACCAGCCGCCAAAGTGACCTCGGTCGACAACACGGTCATGACCAATCGGCCCGCTGGGCCCGCGTTGCCATTCGAGTTGCGCCAGGTGGTGGGCAAATTCCCGGTCACGCTTTACACCAGCAGCAGCTGCGCGCCCTGTGACAGTGGTCGCAACCTGCTCCTCAGCCGGGGTGTGCCGTTTTCAGAAAAAACCGTCGCTACGGCACAGGATGCGGACGCCCTGCAAGGCCTGAGCGGTGGTACATCGCTGCCATTTTTGACCATTGGTGCGCAGCATGTCGCTGGCTTCTCTGCCTCGGAATGGACTCAGTACCTGAACGCGGCGGGCTACCCGGAACGCTCAAAACTCCCGCCAAGTTACCGCTCACCAACTGCCGCACCACTGACCGTGCCAGAAAAACCTGCGGTGCCTGAAACGCCCGCCCCGGCCGCTCAGGCACCAGCCCCGGTTGTTGCACCGGTTGCGCCCGGGCCTAACCCCAACAACCCGGCAGGCATTCAGTTTTAACGCAAGGCCACAACCTTTACTTGACTACTGTAGGGTAGGCGCCCAGCCCTCTGGGCGAATGGTGGGTTACCAGGAGTTATTCGCCCAAGGGGCTGGGTCCGACACCGTGGGTCAGCCAACGCCCCATTCGTGATGCCCCACAAGTTCACCTAAAAAAACCCCGGATCACGTCAGCGACCGGGGTTTCTACAGGGGTAAAACGAGCGTGGAATCAGGCCGGCAGCGCCACCTGGTGGTCCACGCTGAACTGGTAGTCTTTGAAAATGTGCTCGGTGCTGAGCGTCTGGTAACTGCCGTCTGCGTTGCGCCGGGTAGTGTCTTTCAGGCGGTAGGTGTAATGGCCGCAGGTCCACAACTTGAAGTTACGCATTTGCGTACACAGGCAGGTCTTGTCCAACACCTTGATGTTTTTACCATCCGGGTGCAAGGCCAGTTCACGGTTGTAGGCCGTGATGTAGGCGCAATTGCCATTGCCGTCAAGCAAATAACCATAAGACTCGCAATTAGGGCGAATGCCATCGCCAATGGCAGGGGAGCCTTTGAGCATGCGCATGGGGTAGCCGGTGGGCGAAATGGTGTTGACAATGATGTCAGCTTCGTTGGCAGTGAAATAGTCCTGCTTGACATTGCTTGGCAAGCCACATTCATTGGCCACCGTGAAACGCGTAGCCACCTGCACGGCAGCAGCACCCATTTCCAGATAGTGTGTTGCATCCGTGCCGGTAAAAATGCCGCCGGCAGCAATCACCGGAATATCAAGTTGCTCGTCTTTCACGTACTTGATCACCTCGGCAATGATGGTGGCCAAGTCGTATTGCTCCCAATCCATGCCAAAACCCAAGTGACCACCGGCTAGGGGACCTTCTACGATCACGTAATCGGGCTTGCGGTCAAGGCGCGCGTTTTTGCGCAAAAACAACTGCAGCGCGCGCACGCTCGACACGATGATGCCCAGTTTGGCATCGCGAAAACGCGGGTGATCGGCGATCAGGCTAAATGAGCCCAAATGCAGGCCCGCACTCAGGGTGATGCCGTCAATGCCAGCGTCGAGCGCGCAGGCCATGCGCACCTGTAGCGTCTCTCGGGGGCCGTTCATGGTGAGCTTTTCCATGCAGTTGACAAAAATCAGGCCATCACCCTTTTTGGCGTCCATGGTCGCGCCCACGTGGCGGCGCGTGGCATCGGCGAGCACATCCAGGTCAAACTTGATCAAAGACTTGTCTGAATTGAGAATGTTGTGTTTGTAGAAGCGGGTTTTGTCTTTGACAAAACTGGTGTCAAAGCGCCGGTCAGACACATCGTTGACCATGGCATCTGAAATATGCCCAATGCCACCCAGACGGGCTGTTTCGAGGGCTAACTCAGCTGTTGAAATATCGACACCCATGCCACCCACAATGATCGGCACAATTTCTTTTTTACCGAACTTCAGGCGAAAATCATCCACACGTTTCATGAAAATCCTTGAAGCATTTGACTTCCAAGCCGGTTGCCTGATTCCATTTCCAGAGCAATGCGATATGTGGCGACAACGCCCTGCCGTACGACTGCACCGCCTGCGGCTTCGCGCCTAAATTCTCGTACTGATCTGAAACCGGAATGAGCCCCGACCACCGCCGCGCGGAGAAGTCAGAAAATCACAAGACAAAATGATCTTGCGTAACTACGATTCTACCCGTGCCCCCCTGTGGGTTCGCCCTGCGCGCAATACCCATAACGAGGCTGTATGCTTCATCACGGTGTCACCTTACACCCCGCTTTCCAGCCCCCAAACCAGGATGCCTAAGGGGCACAATTTTTCGCCAGTTGCACTTGCGAGATGCTGGATGTGCTGGCAAGAAGCCATGACATCTCACTGCAAATACTCTCAAATTAATAGCTGTTAGCGCTTATATACAAAAGGCTAGAGGCATATATCGCTTATATATTTTTATAGACGACACAAAAGCACCACAGCCCGTGCTTCCATCGCCTGCCCAAGCCCCACCGGCCCCATTTTTTCTGCGGTTTTGGCTTTCACGTTGACCTGATCGAGTTCCAAGCCCAGCGTCTTCGCCACTTTTGCGCGAATCACGGGCATATTGGGCATCAGCTTGGGGGCCTGGGCGATGATGGTGCTGTCTACATTGCCAATCTCATAGCCTTTTTCACGCACACGGCGCGCCGCCTCGGCCAGCAGCACGCTTGAATCTGCACCTTTGAACTGCGCGTTGGTGTCCGGAAAATGCGTGCCAATGTCACCCAGCGCAGCGGCACCCAGCAGCGCGTCGGTGATGGCGTGCAACAGCACGTCAGCATCCGAATGGCCCAACAGCCCAAGGTGGTAAGGCACCTCAACCCCACCCAGGATCAGTTTGCGCCCGGCCACCAGGGCGTGAATGTCCCAACCCTCACCAATTCTGAAATTCATGTGCGTACTTTTCAAGGGGTTTCAAAGTGCGGCCTGGCGTCTTTGCAACACCGCCTGCGCCAGCTCAAAATCTTCCGGGTAAGTCACCTTGAAGTTCTGCGCACTGCCGGGTACCAGTTTGGGCGACAGGCCCATGGCCTCGATCGCGCTGGACTCGTCGGTTGCGGCATCACCCGCCAACTCAAGGGCGTCGAGCAGGCTGCCAATGCGAAACATCTGGGGGGTTTGCGCCAGCCACTTGTCTGCGCGAGGCAAGGTGCTGACGACCCGGCCGGCGTGTGCGGTTTTCAGGGTGTCGGGCAGGGGCAACGCCAGCAGGCCACCGACCTCATCAATCAGGCAGGCATCCAGCAATTGGTTAATTTGCTTTGGCGTGATCAGGCAGCGCGCCGCATCATGCACCAACACCCAGTCGTGAGCGGCAGCGCCCTCGGACAACAGCGCATTTAGACCATTAAATACGCTTGCAGCCCTTGTAGAACCTCCGCAAGCAGCTATTAAAAATGAAGCATCCAGGGCTTGTGGTGTCTGAAAAAAGCCGTCTTCCGGTGACACCACCAGCAGGGTTTTGTCGATGCGCGAGACATCGGCAAAGGCGGTCACAGTGTGCATCACCATGGGCCTGCCCGCTAGCACCTGGTATTGCTTGGGGCCCGCAGCGCCAGCGCGTGAGCCGGTGCCTGCGCAAGGAATGAGGGCCCAGCAGCGCGGAGCGGCGGCGGGTTTGAGGGAAATGTCGTTAAGTTCTGTCATGGTGTGGTGCGCATTCTAGAATCCACGTAAAACACCCTGCCACCCTTTGCGCAGGGTTTTGGCGTTTTTGCCTCAGCAACACTCGCGTGGATTGATTCCATTTTCAAACGTTCATATCCTGGCACAAAGCCGCCGCAAGCCACAGGAAGTGCGAACGTAAGGCGACACAACGACGACACGGATGATTTAGACATGGACTTACCCAAACTCACCCCCGGCAAACGCTTCACCCTGCCCCGCCCCGCAGGTTCTGCCGACGCGTTGCTGCTGGCGCAACTGGCGCTGCGCGACAAGGCCGCAGGAAAAGTCACCGCCATCGTCACAGCTGAAGCCCCGGATGCCCAGCGGCTGATCGACGAGATGGCGTTTTTTGCCCCGGACCTGCGCTGCGTGTTGTTCCCCGACTGGGAAACACTGCCTTACGACACGTTTTCCCCGCACCAGGACTTGATCAGCGAACGCCTGGCCACGCTGTGGCGCATCAGCCAGCACGACAAGGACACCGGGGCCGACGTGGTCATCGTGCCGGCCACCACCGCGCTGTACCGGCTGGCGCCACCGAGCTTTCTGGCGGGCACCACCTTTCACTTCAAGGTCAAGCAGCAGCTCAACGAGGCCAAGCTCAAGGCGCAATTGACGCTGGCCGGCTACAGCCATGTGACCCAAGTGGTGAGCCCTGGCGAATACGCGGTGCGCGGTGGCTTGATTGACCTGTTTCCCATGGGCTCGCTGGTTCCCTTCCGGGTGGACCTGTTTGATGACGAAATCGACAGCATCCGCACCTTCGATCCCGACAGCCAGCGCAGCCTGTACCCGGTGCCTGAGGTGCGCCTGTTGCCCGGGCGCGAGTTTCCGATGGACGACGACGCCCGCGCGCGTTTTCGGCATCGTTGGCGCGAGTTGCTGGAAGGCGACCCGACCCGCAGCCGCATCTACAAAGACATCGGAGCCGGTGTGGCGACAGCGGGCATTGAGTACTACCTGCCGCTGTTTTTTGAAGACACCGCCACCGTGTTTGATTATTTGGGTGATGCCGCCACGGTGGTGCTGCATGGTGATCTGGAACCGGCGTTTGCCCACTTCTGGAAAGACACGCGCGAACGTTACCGGCTGGTGCAAGGCGACCCGGAGCGCCCGGTGCTGCCACCCGATGCGTTGTTTTTAAGCGCCGAGCAGTTTTATGCGCGGGTCAACCAGCATGCCCAACTGGCGCTGCGGCCCTCGAGAACAGCCAGCCCTCACCCTCACCCTCTCCCAGAAGGCGCGGAAACACAGGACAGCCACCCAGAGGAAACAAGGGACAACCGACTTGACAACAGCCGAGTCTTACCCCCTCTCGCCTTGGGCGAGGGCCAGGGTGAGGGCTTGTCGGCCTATGCGGAATTTGACACCTTGCCCCCGCTCACCGTGGTGCGCGGTGCCGACGACCCGCTGAGCAGCTTGAAAAGCCACATTCGCAACACTCAGCAACGCGTGCTGGTGCTGGCCGAGAGCGATGGCCGGCGGGCCAGCTTGCTGGACTTCTTGCACAGCAGCCAGTTTGACCCGTCAACTTTCGATTCCCTGGCGGAGTTTGAAGCCAGCAAGGAGCCCATCGGCATTGCCACCTCCAGCCTGGCCATTGGCTTTCGCTGGCTTGAGGCGGGCATCGACTTTGTCACCGAGACCGAGCTGTTTGCCGCCAGCCACACCACGCGCAGGCGCAAAAAACAGGAACAAGTCAGCGATGTGGAAGCCCTCATCAAAGACCTCAGCGAGCTCAAAGTCGGCGACCCGGTGGTGCACAGCGCCCACGGCATTGGCCGCTACCGGGGCTTGATCAACCTGGATCTGGGCAACAAACTACCTAACGGAGAGCCCGAGATTCAGGAATTTTTGCACCTGGAATACGCCGACAAAGCGACGCTGTATGTGCCGGTGAGCCAGCTCCAACTCATCAGCCGCTACACCGGCGTGCGTCCGGACGAAGCCCCCTTGCACCGACTGGGCAGCGGCCAGTGGGAAAAAGCCAAACGCAAAGCGGCCGAACAGGTGCGTGACAGCGCCGCCGAGCTGCTCAACATCTACGCCCGCCGTGCCGCCCGCGAGGGCCATGCCTTCCGCTACTCACCGACTGACTACGAGGCGTTTGCCAATGAATTCGGCTTTGAAGAAACCGCCGACCAGAAAGCCGCCATCCACGCCGTCATTCAGGACATGATCAGCCCGCGGCCGATGGACCGCCTGATTTGCGGCGACGTGGGTTTTGGCAAAACCGAAGTGGCCCTGCGCGCCGCCTTTGTGGCGATCACTGGCGGCAAACAAGTGGCGTTTCTGGCCCCCACCACGCTCCTGGCCGAGCAGCATTACCAGACGCTGGTCGACCGCTTTGCCAAATGGCCGGTGAAAGTGGCCGAAATGAGCCGCTTCAGGTCCGGCAAGGAAATCACCGCTGCGCTCAAAGGCGTGGCAGATGGCACCATTGACATCGTGGTGGGCACGCACAAGCTGCTCAGCCAAAACACCCACTTCAAAAACCTGGGGCTTTTGATCATTGACGAAGAACACCGTTTTGGTGTGCGCCACAAGGAGCAAATGAAGGCCCTGCGCGCCGAGGTGGACGTGCTCACGCTGACGGCCACACCGATCCCACGCACTTTGGGCATGGCGCTGGAAGGCCTGCGCGATTTGAGCGTCATCGCCACCGCACCGCAACGCCGCCTGGCCATCAAAACCTTTGTGCGCACCGAGGGCAATGGCGTGATCCGTGAGGCCGTGCTGCGCGAACTCAAACGCGGCGGGCAGGTGTATTTTTTGCACAACGAGGTCGAAACCATCGAGAACCGCCGCGCAAAATTGGAAGAGTTGCTGCCCGAAGCCCGCATTGCGGTGGCGCACGGCCAGATGCCTGAGCGCCAGCTGGAAAGTGTGATGCGCGACTTTGTGGCGCAGCGCACCAACCTGCTCTTGTGTTCAACCATCATTGAGACCGGCATTGACGTGCCCACCGCCAACACCATCGTCATGAGCCGCGCCGACAAATTTGGCCTGGCCCAGTTGCACCAGTTGCGCGGCCGGGTCGGTCGCAGCCACCACCAGGCCTATGCGTATTTGATGGTGCCCGACCTGGAAGGCCTGACCAAACAGGCCACCATGCGGCTCGACGCGATTCAGGCCATGGAAGAACTCGGCAGCGGCTTTTACCTGGCCATGCACGACCTTGAGATTCGGGGGGCCGGTGAGGTGCTGGGCGAAAACCAAAGCGGCAACATGCTCGAAGTGGGGTTTCAGCTTTACAACGAGATGCTGAGCGAGGCGGTGCGCTGCCTCAAAGCCGGCATTGAGCCCGATTTGCTCAACCCGATGAACGTGGCCACCGACATCAACCTGCACGCGCCCGCCCTCTTGCCTGACGACTTTTGTGGCGACGTGCACCTGCGCCTGTCGTTCTACAAAAAGCTGGCCACCGCCAAATCGGCCGAGCAGATTGACCGGCTGATGGAGGAAATCATTGACCGTTTTGGCAAGCTGCCCGCGCAGGCGCAAACGCTGATCGACGTGCATCGCCTGCGGGTGCTGAGCCAACCCTACGGCGTCACCAAGGTCGATGCCGCACCGGGTGTCATCACCATCACCTTCAGGAAAAACCCGCCGATTGACGCCATGAAAATCATCGCGCTGATCCAGAAAAACAAACACATCAAGCTGGCCGGCAACGAGAAACTGCGCATTGAGCGCACCCTGCCTGATGCGGCCGACCGGGCCAAAATGGTGCGTGATGTGTTGAAAAACCTGGGGCAACCGGTGCCAGAGGCGGTGACGGTGACGGTGTAAAGATCAGCGGCATGAGGGCGCGAGGTGCGCGCAGCATCACACATGCATCTCACATATAAGTTCGTCAAACTTATAATTGAAGCCTTCAGCAGCAACGGAGTTCCATCATGGGCCAAGTCACCATTTATATTGAAGACAGCGCGCTTGATGCGGCCAAACGTGCCGCTGCGCGCGCCAAGGTGTCGGTCAGCCAGTGGTTTGCAAAACAAGCCATTGACGAGCGCCAGCGCCAAAGCCAAAGCTGGGAGACCTTTTTTGCCGAGCTAGACATCCTGCGCGGCTCAAACCCTGATGACGGCCTGGACGGCTGGGATGATTTGCTGGCAGACAGGCATGCAGGCTTGGGCAAAGACACGCCAAGGGCGTCGTTTTGAAATATTTGCTAGACACCGACACCCTGATCTATGCCTACAAGCACGCGGGCAACTGCCTGGCGCGCTTGTCAGCGCAGCCTGACATCGATCTGGCGGTCAGCAGCATCAACCTGTTTGAACTTGAATTTGGCATGGCTAAATCCGTCAACCGTGCGCTGATGGAACGCTACGTGCGCGAGCTGTGCAAACGCTACACCGTGCTCGACTTTGACCAAGACGCAGCCCGACAGGCTGGCGTCTTACGTGCCTACTTGCAATCGCTTGGCACCCCCAGTGGCCCCTATGATGTGCAGGTGGCCGGTGTCGCCCTCGCGCGCGGCCTGACCCTCGTGACCCGCAACACCCGCGAGTTTGATCGTGTCCCTAAATTGCTTGTAGAGAACTGGTTTGACTGAGGTCATGTGCGCTGACCTGAAACGCTGATATTTGAAAATTTGGCGCAACCCATGGTGCGCAAGGCGTTTGTCACCTTAAAAGTCAGCAACCCGATGACACCCACTTCACTGCGAACTTCACTCTCAGCAACACCATGTGCCTGATCGCCTGGCATTGGCAGCCCAAAAGCCAAACCCCGCTGCTGTTGATTGCCAACCGCGACGAGTTTTATGCGCGCCCCACTGCGCCGCTGGGCTGGTGGGAGGATGCTGACGTTCTGGCCGGGCGCGATTTGCAGGCCGGTGGCACCTGGCTGGGCGTGAGTTTGAGCGGGCGTTTGGCCGCCTTGACCAACCACCGCGACCCGGCCAATGTGCGTACCGATGCGCCCTCGCGCGGTGAACTCGTCAGTGCGTTTTTGCAGGCGGATACCACGGCAGAGGACTACCTGACCGAACTGGCCGGGCGTGCCGCCGACTACAACCCGTTTAACCTGCTGGTGTTTGACGGCCAAAGCCTAATGGGGCTGGAGAGCCGCCACGCCGAAGTGGTGACCATGCAGCCTGGACTCGGTGCAGTCTCGAACGCGGACTTTCTGACCCCCTGGCCCAAGCTGGCCCGCCTGAAAGACGGCTTGCAAACGCTGCTGATGCAAGAACATCCCAGCGATACCGAGTTGCTGGAGCTGCTGCACCACCGGGGCGTGGCCGACGACGCAAATTTGCCAGCCACGGGCATTCCGTTGACGCTGGAGCGCATGCTCTCATCGGTCTTCATCGTCATGCCCGATTACGGCACCCGCGCCTGCAGCGTGCTGCGGTTTGAAGCCAATAGCGTTCGGTTTCTGGAACAAAGCTTTGATGCCAAAGGCCCCATCAGCACGCGCAAATTCACTTTTGCAAGGGGTGACCGTCCAGGCTGATACTGGCCAGGCCCTGACACTGGACTGCACGCTGGTCACCGACAACGAGGCTGAATTTTGCCGCGTGCCCGGCCTGCGGGTGGAAAACTGGCTGCGATCGCAATGATGAAAGCCCCGCTCGATCCAAACTAACCATGCAGTTGCAAAGTGCAACCTTTTGCATTCTAATTGCAGCTATTTTCAGGAGATTTCGAATGGCTTCAGCACTCAAACTTTCAGATGAACTGGTGGACTCTGCCCGTACCTACGCCGCGGCCATGCACCGTTCGGTGACCAAGCAAATTGAACATTGGGCACAACTGGGCCGTGCCGCCGAGGACAATCCAGATTTGCCTGTCGGCATGATTCGTGAAATTTTGGTCAGCCGCCAGGAGGCAGCCGCAGGGCTACTTAGCGACTACAAGTTTGATTGATGAAAATTCTTGTCACCCCGCGCTTTGCCAGGGACATCAAAGGCTTGCACCCCGCAGAAAAGAAAGCGCTGGACGAACAAGTGCGCGCCATCGTGGCGCAGCCCGAATCTGGCGATATGAAAAAAGGCGACCTCGCTGGTGTGCGGGTGCTGAAATACAAACAC
>JBBQSS010000035.1:0-19098 GCA_038213665.1 Burkholderiales bacterium | reverse complement strand
ATTTGTTGTTGGCGCTTGCCGCCACCGGTTTTGTGGCCCCCGCCGTGGCCCAAACGTCGCACAACATGCATGACGCGTCAGCGGCCACGCCTGCTGGCAAGGCTTCACAGCCGGCCATGGGGGCTGGCCTTGTGAAGAAAGTTGACAAAAACAAAGGCACCGTCACGTTGACCCATGGGGCCTTGCCCAATGGCATGCCGCCCATGACCATGGCTTACAAAGTCAAGGATGCAAGCTGGCTTGACACGCTGCAGGTCGGCCAAAAAGTGCGCTTCGCCACGGATCCGGCTGACGGCGGCATGACCGTGACGCAGATTGAGTTGGCCAAGTAGGGCGCTCTTTCATCACGCCAAAACCCCTTTGCTGGAAGCGCCTTCATCGAGTTGTTGGGGTTTCCGAGCGGCAACCACCTGAGGCCCAATTTATGCAAGTCTTATTAGCCACCTCAGTGTTGACCGCACTGCTGGTGTTGAGCGCTCCTGCGCGTGCGCAAGCCCCAGAGCCCCTGCCCGGTGCCAATGTTGAGGGCCTGTTGACGCTGGCCAAGGAGCGCAACCCGGACTATGCGAGCATGCGCCACGAGGCCCAGTCCGCCAGTGAACGTGTGGGGATGGCGGGTGCCCTGATGGACCCTAAATTTCGCATTGAATGGATGGACATCACCAAAGGCGGTTCGCAGTCCCCGGCGCTCTGGCCCAATGAGGTGGGCAGCACCAAATACACCTTCATGCAAGACCTGCCGTGGTTCGGCAAGCGCGGTCTCAAGCAAGCCATTGCTGCCCAAGAGGCCCAAGCCGCCGACGGCAAGGCACAAGGCGCTTGGGCCGAACTGGCAGCCAAAGTAAAAATTACGCACGCGCAGCGGTATTTTCTTTACCACACCAAAAAGCTCACGCGCGAATTGCTGGTCTTGACTGACCGGCTGGCCAGTGTGGCGCAGGTGCGCTACGCCGGTGGCTTGGCGATGCAGCAAGACGCGATTCGCGCGCAGCTTGAGCAAACCGCCATGCGCACCGAGTTGGTGGTGCTTGAGAGTGAGGCGCGCCAAGCCGATGCACGGCTCAATGCCTTGCTGGCACGGCCTTCACATGCACCGCTGGCAGCGCCTGACACACTGCGCGCACTGCCCGTGTTGACCCCGCTTGATGCCGATGCGCTGACGCTGCGGGCGCAGCAACACAACCCACAGCTGCTTGCCGAAGACGCGCGTATCCAGGCGGCCGGGCTCACGCGTGAGCTGAGCCTGAAAAATCGCTACCCGGACTTCACCCTGGCCATCACGCCGACCCAGATGCAAAACCGCATTGCCGAGTGGAGCCTGATGCTGGAGGTCAACATTCCGCTGCAACAGGGTGCACGCCGGGCGCAGGAGCGCGAAGCCCAGGCCATGCTCGATGCCGCACAAGCCCGCCGCGCGGCGGTAGCCCATCAGGTGGCAGCGGATTTGTCTGAAAACCTCGCTGGCATTGACGCCGCGCAACGCACCGAGCAACTGGTCAGAACCAGCTTGTTGCCGCAAGCCGACTTGAGCTTTCAGGCGGCCCTGGCGGGGTATGAAAACGGCAAGCTCGACTTTGCCACGCTGCTTGACGCCCAGCGCCAGGTGAGGGCTGCCAAACAGAGTCAACTCAAAGCGCAGCTGGACGCGCAAATGCGTTTGGCAGACGTTGAAAAAATTATGGGGGAAGCGTTATGAGAACGGGTCTTGGGTTGGTGTTGGGATTGGTGGTGGTGACGGTGGCTGGCGCAGGCGGTTATTACCTGGGCACCACCCGCCCCACAGTGGCGGCGATGGTGGGAACAGATGCGGCCACGCCTGCCAGAAAGCTGCTGTATTACCGCAACCCCATGGGCTTGCCAGACACCTCGCCCACACCCAAAAAAGACCCGATGGGCATGGACTACATTGCGGTATATGAAGGCGCGGCACAGGACGAAGCAGCCGCGCCCGGCCAAGTGGTGATCAGCCCACAAAAGGTACAAAAACTCGGAGTCCGTACCGAGGCCGCGCAGCAGCGATCCCTCGACAGAAGCGTGCGTGCGGCTGGTCGCATCGAGCCCGATGAACGGCGCCTGTTCACCATCGCGTCCAAGTTTGAAGGCTATGTGGAGCGCCTGTTTGTGAATGTCACGGGTCAACCCGTTGCCAAGGGACAGCCGCTGTTTGAAGCCTACAGCCCCGAGCTGGTGTCGGCGCAGCGCGAATACGCGATTGCGGTACAAGGTGTGGCGGCACTCAAAGACGCGGACAGTCAGGCGCAGGCGGGCATGCAGCAACTGGCGCAATCGAGTCTGACGCGCCTGAAAAACTGGGACATCTCGGACGAGCAGATCAAGGCACTGACCCGCACCAGTGCCCCGCTGCGCACGCTCACCTTTCGCTCACCGGCCACGGGCATCGTGATGGAGAAAAAAGCCGTGCAAGGCATGCGCTTCATGCCCGGTGAGATGCTCTACCAAGTGGCCGATTTGTCACGCGTGTGGGTGATTGCCGATGTGTTTGAACAAGATTTGGCGCTGGTTAAAAACGGTGCAAAAGCGCAGGTCAGCATCAACGCTTACCCCGATAAAACCTTTACTGGCACGGTGACCTATGTGTACCCCACGCTCAAGGCAGAAACCCGCACGGTGCCGGTGCGGGTCGAGCTGGCCAACCCCGGCTTGTTGATCAAGCCGGGCATGTTTGCCCAGGTTGAATTGCAGGTCAGCCACCAAGGGCAGGGCGTGACGGTGCCCTTGTCGGCGGTGATTGACAGTGGCACGCGCCAGATTGTGCTGGTGCAACTCAAAGAAGGGCGCTACGAACCACGGGAAGTCAAGACCGGTGCCCGCAGCGACACCTATGTGGAGGTGGTCAGCGGTGTCAAAGTGGGCGAGCAGGTGGTGGTGGCCGCCAACTTCCTGATTGACGCCGAAAGCAACTTGACTGCGGCATTAGGCGGCTTTGCCAGTGCGCCAGCAAGCGCGGCACCGGCCAATTCAGCAGCCCCGGTCCCCGTGGCGGCAGGGCATCGCGCCGAAGGCACGGTTGAAGAAATCGACGCCAAGGCCGGAACTGTCAGCTTGTCTCACGGCCCGATTGCCAGTTTGAAGTGGCCTGCCATGACGATGGCGTTCAAGCTGGCCAATGCGTCACTTCTCAAGGCGCTCAAGCCGGGGTCAAAGGTAGCGGTTGAGTTTGTTGAGCGCCAGCCGGGCGAGTGGGTGATCACCAGTGTCAATCCGTGGGTGGCAAGCCAGGCAGCGAGCGCGGCTGCCAGCAACGCGCACAGCGGCCACTGACGGGAAGCCGCCATGTTGTCAAAAATCATTGATTGGTCTGGCCGCAACCGTTTTCTGGTGCTGCTGGCCACGTTGTTCATTGTGGTGTGGGGGATTTTTGCGGTGCTGCGCACGCCGATTGACGCACTGCCAGACCTCTCGGACGTGCAGGTGATTGTGTACACCGAGTATCCCGGCCAGGCGCCGCAGGTGGTGGAAGACCAGGTGACCTATCCGCTGACCACCTCGATGCTGTCGGTGCCCAAATCCAAGGTGGTGCGCGGGTTTTCGTTTTTTGGTGCGTCGTTTGTGTACATCATTTTTGAAGACGGTACCGACATCTACTGGGCGCGCTCACGCGTGCTGGAATACCTGAACTTTGCCTCGGGCCGTATGCCCAAAGGCATCACGCCGCAGATTGGTCCCGACGCCACCGGCGTGGGCTGGGTCTACCAATATGTGCTGCTGGCCAAAGACAAGACCTTGGCCGAGTTGCGCAGCATCCAGGACTGGTATGTGCGCTACCAATTGACCAAGGCGCATGGCGTGGCCGAGGTGGCTTCGGTGGGCGGCTTTGTGCAAACCTACCAGGTGACGGTGGACCCGGTCAAGCTGCGCGCTTATGGCATCCCGCTGATGAAGGTGGCCCAGGTGATTCGCGACTCCAACCGCGACGTGGGTGGGCGTGCGGTGGAGATGGCCGAGACCGAGTACATGGTGCGCGGCAAGGGTTACCTGCGTGGCAAGAGCGACATTGACATGCTGGTGGTCAAGGCCGACAAGGGCACGCCAGTGCTGATCCGCGACATTGCGCGGGTCGAGCTCACACCTGATGAGCGCCGTGGCATCACCGAGTTGAATGGCGAGGGCGAGGTGGTGTCCGGCATTGTCATGGCGCGCTACGGACAGAATGCACTCGAGGTCATTGCCAATATCAAAGACAAGATTGCCGAGATTGGCCCCGGACTGCCCGCTGGCGTGCGCGTGCAAACCGTGTACGACCGCTCGGAACTTATCAACCGCGCCATTGACACCCTGAAGCGCACGCTGGTTGAAGAATCACTCATCGTGGCCGCTGTGTGCGTCATCTTTTTGATGCATGTGCGCAGCGCTTTGGTGGCCATTTTGATGTTGCCGGTGGGCATTCTGATGGCCTTCATTGCCATGCGGCTGCTGGGCATGAGTTCCAACCTGATGAGCCTGGGCGGCATTGCCATTGCCATCGGTGCGATGATCGACGCGGCGATTGTGATGATCGAAAACGCCCATAAACACCTGGAGCGGCTGGAGCACAAGGCGGGCGCTGAAACGGCGCCTAACCACCACGCCCCCAGTCAGCAAGCCCGCTTCAACGCCATATTGGAGGCCTGCAAAGAAGTCGGTCCCGCCCTGTTTTTCTCCCTGCTGATCATCACGGTGTCCTTCCTGCCGGTGTTCGCGCTCGAAGGCCAGGAAGGTCGCCTGTTCTCACCGCTGGCCTACACCAAGACTTTTGCCATGGCCAGCGCGGCCTTGCTGTCAGTCACGCTGGTGCCGGTGTTGATGCTGTTGTTCATCCGTGGCAAGATTTTGCCGGAGTCAAAGAACCCGGTCAATATTGCACTCATTTGGGCTTACAGGCCAATCATCGCAAGCGTGATGCGCTATAAAAAAGTGACTGTTATGCTGGCGCTGCTGGTGCTGGGCGTGTCTTACTATCCGGCATCCAAACTGGGCTCTGAATTCATGCCCACCCTCAATGAAGGCAGCTTGCTGTACATGCCAGCCTCGTTGCCCGGCATGTCCATCACCAAAGCCGCCGAGCTGCTGCAAACGCAAAACAAGATCATCAAGAGCTTTCCCGAAGTCGCCTCGGTTTGGGGCAAGGCCGGGCGCGCCAACACCGCCACCGACCCGGCACCCACCGAGATGTTTGAGACGGTGATCAACCTCAAACCCGAGTCCGAATGGCGCGCAGGCCTCACCATCGACAAACTGATTGCCGAGATGGACCAAGCGCTGCAGTTCCCCGGCGTGGCCAACTCCTGGACCATGCCGATCAAGGCGCGCATTGACATGCTCTCCACCGGCATTCGCACGCCGATTGGCATCAAGGTGTTTGGCAAAGACCTCGATGAAATGGAAAAACTGGCCAAGCAGATTGAGTCCGTGGTCAAAACTGTGCCCGGCACCACCAGCGCCTTTGCCGAGCGCATCACCGGTGGTTTTTACCTGAACATTGAGCCCGATCGCATGCAACTGGCCCGTTACGGCCTGGCCGTAGGCGACCTGCTGGACGTGGTGGGCACCGCACTCGGCGGCGAGATGGTCACCACCACGGTGGAGGGGCGTGAGCGTTTTGGCGTGACCGTGCGTTACCCGCGTGAATTACGCGGCGACCCGCAGCAAATTGCGCGTGAGGTGCTGATCCCCACCATGGATGGCGCGCAAATTCCGCTGGGTCAATTGGCCAAAGTGGTGGTGGCGAAAGGCGCGCCCGGCATCCGCACTGAAAACGCGCTGTTGTCGGCCTACATCTACGTCGACATCCGTGACCGTGACATTGGTGGCTATGTGCGCGATGCCAAAGCCGCAGTCGCCAAACAGGTCATCTTTCCAAACGGCTATTACGTCACCTGGAGCGGTCAGTTTGAGTACATGGAACGGGCGATAGAAAAGATGAAGGTCGTCATCCCGGTTACGTTGCTGATCATCTTTTTGCTGCTGTACCTGAATTTCAGGCGCATCACAGAAACCCTGATCGTCATGCTCTCGGTGCCGTTTGCGCTGGTGGGCGGGGTCTGGCTGATGTGGGCGCTGAATTACAACCTGTCGGTGGCCGTCGCAGTGGGTTTCATTGCCCTGGCAGGCGTAGCGGCAGAAACCGGCGTGATCATGCTGATTTACCTGGACCATGCCTGGGAAGCCATCAAGGTGAGCTGCCGTGCAGAAGGGCGCGAGCCCGGCGTGGCTGACCTGTATGAGGCGGTGATGGAGGGTGCCGTGGAGCGCGTGCGCCCCAAGATGATGACGGTGGTGGCCATCATGGCCGGTTTGCTGCCGATCATGTGGGGCACCGGTACAGGTTCCGAGGTGATGAGCCGCATTGCTGCGCCCATGGTCGGCGGCATGATTTCTTCAACCGTGTTGACGCTGGCGGTGATTCCGGCGATTTATGCGCTGGTGATGGAGCACAGGGTGAGGAAAGGAAATATTTAGCCTAATCTGGCTGTAGCGCTTGTTAATAAAGCGTTAGTAGCTATATTATTTGTAGCGGATGGTGGGTGGCCAGTCCTTTTTTTGCTGGCTACCGCACAGCGAAGACCGATGCGCCATTCATGCGCCATGGTTTCCCGCAACCAAAATTCACCGATTCCGGCTTTGCATGAACACCAGTTTTTCAAACAGCGTCACATCCTGCTCGTTTTTCAGCAGCGCACCCACCAGCGGCGGCACCGCCACCTTGTCGTCCTGCGTTTGCAGGGCTGACAAAGGAATGTCTTGCGCCATCAGCAGCTTCAACCAGTCCAGCAACTCACTGGTAGACGGTTTCTTTTTCAGCCCCGGCAGGTTGCGCACGTCAAAAAACGTCTTCATGGCAGCGCTAAGCAGTTCGGCTTTCAGGCCGGGAAAGTGCACGTCCACAATCTGTTTCATGGTCACTGCATCGGGGAACTTGATGTAGTGAAAGAAGCAGCGGCGCAAAAAGGCATCGGGCAGCTCTTTTTCGTTGTTGGAGGTGATGAACACCAGCGGCCGGTGTTTGGCGCGGACGAGTTCACGGGTTTCATAACAATAAAACTCCATGCGGTCGATTTCGCGCAGCAAGTCGTTGGGGAATTCAATGTCGGCCTTGTCGATTTCGTCAATCAGCAGCGCCACCGGCTGCTCTGCCGTGAACGCTTGCCACAACACGCCTTTGACGATGTAGTTGTGGATGTCGCGCACGCGCTCACCGCCGTCCAGGCTGGAGAGTTGGGAGTCGCGCAGGCGGCTCACGGCGTCGTATTCATACAAGCCTTGTTGCGCCTTGGTGGTGGATTTGATGTGCCATTGCAGCAGCGGCAAGTTCAGCGCGGTGGCCACTTCTTCGGCCAGCATGGTTTTGCCGGTGCCGGGCTCGCCCTTGACCAGCAACGGGCGCTGCAGGGTGATGGCAGCGTTAACCGAGAGCATCAAGTCAGCGGTGGCGACGTAGTTTTGGGTGCCTTGAAATTTCATGGGGTGTGCGTTGTAAATGGGGTCAAGCGGCCGTGGGAGAAGGTGAATTCGGGGGGGCGTCGGTGTCGTTCTTATGGGGTTTACACCATGGTGCGAACATCTGTTGGCTTCCTATACTCGTTTGACATTTATCAAATCAAACAATGCCCCTTTTTGGATTGTCTTAGCAAAATGAACAAAATTCTGTTAACCGTGTCGTCTCTGTTTGTCGCTTTTGTGAGCGCTGCGGCGGCTGACGCGCAAGACATCAAGGGGGATGCTGCCGCTGGCGCCCAAAAAAATGCGTGGTGCGTGGGCTGTCACGGCATCAAAGGCTACCACATCAGTTTTCCCGAGGTGCATCAGGTCCCCAAAATCAATGGTCAGGGCGCGGGTTACATCCGGGCGGCGTTGCACGCGTACAAATCAGGTGAGCGCAAACACCCCTCTATGCGCACGCTGGCGTCGAGCTTGAGTGACCAGGACATCGCGGACCTGGCCGCCTTTTATTCAGGCAGCGGCACCGGCGCCACAGTGCCGGCGACTGCGCCAGAGGGCTCGGCCAAAGTGGCAGAGCTGGTGGCCAAAGGCGCTTGTGCCTCTTGCCACGGCGCGAATTTGAGCAAACCCATTGACCCGGCCTACCCCAAGATTGCCGGGCAGCACAGCGACTATTTGTACGTGGCCCTGCGCGCCTACAAAACCACCGACAAGCCGATGATTGGCCGCAGCCACCCGTTGATGGGCGGCATTGCCAAGCAGTTTTCCAGCGCGGACCTGAAGGTGCTGGCCGACTACGTGGGCGGTTTGCCCGGTGAGATGCAGACCGTACAACGCGAGCGCCTCAAGTAACAGCGTCTCAGTCGTGGGTGGCGTGGCGCTGCACACAGGCCACATACGCTTGGCCGTCTGGTGGCCGCCCGGCGCGCTGGCTTTCCCAGATCATTTGCCCCAGGCAGTCCATGGCGGCGTGGTGCGCTTCATGCAATGAATCGCGGCGGTGGGTAAGCAATTCCACGGCTTGGCGAATGCCGCGTGGCTGGTCAATGCTGCACTGCTCGCTGATGGACAGGTGCATGGACAAATGCAAAAAACCGTTGGTTTTGCCGTCTTCCATGCGCCCCATGGTGGCCAGGGCCACATCCACATCTGCCAGTTCTGCGTGGTACTCAGGGTGCTCGTCAATCCACAGGCTGGCGATGGTTTCAATCGCTTCCATGGCTTGTCCTGCCCGGGCTTTGGCATAGGCAGTACAAAAAAATCGACGAACGTCGGCTTGGGATGGGCTGAACATGACGTTGGTCGGGGTCAATTTACAGGATCTTGTTGGCGCGACGCCAAATGCCCAAGGACTCGGCTTGCCTGACCAGCTCATCCTTGAAATCAGGATGTGCGATGTCAATCAGCGCTTCGGCGCGTTGCCAGGTCGACTTGGCCTTCATCTGCGCACAGCCAAATTCGGTCACGACATAGTGCACGATCGAACGCGGGCAAGTGACGATTGTTCCGGGGAGTAGCGTCGGCACGATGCGTGAGCCGATCGTGCCGTCCTTCTTGGTGAAGGTCGAGTTGATGCAAATAAGCCCCTTGCCCCCGTCGGAGTTGTAGGCCCCAAGAATGAAATCGAGCTGCCCCCCGGTTCCCGAAATCTGGCGTGGCCCTGCGGTCTCGCTGGAGACCTGCGTGAAGAGGTCGATCTCGATGGCGTTGTTGATGGCAACCACTTTGGGGTTGCGACCAATGACACAAGGGTCGTTGGTGTACGACGCCGGGAAGATCGCTGCCGCCGGGTTGTTGTCAAGAAAGTCATAAAGCTTTTGCGTACCCATGGCAAAGGTGTAGACCATCTTGCCAATGTCTATGGCCTTGCGCTTGCCGGTGATCCGCCCGGCCTCGTACATGTCGACATAGGAGTCGGCGAGCATTTCGGTGTGCACACCCAGGTTCTTCAAGTCGCTTTGCGCAATCATGGCACCCACAATGTTGGGCAGCGCGCCGATGCCGAGCTGGATTGTCGAGCCGTCTTCAAGCAGCGCCATGACGTGGTTGGCAATCATCCGGTCGACTTCGCTTGTCTTGCCGGCGGGGAGCTGCAGCAGGGGGCTGTTGGGGCCTTCAACGACCATGTCAACCTGGGAGATGTGGATGGATTCGTCCAGGCCACCCAGGCACCGAGGTGTCTTCGTGTTCACCTCGACCACGACCTTTGCGGCCTTGCGGCAGTAGGACGGGGTCAACGAGCAGCTGGTCGAAAAGTTGAAGAAACCGTTCGCATCCATCGGTGTGACCTGGACCACGGCCACATCGGGCTCCTCGTACAGCATGACGTTCTTTGGGCCCTGGTGGTAGCAAAGCGGGATGTAGCTGGCCAGGCCGAGTTCGCCATTCTTGCGGGCCAGACCGGAGAAATGCCAGTCGTTCCAGATGAACGACTCCCGGCCCGGATCGACTTCGACGCACTTGAGAGGTTTGGCGCGGGTGGTGGTGATCAGGACCACCTCTCTGAGCTCCTGTTTTCTTAACGCAAGGGCTGCGTCCACGGCTTCCACGTTCTGGGCGAATTCACCCATGAACACCACGTCACCCGACTTGATCAGGCCGGCGGCCTTGTCGGCGGTGCCGAGCTTTTGTTGGTATTGATCCAGTACATGTGTTGTCATATTGTTCGTCGCCATCAGCGCGTAGTCTAAAAGAAGCCAATTGTCACCTGCACCTGTTTAATCAATCCGCCAGACCGGCAGTTGCCAGTTGCGCCACACGGCCATGCCGCGCAAACCTGCCGTGACGGCCACACACGCCACCAAAGACACCCAATTCGGGGTGCCCAGTTGCCACAAGCCCACGTAAGCCCAGCCGCCAGCAAAGGCACACACCGCGTAGGGCCGGTGGTCGCTGAAAGCGGCTGGAATGTCGTTGCACACAATGTCGCGCAGCACACCGCCAAACACGCCAGTGATCAAGCCCATCAGCACCGCCACCAGGGCGGGTGTCTGGCCGACAAATGCCTGGTGTACGCCAGTGGCAGTGAACAGGCCCAGGCCCAGGGCGTCCGGCCACTCAATGGCCTTGCGCGTCAAATCAAAATGGTGGCTGCGCATGAACAGCATGGCCAGCAAGCACAGGGCCAGCACCCCCCACAACATCTCGACGTGGCGAACCCAAAAAAAAGGTCGCTCGTCAAGCAACAAGTCGCGCAGCGTGCCGCCGCCAAACGCCGTCAGAAACCCCACCACGCAGACGCCCACGGCATCCAGGCGCTTTTGCGCGCCCACCAGAACCCCCGACAATGCAAACGCTGCGGTTCCTGCAAGTTCCACGGTAAAACGCAGGGTTTCCCCCCAATGCTGGATGTTGTCAATGCTGGCAGTGTTCATTTTCAAATTGTCGCGCCATGGTCTTGCCCGAAACTTATCCTTTCATTACCGAGCCCTACTTTTACCTGGTCACCGTGCCTGCCGTGCTGCTGCTGGGGGTGAGCAAAAGTGGCTTTGGCGCCGGCTTTGGTTCACTGGCGGTGCCGATGATGGCGCTGGCGGTGAGTGTGCCGCAGGCGGCGGCCATTTTGATGCCGGTGTTGTTGCTGATGGACGTGCTGGGCATGGCGGCATTTCGCAAGGATTTTGACCTGAAGCTGCTCAAGTTCCTGATCCCCTGGGGGCTGGTGGGCATTGTGATTGGCGCGTTGCTGTTCAAGCTGCTCAACGCCCACACGGTGGCGGGCATTGTGGGCGGCTTTACTTTGCTGTTTCTGGCGCAGCGCCTGCTGTTTGCGCCCAAGGCCGACAGCCCGCCACCGCCGCGTTGGCTGGGTGCCGTTTTGACGGCCACCTCGGGCTTTACCAGCTTCATCGCCCATGCCGGCGGCCCGCCCGTCAATGCCTACATGATCCCGATGCGGCTGTCCCCGATTCGCTTCACCGCCACCATGGCGTTTTTCTTTTTTGTCATCAACCTCGCCAAGTGGCTGCCTTACGCCTGGTTGGGGCTGCTGGACTGGCGCAACTTTGCCACGTCCATGGTGTTGTTGCCAATTGCGCCGATTGGCGTGTGGGTGGGTGTGCGGCTGGCGCGGCGCATCAGCCAAGTGCTGTTTTACCGGTTTTTGTACGCCGGGATGTTCCTCACCGGGGTCAAGTTGCTCTTTGATGCCGTGTGAGAATTGCTATGTTAAAGATAGCTGCTTGCGCTTGTTATATAAGGGCTAGAGGCTAATTTATTATAAATTTTTCGTGAACGGGCCAGGGTCTGAAAACCTCTGGTTTTAATGTGAAATAACTTGTCTGTCCCGTGGGTGGCGTGAGTTGGGTGCGATTCAAAGTGACGTGTGCTTCAGATGAATGGTTTTTACCCGACGCACTCAGGCGCGTCTATTGGGTTAAGGCATGCATCACGGTGGTGGGGGGGGATCCAAAAGTGTCTGAGTTGGAAGTGGCGCAAATTGATGTGCACCGTTGACTCAGAATTTCTGGCCCACAAAACGCTAGGCACAGTGATTGGGTTGTGTGACCGGGCTTTGGGGTGAAAGGCGCGCGTCAATAAGTGCTCGCATACCGCAGCGTCAATTCCGCGCGTGTTTTCACCCCGAAACCGCATGCGCATAGCCCAGTCACCGGGCCGGGTTTAATACGCTGCGTCGGGTTTGACCTGAGGCCTTGACTTCTTCAAAGATGCCACAGCAGTTTGAATCGCACTCGCATGAGTCCATGAAAGTTAACGTGAAATAACTTGTCTGTCTCGAGAGCGGGCATGAGTCCATGAAAGTTAGGTCACTTGCAGATGTTGGGTGGTGTTGGCAAAACCATTTTGCCGCCAGGCTTCAAACACCGTCACAGCCACCGCGTTGGACAGGTTCAGGCTGCGCTGCCCGGCCAACATCGGCAGTTTGATGGCTTGCCCAGGCGCAAAAGACTGGCGCACGGCTTCACTCAGCCCCTTGGTTTCCGAGCCAAACACCAGATAGTCGCCGGGTGCAAAGCGCGCCTCAAACACACTTTGGCTGGCGCGGGTGGTCATGGCAAACAGGTGCGCTGGCGCGGGCTGCTCAGCGTCCAGAAACGCCTGCCAATCGGCGTGGCGCGTGACGGTGGCGTATTCGTGGTAGTCCAGCCCGGCACGGCGCATGTGCTTGTCTTCCATGGAAAACCCCAGCGGCTCCACCAGGTGCAAGGTGCAGCCGGTGTTGGCCGCCAGGCGGATGACGTTGCCGGTGTTGGGGGGGATTTCGGGCGCAACCAGAACAATATGAAACATGGCTGAATTGTCGCCCAACCGAATCATTCGGTGCGCGCAAAGACCAGACCCGTGATGTGGCTGGCCCCGGCAGCGCGCAGCACACGCGCTGCTGCATCAAGCGAGGCGCCGGTGGTCATCACATCATCCACCAGCACGATGCGGGCACCCTTGACAAGGTGGGCCAGCAGCGGGTCAAGTGCAAAGGCATGGTTTAGCACGCTCAGGCGTTGTTGACGCTTGAGGGTGTGCTGCGCGGGTGTGTCTTGAATGCGCAGCAGCACATCGGCGCGCGTCTTGTCAGCGTGCATGGCGCGCGCCAGCAGCAGCGCCTGGTTGTAGCCACGCTTGACCAGGCGTTGCGGAAAGAGCGGCATGGGCAGCACCAGGTCTGCGGCGTCCAATGTGGGCTCGACCCAGGGCGTGGCTTGCATCAGGCTGGTAAAACTGCGCACCAGGCCACACTGGTCATGAAATTTGAAGTCTGCCACCAGCGCCGACCACGGGTAGGCATAAGCCACAGCGGCCAGGCAAAGGTCCAGCGGCGGTGGGTGTTTCAGGCAAGCGCCACATTGCGGCATGCCCTGCGGCAAGGGCAGGGCGCAGGTTTTGCAGCGCTGCTGCGGTTGGGCAAACTGCCCCACGCAGTCTTCACACACGGCGTGGGTCGGCCAGCGGTGACACACCCGGCACTGGCTGGGCAGCGCGGCCATCAGCCCTGAGAACAACTTGGTCAACATGGCTCAATATACTCGCGGCACATCAATTTCAGCCATGGCAAATCTTCACCCCCCCACCATTGACCCCCAGGCGGCCCGCCGCTGGCTCGAGCTGCCCGCCAGCGAGTCGCCCTGGCTGCATGAAGAAGTGGCCAGGCGCATGCAAGAACGCCTGGACTGGATCAAACAGCAACCCGACAGCTGGCTGCATTGGACGCCGCTCAACGGCGGCTTGCAGGCGCATGGCCTGTTGGCCGAGCGTTACCCGAAAGCCACGTGCACCGTGCTGGAGACCCACGCGCGCGCGCAACATGTCAAACGTCTCCTGGCGCAGCCTTGGTGGACCGCCCAGCGCTGGTTGCAAGCGCAAGCACAGGTCAGCACGCAGGTGACGCAGCCGGCCCAGATGCTATGGGCCAACATGAGCCTGCACATGGCGGCTGACCCGCAAGCGCTGATGGCGCAATGGCACAGCGCTTTGCAGGTGAATGGGTTTTTGATGTTCTCTTGTCTGGGCCCTGACACCCTGCTGGAGCTGCGCGCACTTTACCGCTCTTTGGGGTGGCCAGCCCCCAGCCATGAATTCACCGACATGCACGACTGGGGCGACATGCTGGTGGCTGCGGGTTTTGCCGAGCCGGTGATGGACATGGAGCGCATCACGCTCACGTTCGAGAGCCCAGAGCGGCTGCTGCAAGAGCTGCGTGGCCTGGGGCGCAATTTGCATGTCGGGCGTTTCCCCGCCTTGCGCGGACGGCGCTGGCAGGCCGAGCTGCTGGCAGCCGTGGCCAGACAGCCTCTGCAACTGACGTTTGAAGTGGTTTACGGTCATGCGTTCAAGCCGGTGCCGCGCTTGACTGTCAGCGCCCAAAGTGAAATTTCTCTGGATGCGATGCGTGCCGCGCTGGCGCGCAGCAAATCAACGGGTGTGGCCACATCACGCAGGGGCGGTGAGGATGACTGAATTCGGCTTTCGCTGGGCGCTGATGGTGGTTTGCCTGCTGATTTTTGTGCTGTCGTTTGCCGCCTTGCTTTGGGCGGCCTGGCGTCATCACCGGGGCCGGACCCCCGGGCGTGTGAATTTTCACAGCTCGCTGGCGGTTGAAATCGCCTGGACGATTGCGCCAGTGGTGATCGTGCTGCTGCTGGTATGGCCGACCGCCCGCATTTTTTGGACCCCCTGAGGCCCGATTTGCCTGTAAGGGGCAGGGCTGTGGCAAGAAATAACTTCCCCAATTTGCTGCGGCGGATTTGGGCACACTGCGTCGTTGCAAGTCGCTTGTTTGGCTTGTCAAAGCGCGCGCCTCGCGCCTCGCGGCGCATCGCAACTCCTTGCCGTACACCGGGGTGTTATGCCTTGCCACATCCCAGGGGCGGTATATCGGGTTTCCCCGTGTAGTTTTCTGCCGGTTCGTGCGGGATGATCTGACAAAGTTGTTTGATAAATGTCAAACGGCGGGTTTCGTGTGACCACACCCCCCATCTGAAGGACCGCGATTTATGCGTAGCTTGTACAAGTTTGGCTTGAGCGTTTTGCTGGCCTTGGGCTCTGCTGCGGCCTTGGCTGGTTATGCGTTTAACTTTCCGGAGCCCGTGACGCCGATCGCGCGCGAAACGCTGCACATGCACAACCTGGTGATGGCGGTGATTTTGGTTCTGTTTTTTTTGGTGTTTGCGGTGTTGATCTACTCATTTCGCACCCACCGCAAGGGTGCCGGGTACAAGGCTGCGGCTTACAGCGGGCCAGGCAATCGCAAGCAGTGGCTATGGGTGTTGTCCCCTTTTTTCGTGCTGGCGTTCATTGATTACGTGGTGTTTGGTATCCCGGCCTACCATGCCGTTGTGATGTACGAAGACACCAAGACCGATGCGGAACTGGTGGTCAAGGTTACCGGCAGCCAATGGCTGTGGCAATACGAGTTTCCGGCCGAGGGCGTCAGCTTCACCAGCCGCCTGACCACACCGCGCGACCAGATCGACGCCGGTGTTGCCAAGGGCGAGCACTACCTGCTGGAAGTCGACAACCCGCTGGTGCTGCCGGTGGGGAAAAAGGTGCGCTTCATCACCACCTCCAACGACGTGATCCACAGCTGGTGGGTGCCGGCCTTTGGGGTGAAGCGTGACGCCGTGCCGGGTTTCCTGCGTGAGTTTTGGGCCACAGTTGAAAAAACCGGCACCTACCGCGGCCAATGTTCGGAGTTGTGCGGCAAAGAGCACGGCTTCATGCCGGTGGTGGTGAATGTGGTGAGCCAGGAAGAATTCACCACATGGCTGGCCAGCAAAAAGGCCATGGCAGCGCTTGCCAGCCCGGCCGCAACACCAGCAACACCAGCAACACCTGTGGTAACCGCAGAGCCAGTCGCCAAAGCGGTGCTTGCCAAGGCACAGTGATTGCGCCACGCACAGTTTCAGACATTCAAGTACAAGGAGTAGGCAATGGCACACGATATGGCACACGGCATACCGGTCAGTGATTCTCATGACGGGCATTACAAAGGCGGCTGGGTTCGCTGGCTGGAAACCACCAACCACAAAGACATCGGCATCATGTACCTGATCTTCGGATTTGCCATGCTGTTTGTCGGTGGCGCCATGATTTTGGTGGTGCGGCTTGAGTTGTTCCAGCCGGGCTTGCAGTTTGTGCAGCCCGAGTTGTTCAACCAGCTGATCACTTTGCACGGCTTGGTCATGGTGTTTGGTTTTGCCATGCCGGCGGCCACCGGTTTGGCCAACTACATGCTGCCCATGATGATTGGCGCACCTGACATGGCCTTGCCGCGCTTGAACAATTGGGGTTTCTGGATTTTGCCGCCGGCCGCCATCATGCTGACGCTGCCTTTCTTTCTGGGCCTGATGGGCATTGGCCCAGGCGCCGTGGACACCGGTTGGACGCTCTATGCACCGCTGTCGATCCAAAGCGGCTGGGGCATGGACTTTGCCATTTTTGCCATTCACATGTTGGGTGTGTCGTCCATTCTGGGCTCCATCAATGTGATCGTGACCATTTTGAACATGCGCGCACCCGGCATGACCCTCATGAAAATGCCGCTGTTTGCCCATGGTTTCCTGATGACTGCAGTGCTGCTCATCACCATCATGCCGGTGTTTGCCGGGGGTGTGACCATGGTGCTGATGGACCGTCACTTTGGCACCAACTTCTTCAACGCCGCCGGTGGCGGTGACCCGGTGCTGTGGCAACACATCTTCTGGTTCATGGGGCACCCCGAGGTCTATGTGCTGCTGTTGCCGATTGCCGGCGCGCTCCCCCACGTGTTTTCAGCCTTTGCCCGCAAGCCGATTTATGGCTACAAGGCGCAGGTGTATTCCTTTTGGGCGATTGCCGGTCTGGGTCTGATCGTGTGGGCGCACCACATGTTCACCAGCGGCATGTCGCTGGGTAGCCAGATCTACTTCATGTACATCACCATGGCGATTTCGTTCCCGCTGGCGGTGCTGTTCTTCTGCTGGATTGCCACCATCTGGCAGGGCTCAATGTCGTTTGAGACGCCCATGTTGTTTGCCTTGGGTTTTCTGGTGCTGTTTGGTTGGGGTGGTTTGACCGGCCTGGCCTTGTCGGATGCGGCGGCCGACCCGCAGTATCACAACGCTTATTTTCTGGTGGCGCATTTCCACTATGCGTTTTACCCCTCGGCGGTGATGGGGGCGATGGCCGCGGTGTATTACTGGCTGCCTAAGTGGACCGGCCACATGCTCAACGAAACCATGGGCAAATGGCACTTCTGGGTGACTGTGGTGGGCTTTAACCTGACCTTTATTCCGCAGTTTTTTGTGGGACTGGCGGGCATGCCACGCCGTATTCCTGACTACCCGGTGATGTTTGCCGAGTGGAACATGCTCTCCAGCATAGGCGCCTTCATCCTGGGCGCCTCACACTTGATCTTTGTCTACAACGTGGTGAAAACCATTCGCGGTGGTGAAAAAGCGGGCGACAAGGCATGGGAAGGTGCCGAGGGCCTGGAATGGACGGTGCCGTCCCCCGCGCCTTATCACACCTTCGAGACCCCTCCGGTCATCAAGTGAGCGGGAGAGATGAGATGTCGATGACCCCCCCCGAGCCAAACAACAAGGCGTTTGACGCCGCCGAATGGGACAAGCGCAAGCGCAGCAACAAGCGGCTGGGTTACATTTTTGGCGCGCTTGTGTTGGCGATCTTTCTGGGTTCCATATGGAAATACCGCCCCTTCTGACCAACCCCTCAGCCGTTGACCGCCAGCGCAGCAATGTACGCATGGCGGTCAAGCTGGGGTTTGTGGCGCTTTTCTTTGTGGGTTTTGGCTTTGCCATGGTGCCCATGTATGACGTGTTTTGCCAGCTCACCGGACTCAATGGCAAAACCAACAAGGTGGCCATGGTGGCCGATCAAAACACCCAGGTTGACTTGTCCCGGTCGGTCAGTGTGGAGTTTTTGAGCCATGCCATGCCCGGTGTGGGTTTGACGTTCAAGCCCGAACAGTTCTCCATACGCATTCATCCGGGTGCCATTTCGCGCATGAATTACACCGTGACAAACACCAGTGACCAGGTGTTTGTGGGCCAGGCCATTCCCAGCATCACGCCCGCAGTGGCTGCGGCGCACTTTGAAAAGCTGGAATGTTTTTGCTTTGAACAGCAGACCTTCCAGCCGGGTGAAACCCGCACCATGCCGGTCGTCTTTGTGGTGAACCCCAAGATCGATCATGACTTGGGCACGGTGACGCTGTCATACACATTTTTCGAGGCCATCAAGGCAAAAAGCTGACTGTGAAGAAAAAAAATGACACATGCAACCCAACCCACTGCTCGCGGCCATTATTTTGTGCCTGCTGCCAGCCACTATTCCACGTTTTTATCCGTGGGTATTTTTTTGCTGGCGCTGGGTTTCGTTTTTCGCATCAACGGCACGCCGCCCGGCATCTGGAGCATGCTGATCGGTGCGGCCTTGATCCTCTATGTGGTGGTGGGCTGGTTTGGTGAGCTGATCAGTGAAAACGTGCGTGGGGTCTACACCCCGTGGGAAGACCGCTCGTACCGCATTGGCATGGTGTGGTTCATCTTTTCCGAGGTGATGTTTTTTGCCTGTTTTTTTGGTGCGTTGTACTACATTCGCCAAATTTCCTTGCCTGAATTGGGTGGCTACGAGGCCCTGTTCACGCCTTATGAAAAATTCACCAGTGCCTGGCCAAGTGCGGGCCCCATGGGTGACCCCTTCATGCCGATGCACGCCTGGGGCATTCCTGCCATCAACACCATGTTGCTGTTGACTTCAGGCGCCACCCTGACCTGGGCGCATTGGGGCCTGATCAAAGGCAAACAAAGCCAGATGACGCTGGGTTTGGCCATGACGGTGCTGCTGGGCATGACCTTCATGGGTTTTCAGGTGTATGAATATGCCCACGCTTACGCCGAGATGGGTTTGACCCTTGGGGCCGGGGTCTATGGCGCCACGTTCTACGTCCTGACCGGTTTCCACGGCATGCACGTGACGCTGGGCACCATCATGCTGATGGTCATGCTTGGGCGTGGCATGAAGGGGCACTTCACGGAACACAACCATTTTTCATTTGAAGCCGTGGCCTGGTACTGGCACTTTGTGGACGTGGTCTGGCTGATTTTGTTTGTGTTTGTCTACATTCTTTGACGTGACACCGCGTGGCGTTTCACCTCACCCCCGACCGGGAATCAGGCCAAAATAAAAACTGGCCAGCAGGGT
>JBBQSS010000034.1:0-19199 GCA_038213665.1 Burkholderiales bacterium | reverse complement strand
GACCGGCGCCATGCAAACCGTGCGCTACAACGGCTACCCCGCCATGCGCATCAGCGGCAGCGCCGCCCCCGGCTTCAGCACGGGTGCCGCGCTGACTGAGATGGAAGCGCTGGCCAGCCAGTTGCCAGCGGGCTTTGGTTTTGAGTGGACCGGCACCTCGCGCGAGGAAAAACTGGGCGGCTCACAAGCCATGATCCTGTACGCCTTTGCGATTTTGTCGGTGTTTTTGTGTCTGGCGGCTTTGTACGAGAGCTGGACCATTCCGCTCGCGGTGGTGCTGGTGGTGCCGCTGGGCGTGCTGGGGGTAATTTTGGCCACGCTGCTGCGGTCCTACTCAAACGACGTGTACTTTCAGGTTGGCCTGATCACCATCATCGGCCTGTCGGCCAAGAACGCGATTTTGATCATCGAGTTCGCCAAAGACCTGCAAGCCCAGGGCAAGAGCGTGGTGGCCGCCGCCCTGGAGGCCGCGCACCTGCGGTTTCGGCCCATCCTGATGACCTCCATGGCCTTCACGCTGGGCGTGCTGCCGCTGGCCTTGTCGAGCGGCGCGGGTTCTGCCAGCCAGCGCGCGATTGGCACCGGGGTGATTGGCGGCGTGCTCACCGGCACTATTTTGGCGGTGGTGTTTGTGCCGATCTTTTTCGTAGTGGTGCGCAGCCTGTTCAAAGACAGCGCTCGTCAACAGCAAGTGCATGCCGCACAAGCCGAACACATGGGAGTGCATTCGCATGAGTAATATTTACAAGCCTTTTAGGCCTCTAGCCCTTATGTTAATTGCGCAAGCAGCTACTATATTTATAGCAGGCTGTACCCTTATGCCAAGCTACGAGCGCCCCGACGCGCCAGTGTCTGCACAGTGGCCTGCGTCAGCCAGCGTCAATGCCAGCGCGACAGCAAGCAGCACGGCCTCAAACGTCGCACTTCTGGCCTGGCAAGATTACTTCACCGACCCCACGCTGCGCCAGCTGATTGACACCGCCTTGGCCAACAACCGCGACCTGCGGGTGGCCTTGCTCAACATCGCGCAGGCCCAAGCGCAGCTTGGCATTCGCCGCGCCGACCAGTTTCCCACCCTGAACGCCGCCGCGTCGGGCTCGCGCACCCCCGGCAGCAACGGGGACAGCAACAGCGCCTACGCCGCAGGGCTGACCGTGACCGCCTACGAGATCGACTTTTTTGGCCGTGTCGCCAGCCTCAAGGAACAGGCCCTGGCCCAGTACCTGGCAAGCACCGAGGCCAGCCAAACCACCCAAATCAGCCTGATTGCCACGGTGGCGCAAAGCTGGCTGAACCTGCTGGCAGATGAGGAACTGCTGGCCGTCTCACGCCAAACCATGGGTTCCCGTGAGGAATCCCTCAAGCTGGTGGAACTCAAAATCAAGCACGGTGCGGCGTCTGATTTCGAATTGCGCGGCGCACAAACCCTGCTCGAGAGCAACCGCATCACGCTGGCCCAGCAAACGCGCCAGCGCGCGTTGGACGAAAACGCCTTGGTGCTGCTGTTGGGCCAGCCGCTCAACGAGGCCAGCCGGGTGCACTTGGCGCGGCAAAGTCTGAACCAGCTGCAACTGGCCGAGTTGCCCGCCGGGCTACCGTCAGACCTGCTCACGCGTCGCCCCGACATTCGCCAGGCCGAGCAAAACCTGATTGCCAGCAACGCCAACATTGGCGCGGCGCGCGCGGCGTTTTTCCCGCGCATCAGCCTGACGGCCGGGGCCGGGTCAGCCAGCTCGGAACTCTCCGGGCTGTTCAAGAGCGGCTCGTGGGGCTTCACGCTGGCACCGCAACTGGTGCTGCCGATTTTTGACGCCGGGCGCAACCAGGCCAACCTGGACGCCTCCCGGGTTGGGCGCGACATTGCTGTCGCGCAGTATGAAAAATCCATCCAGAGTGCCTTCCGCGAAGTGGCTGACGCCTTGGCCAGTCGCGCCACATTGGCGCAACAACTGCAAGCCAGCCAGGCCTTGCTGGAGGCCGAAACATCGCGCAACCACCTGACGCAAATGCGGCTTGACCACGGTGCCGCCAACCAGCTGGACTGGCTCGATGCCAGGCGCAGCCTGTTTGCCGCCCAACAAGGTCTGGTGCAAACCCGGCTGGCCTATCTGCAAAACCAGATGACGCTGTTCAAGACGCTGGGCGGTGGCGCCACAGCACGCCAACGCTTGCCGCTGGTGCGGCCAATTGAGACGGCCAATTGAGACGGCCCGGACTCAAGTAACATTTCAGTTTTGATGGAAAAATTACCATGAACCACACGCATTCGGTCAACACACACGTTCTGATTGAAGACATCAAACTGCTGATTTCTGACGCGCAAGAAATTTTGCAGCTGATCGCTGATCAAACCAGCGAAAGCGTCACAGACCTGCGTTTCCGGCTGGAAGACAAAATCGCCAAATACAAAAAAGACCTGGCCCAACTGCAAGCGGCAACCGTCACCAAAGTGACAGAGGCGGGTCGCGCCGCAGATGATTACGTTCACCACGAACCTTGGAAGGCGATCGGCATTGCCGCAGGCCTGGCCTTTTTGGTAGGCCTGCTTGTGTGCCGCAGCCACAGGGACTGAACGGCAAAATTTTGACGGGTTCAGCAACAACTCGGTTCAGTGACCAAAGCCTGGCAGACGGAGATGGCGTCGTGGTTTCATTTTGAGGGCGCCAGGTCTGGCAAGCCGAAAGCGCTTTCTGAGGACCAAGCTTCTGCCCTGCGTTGTCCTTGAAATCGGTGTGGCCCATTTCACCCCTTTGTGCGCAACCGCACAGATGAAGGCATGGGGACTGAATAACATCCGCCGCAGAGTCATCAACTGACTCGTTTTGCGACGCAATTCGCCCACTTTCTAAGGAACATCACCATGAACAAAAATCAAGTCCAAGGCACTGTGAAAGACATCGCCGGTAAAGTCCAGGAGCAAGCCGGAAAGCTCGTTGGCAGTGAAGAGCAGGAGGCCAAGGGCATCCACAAACAAGTCTCAGGCAAAGCAGAAAGGCGACTTGGCGATGTCAAGGAAGTCGTCGAGGACGCAAAAGACGCAGTCAAGGATGCCGGTAACCGCCTGTAAAAACTTCTTGGCATGACACCTCTTCAAGTCGAAGTCGCCATTGCGGGTGCCGGCACTGCCGGCATGGGCGCCTACCGAGCCGCCCGCGCTCACGCTGATTCCGTTTTACTGATCGAAGGTGGTGCCTATGGCACAACCTGTGCGCGTGTGGGTTGCATGCCAAGCAAATTGCTGGTTGCTGCCGCTGAGGCCGCGCATCAGGCACGCCACGCACCAGCTTTCGGGGTGCAGGTGCAGGCGGTCACGGTTGACGGGGCTGCCGTGATGGCGCGCGTGCAGCGCGAGCGCGACCGTTTTGTCAACGCTGTGCTGGAAACGATTGATGCCATTGCGCCAGGTGACCGGTTAAGTGCCACGGTCAAGTTCCAAAGTGCCAACACCCTGATCACCGAGCACGGCCAGCTGATTCACGCCAAGCGCATCGTTATCGCCACCGGCAGCACGCCGGTCTTGCCCCCGGTTCTGCAAGCGTTGGGCGCGCATTTGCTGACCAATGAAAACGTCTTCGACTTGCCCGCCTTGCCGGCGAGTCTGGCTGTGTTTGGCCCCGGCGTGCTTGGGCTGGAATTGGCCCAAGCCATGAGCCGCTTGGGTGTGCAGGTGAAGGTGTTTGGTGTGGGCGGTGGTATTGCCGGCATTCAGGACCCGGCCATTCGGGACGATGCCAACCAGACCTTCAACCACGAGTTTTATCTGGATGCCTCGGCTCAGGTGAAATCGGCCAAGGAAACGGCCACCGGGGTCGAAGTCAACTACCGGCATCGCGACGGCGTCTGGCGAACCGAGCCGTTCGACTACGTGCTAGCGGCAACGGGTCGGGTGCCCGCTGTGGACGGTCTCGGCTTCGAACACACGGGCTTGCAGTTGAATGAACGCGGCGTGCCACTTTTTGACCGCTTCACGCTGCAGTGTGGCAATAGCACGGTTTTTATGGCCGGCGACGCCAGCGACGACAGCCCGCTGTTGCATGAAGCGGCCGACCAGGGCCGCATCGCGGGCGAGAATGCCGCGCGTTTTCCCGACATCCAACCCGGCCTGCGCCGCACGCCGCTGGCGGTGGTCTTCACTGACCCGCAAGTGGCATCGGTTGGCTTGAATCTGAAACAGCTGGACCAGCACTACAAGGACCGCTTCGCCGTCGGGCTCGTGTCCTTTGAGAACCAAGGCCGTAGCCGGGTCATGCTGCGCAATCAGGGTATTCTGAAAGTTTATGGTGAACTGGGTAGCGGCTTGTTCCTGGGAGCGGAAATGTTCGGCCCCGCCGCCGAGCACATCGGGCATCTGCTGGCTTGGGCAGCGCAACAACGCATGACTGTCTCAAACATGTTGGATATGCCTTTCTACCATCCGGTCATTGAAGAAGGGCTGCGCACCGCCCTGCGCGACCTCAACTATAAGCTGCACCTTGGGCCGCAAATGGTCGAGGCTTGTATGGATTGCGGGCCTGGCGCTTAACCCGTTTGCAAGCCTGGCACATCCGCCCGATTCCGGACGTTGGCCTGGCGCAGCGCATGCCAGACACTGTGAATTTGCTGCGGTAAAAACGCAATCCCCCTTCAGTCAACCTCAACCCGGTCACGACCGCCTGACTTGGCTTGTAACAAAGCCACATCGGCCCGGTTGAGGGTTTCGGAAAACCGCTCGCCGGGGCGGTAAACGGTCAGCCCCAAACTGGCTGCAATGGGGTCGTCCATAAAGTCAAGCCGAATGTTTTTAATGCACCGACACACTCGCTGCGCAATTTCCAGCCCGAAATCCAGCGACGTTTCAGGCAGCACGATCAAGAATTCTTCGCCGCCCCAGCGGCCACACAGGTCGTACTCCCGCAAAGCACCTTCGATGGCGCGGGCAATCGCACACAAAGCCATGTCACCTGCTTCATGGCCAAAACGGTCGTTGATTTTCTTGAAATGGTCCACATCCAGAATGCCCAACACATAAGGCGTGCCCTTGCGATTGACGCGTTCGGTTTCCTGCAGCAGCCGGTCCATCAGGAGGCGGCGGTTGCCCATACCCGTCAGCGCGTCATGCTGCGACGCATCCTTGAGCGACACGCTGAGTTCGCGTAGGCTGTTCTGGTAGCGGTCAGAGATGCGCGCCAGCTTCTCCAGGCGGTGCAGTTGCCGCTCGTACTGCTGCTCCAGCGTGAGATGGCGATGGCGGGTGATGTGCTGGTAGCCGTCAGAAATCCGGATCAAGCGGGTCAATTGCATTTGATGTGCTTGGTTGAATTCAAGCATGGCGGCCAGCGGTGCCCGCAGCGGATTGTTGTGGTGCGCCGGGTCTGCAAGCAACATCTGTGCCTGTCGGCCCAACTCTGCTTCATCCTGCTCCAGCAACGGTTTATCGGTCATCGGGCGTGATCAGAAATGGAAAGCTGCAGTCTTCCCGGAACTCGTCAGCCAATTCCACCACCCGTTCATTGCGCGTGTCGTAGTACCAATCGACGCGAATCTCACGGCCTTGGCCATGGAATTCTTCCAGGAGGTCAAAGATGTCCATCATGACCTTGACCGAACTGGTGTTCATGTACACCAGCCGCAGCTCCAGGCGCAAGGGGGTTTGGGTTTGCTGGAGAAAACGATCAATCCAGTCGACGATCGGACCAAAATACTCGAACGAATTTTCCGGGTAGGAGTCGCCCTGCATGCACAGCAGGCCTTGCGCCCAGTCGGCCGTGATGCTGGGGGTCGATTGGCTGCCCTGAATGGTTAAGTTGCTCATTATTTTCGTCATTAGTAATGTCATATCACAGTCCGCAGGCTAAAGAATGCGCGGCCATCGGTGCGATCGGCCAGACTGGCGCTCAGGGGAACCGAAGATTTCCGGGCGATGTCGATCAGTCCCAGCCCGGCACCGCTGACCACATCTTCACTGCGAGGCTGGCGCAATTGTGTTTTGTAGAGGGCTTTGAGCTCGACCTTGTCCATTTTCGCCAACGCATTGACCTGGGCCAACAAGGCTTCGCCGTCGGCTTTTTCCACCAGGTTGCCGGCCTGAACCACATAGTGCTTGTCATCGTCCCGAGCCACCACCACGGTGGCCGAACTGTCCATCTCATCGTAGCCACGGCCCATGGCGTAGTGGCGGATGTTCTGGGTCATCTCCACGTACACGCCAAACACGTCCATGGCGGCCGACGGCTGGGCATGGTCAGCCTGGAGGTAGTTTTTCAGGGCGTTGCCGATTTCTTCAATCAGGCTGCGCGAAACCGGGCCGTTGAAACACAGCATGATCTTGCTTCGGCTGAAATGCTCCCTGAGTTCAAAAATGTCGATAGTTTCCATGGGGTGTTCCTGTTCAGTCGAATCTGAATGATAGCAACGTGATGTCGTCGCGCTGCGGATAGCTGCCCCGGTAGCCTTCAAGCACCTGGTCCAGCGCGCTGGCCTGTTGCGCCATCGGCATGCAGGCATGTTGCAACAGCAATTGGGCAAAGCGGGTGTTGCCAAAACCATAACCCAGGTCACCACCGGCCTGATCCAGGAAACCGTCGGTCGTCAGGTAGTAGGTGACGCCCGCCAGCATGCGGATGTCGGTATCGGTGTAGCTGCCCTGGCGTCGGTCGCCAATGGCCCGGCGTGCCCCCTTGATCTCTTTGACCTCGTGACCGTCGCACTGGTAAAGGCTTATTTTGGCGCCCGAGTAACGCAGGGTGCGGGTGCCCTGGTCCACATAGGCCAAGCCCACATCCATGTTGGTGGCAATGGCCCGCGGCAAGTCACCATGCTGCAGCAGCGCCCGCATGGTGGTGTCGGTATGGCTCAGAATGGCAGCGGGCGAGGCAATGCCCACCAAGTTCATGGCGTGGTCCAGCGCCGAACGCGCCAGCATGGTCATCAGCGCGCCGGCCACACCGTGGCCGGCGCAGTCCACCACGCCCACCAGATAACGCGTGCCCTCTGGGCGAAAAATATAAAAGTCGCCGCCCACCACATCACGCGGGCGCCACAGCACAAACTGCTGGGGGCCCAGCAATTGGGTCATTTGTCGGTTGGGCAAAATCGAGCGCTGGATCAGGCTGGCGTAGTCGATGGAGTCATTGATCTGCTGGTAGGCGCGCTGGATGTCCCGGCCCGCCTCCTCGAGCGCCTGGGTGCGGGCCTGCACCTTGTGCTCCAGCTCTTCGGTGTTGCCGCGAATCTGGGTGGCCATGGTGGCAAAGGCACGGCTCAGGTCGCCCAACTCATCCAGACTGGGCGGAGGCAAGGAGACGCTGAAATCACCCTGCGCCATGGCTGAGGCCGATTTCTGCAGTTTGCGCACTGGTTGCAGCACCAGTTTTTCCACGGCGTAGCCAAAGCCCAACAACAGCACAGCCAGCACCACGACCAGCGCGGCGATGACGCTGTTGAGCCAGCCCTGGTCAATGACCTGTGCCGCCTTCAAATCCACCGCGGTCACCACGTGCCATTTGAGCTCAGGCATGTAGGCCAGCGCCAGCAGTTGTTCTTTGCCATCGAGCGTGGCCCGCAGGGTGCTGACCTCGCCCGGCTTGGCCTGAGCCTGCGCCATGGCAGCAGCCAAGGCCTCACGCTGTGGCCCGGACGGCAATTGCCCGGCCAGCGTTTGCGCCAGGTTGGCAGCGGTGGTGGTCGTATTGATGGCGATCAGCTTGGGGTTGGGGTGAGCCTGAATCGCCCCGGTCTGGGTCAGGATGAAGGGGGTGACGCCGGGCTCTTGCGTCGTCATGAAGTCTTTGAGAAAGCTGCTCAGATCAAGCCCGGCACCGACCAGCCCGATTTTTTGTTCGCCTTGGTAAACAATGACGTTGAACCAGACCTTGGTGACTTGCAAGGCGGTGTCGTGGTTGATATTGAGGTTGTATTTATCACGATTGCCCGGGCTCATGGTGCTGAAAAACCAGGCATCGTCGCTTTTGGCAGGGTCCAGGGTGTAGCGCGGCTGGTCGCTGAAGGGCTTGCTGGCGTCATTGAAGTAGTAATTTCCACTTCGGGCGTTGATAAAGAAATAACTGTGGTCTCGAAAATCTTTGCGGTAGCCCTCGGCCTCCTGAAAAAACAGCGCCTTCTTATCTAGGTTGGTTTCATTCAGCAGCGATTGCCGGGTGAGCACCGAGTCGGCCAGACGCAACGACAGCGCCAGCTCGCGCGCGATTGGCGCAAGAATGCTTTGCTGCTTGAGCTGGGTGAAGTTGCGGGCGTAGCTCTCACCAAAGTAGTTGCGCACACCGTCAAGCACCTGCCAGCCAATGATCCCGGCGGGCACCAGCGCCAGCAAACACGCCAGAGCCAAAGCCAGCATTGACTTGGCCCGCAAGCCATTTTTCCAAGTTGCCACCAGAGGCCTCACTGTTCGTAGGTTTTTGTTGCTAACAAAGTCAGACACCTCCAAAAATCATGGGGTTTTATTAGATTTTACAGGCTTGGATGCGTCCGCCCGTGGTCAAGCAGTGCACATCCCCAATGGACAAAACTTGCGCGCAAGGCCATTTCTGCACTTGAACCAAAGAAGCATAAAACACGCCACAAAAAGCAAACATACTGAGGCTACGCCAAAATAGTGGCGCACGGCATCACGCGAAGGTGAACAAGTGGTGCACCTGAAAGTCGGCGCGCCTTTCGCCATCAACCGCACGGTCGAGAACAAATCGACAAAGATTTACCCGGTCTTTCAGCGAACAAGCCAAGCCGGATCGCTATAATCCAAAACCTTGCTGGCAAACCCCCGCTGCCTGATCAACTTTAAAGCGGGGAAAAATCGCATGACACTCGTCAAATGGCTCGATCTCCCTTTGATAGAAGTCTGCATATTCTGGACAACATTACGTAATGACAACGATCCGTGTAAAAGAAAACGAACCCTTCGACGTCGCGCTGCGCCGCTTCAAACGCACCATTGAAAAGCTCGGTCTTTTGACCGACTTGCGTGCCCGTGAGTTCTATGAAAAACCCACTGCCGAGCGCAAGCGCAAGAAAGCAGCAGCCGTCAAGCGCAACTACAAGCGCATCCGCGCCATGCAGTTGCCCAAAAAATTGTTCTGATTTTTTGCGGGACAGAACGAGATTTGCGCAGCAAATTTGCTCTGCCCTCAACTGATTAAGAATCATAAAAAAGCCCGCCGGGGACGCTCAGGTGGGCTTTTTTACGCCTAATTTTTCCAAAGGAGTTCTAAAAATGTCACTCAAAGACCAAGTTACCGAAGACATGAAGACCGCCATGCGTGCCAAAGACAGTGAGCGCCTGGGCACCATTCGCCTGCTGCTTGCTGCCGCCAAACAAAAAGAAGTGGACGAGCGCGTGGTGCTTGACGACGCCGCCATGATCGCCATTGTGGACAAGCTCATCAAACAGCGCAAAGACTCTGTGGCCGCCTTCACGCTGGCCCAGCGCATGGACCTGGCCGACAAGGAAAGCAATGAGATCAAGGTGCTTGAAGCTTACCTGCCGCAGCGCTTGAGCGCCAATGAAGTCACGGCTGCGGTGCAGGCCATCGTCACCAGTTTGGGTGCCACAGGCCCGGGCGATATGGGCAAGGTGATGGGTGCTGTCAAAACCCAATTGGCCGGCAAGGCCGACATGGCGCTGGTGTCACAAGCCGTCAAGGCCGCCCTGGCAGGCTAAGGGGACAGACAAAACTGCCCTCACTGGGCGGCTCTGGTCATTTGCCGCTCACGCCACCCGCAGGTCCAGGCTGTTGCGCATGGCGGTTTGCACCACTGCATCGAGCGCACCGTCCACAATGGACTGTGCTGACAACACCCGCAAGGCACCACTGCCGTGCATGCGCTCAAGCATGCGCTGCGTCATCGACTGGATTTTTCCCTGCACGCTGGTGAACAGGTACATGGTGCGTTGCGGACTGATCCAAGACAATTGCGTGCACATCCACGCTTCCTTGAACTGCAACTCAACCCACGTCCCCACGGACAAAGCGTCCAACCCGCCGCCTGCCGACACCAAAGACGCCTGCGTAAAGGCGGGGCTTGCGGGTGCGCTGGGCTCAACCTGGTCGACCGGCACATCGGGAAACGCCATAAACCCGGAAACCCTGGCCTCTGCCGGCGCCATCCAATGGGTCTGATCGCCCAACAAGGTCGCCGGTAATCCAGCGCGCCCCGTCACCACAGGTTGGCTCGGCACCCGCCGAAAAGCCTGCTGATGCAACTGCATCAGCACGTCAAAGAACACGCTGGTTTTGATGGGCGGGTAGTCAATCAGGCGCAAGCCCTCCCGCAAGCCAGACAGCAGCCGAGGCACCAGCTTGGTGAGCTTGTCAATGTTCTTGCGGGTAAGTTCTGGCTGCGCGCTCCAAAGCAAGGTGCTCACCAGCGCCTTGTAATGCCCCGGATCATCACTGCGCGTCGCATCCTTAAGCTCGGCGGTGGCCATCACCTGCGCCCAAGGGCCAAACAAAAAATCAAGCAGGCTTTGGGGTACCTGCGCCAAAGCGGCCAGCGACTGCATGCCAGTCACCATTTTTTCAGCCAGCAGATTACGCGCTTCTGCAAATTCAAGCATCGCCACCGCGCTGTCCTTGTGCCCCATCAAATCCATCTGGGCAGCCGCTTGGCACCACGCATCGGTCAAGCTCTTGAGCGCCCGCACAAACGGATCGGCGCTGTCAATCTGCGCCGTAGCCAACGGACTGACAAAGCGCTGCAGTGACACCAGAAACGCATTGAAATGTACGTCTTCAACCGAGCCAAAGGCCAAGCCGCGTTGCACAATTTCCTGCAACAAACACCGCGCCGGATGTTGGCGGTCGATGAAAAAACGCCCATCCACCAGCACCAGGCGCAACAAGGCGGGCTCCAGACGCGCGATGAGGTCCCGAACGGGCACCAACAACCGGCTGTCTTGCACTAGGTTATCAACCATCAGGGCAACCACTTCCAGGCTCAAGACCTGGGCCAGTCCGTCGGATTGATCCCGCAACTGCGCACGCACGCACGCCGCTCCGTGAGGGACGCCCGTCAGCGCCGCATCCGGACGCTGTGCCATCCGCTGTACCAGGTGATCAAGCTGCTGCATCTCTTGCAACGCTTCAAATGCGGCGGGCACGGTGGCTGCAAAATCAGCTTCAAAAGGCCGACCAGTACCCTCGGACTCGAATTCCCGGGCGAACTCGCGCGCCAACGCGGCTTTGGGATCGCTTGGCGCAGCAAGCAGTTCACCCGTCATCAAGCGGCGCAAAAGATCCAGGGTGAGCACGGTTTGGCGGTGTTGCGGGCTCCACACCACTCGCCCGGGGCGGCTGGTACCCACCGGCTGAGTCGGCACGGTGTCAGGTGCGCCATGCACAGAAAGCACAACGGGTTGCACACCCTGGCCCTGCAACTGCGCCACCCACTGCGCATAGGCTGCTCCCAAGGCCTCACCCAGCGCAGGCAACACATGCTGCAGCCAAATGCCACACACCGGCGTGGGCCAACCCATCTCGCACATCAGGCCTTGCAGCACCGCCACATACACATCCGGGCGCATCGGGTTGCAAGACGCCGTCACTTGCGCCAGCCCTTGCAGTGCGCACACATACGTGTTGAACCCGGTTAATTCAGCTTGCGCCAGCAACAGCACCTGTTGCACGGCGCGCGCGGTCTCCACATGCTCTTGCACCTGGGATTCATCCAGGCGCTCCAGCTGATCCAGCCGCAAAGCCTGGGTAGGGAAGTTGCCAGCTTGAGCTTCGGACGCAGGTTGCCGCTGGAAAGCCGCTTCAAGCGCTTGCGGATAACGCGCACACAACTGCGAGGCATGCGCCTCCAGCAGCTCGACGCTGAGCCGCAGATGGTCACGCGTCACCGCGTCATGCGTGCGCGCAGCCTCATCATGCGCCGACAGACGTGCCAGCGCGAGCACGCGTGCCAGCATGGCGGCGCTCCCAGCCGCCGCCTGTGCCAACAAGCCACGGTACAGCGAAGCGCTGGGCCCGGACAACGCGGGGTTAGGCACGGAAACCGCTGACTTTTTAAAAGGCTTACTTCAAGGCCTTGAAGCGCATCCGGTGCGGCTTGGCACCCTCTTCGCCCAAGCGCTTTTTCTTGTCAGCTTCGTATTCCTGGTAGTTACCGTCAAAGAAGGTCCATTGGCTGTCGCCCTCGCAGGCCAGGATGTGGGTGGCAATCCGGTCCAGAAACCAGCGGTCGTGGCTGATGACCATGAGCGTTCCAGCAAACTCCAGCAAGGCCTCTTCAAGCGCACGCAGAGTTTCCACGTCCAAGTCATTGGATGGCTCGTCGAGCATCAGCACGTTGCCGCCGGCGATCAGCGTCTTGGCCAGGTGCAAGCGTCCACGCTCACCGCCGGAAAGGGTGCCGACACGTTTTTGCTGGTCAGCGCCGTTGAAGTTGAAGCGGCCGCAGTAAGCGCGGCTGGCCATCTGGAATTTGCCAACATTCAAAATGTCAAGCCCGCCCGAGACGTCTTCCCACACGGTTTTTTCGTTGGCCAGGTCATCGCGGTTCTGGTCCACAAAGGCCATTCGGACGGTCTGACCGATCTTGACTTCGCCTGAATCGGGCTTTTCGCGTCCGGCAATCATTTTGAACAATGTCGATTTACCAGCCCCATTGGGGCCGATGATGCCGACGATGGCGCCCGGCGGCACTTTGAAGCTCAGGTTGTCGATCAGCACACGGTCACCAAAGGACTTGGTGACGTTCACAAACTCGATCACTTCCTGGCCAAGGCGTTCAGCTACGGGAATGAAGATTTCGTTGGTTTCGTTGCGCTTCTGGTATTCAAAATCAGACAACTCTTCAAAACGCGCCAGACGCGCCTTGCTCTTGGCCTGACGTGCCTTGGGGTTTTGGCGCGACCATTCCAGTTCTTTCTTCAAGGCTTTGGCACGGGACTCTTCGCCCTTTTGCTCCATCACCAGGCGCTCCTGCTTCTGTTGCAGCCAGTCGCTGTAGTTACCCTTGTAAGGCATGCCGTTGCCCCGGTCGAGCTCCAGAATCCACTCGGCCGCATTGTCCAGAAAGTAACGGTCGTGGGTGATGGCCACCACGGTGCCGGGGTAACGTTGTAGAAACTGCTCCAGCCAATCGACCGATTCAGCATCCAAGTGATTGGTGGGCTCATCGAGCAGCAACATGTCAGGCTTGGACAGCAACAGGCGGCACAGCGCCACACGGCGTTTTTCACCACCGGACAGCAACCCGACCTTGGCGTCCCACGGCGGCAGGCGCAGGGCGTCGGCGGCAATTTCCAGCTGGTGTTCAGAATCGGTGCCGGCGCTGCCAATGATGGCTTCCATCTTGGCCTGCTCTTCGGCGAGCGCATCAAAGTCGGCGTCTTCTTCACCGTAAGCGGCGTAAATTTCTTCCAGGCGGGCTTTGGCGGTGAACACGTCGCCCATACCGGCTTCAACGCTTTCGCGCACGGTTTGATCAGGGTCCAGCTGCGGCTCTTGCGGCAAGTAGCCAATATTGAGGCCGGCCATGGGCACGGCTTCGCCTTCAAATTCTTTGTCCACACCGGCCATGATCTTGAGCAGCGTGGACTTGCCAGAGCCATTGGTACCCAGCACGCCGATCTTGGCGCCGGGGAAGAAACTGAGGGAAATGTCTTTGAGAATGAACTTTTTCGGCGGCACGATCTTGCCGAGGTGGTTCATTGAAAATACGTATTGAGCCATGGGTCTTGAGCAATCCAGCAATGTAGAAAGGCGCCATTATCGACGCTCTGTTCATAGCCTTACCAAGCCAGGTCAACCCCATCACGCAGACCGTGCGACAATACGGCTCGTTGCAGGGCTTCAGTTGCCTGCAACATCAGCACCTTGCTGGGAACCCAAGTGACACTGCGGTTCTGTTTTTGATCCCATCTGCCTTTGACTGAATTGACGTGAACAACGCCAAAACAGGCCGATGCCCAAGCGCCCTGGATGGGGTGCCTCTCTATGAAATTTGAAGAATTAAACCTGGCTCCGGCCATCATCAAAGCCGTGCTTGAGCAAGGCTACGAAACCCCCACGCCAATTCAGGCACAAGCCATTCCACTGGTTCTGGCAGGTCATGACCTGCTGGGCGGTGCGCAAACCGGCACGGGTAAAACTGCTGCCTTCGTGCTGCCCATGCTCAACAAGCTGAGCACAGAAGAAGCGCCACGCAGCAAGTTTGGCAACATCGCCATCCGCGCCTTGGTGCTCACGCCCACCCGCGAGCTGGCCGCCCAAGTGGAAGAGTCGGTCAAAACCTATGGCAAATACCTGGAACTGAGCTCCGCCGCCATCTTTGGTGGTGTTGGCATGAACCCGCAAATCAGCCGCATGAAAAAAGGCGTGGACATTCTGGTGGCCACCCCCGGGCGTCTGCTTGATTTGATGCAGCAAGGCATGATGGACCTGAGCCAGGTGCAGATTCTGGTGCTTGACGAAGCCGACCGCATGCTCGACATGGGTTTTATCCATGACGTGAAAAAAGTGCTGGCCGCTGTGCCCAAAGCCAAGCAGAGCCTGCTGTTTTCGGCCACCTTCAGCGATGAAATCCGTGAACTGGCCGCCACCTTGCTGAAAGACCCGCAAAGTGTGCAGGTGACACCGCGCAACACCACGGTGCAGCGCATCACCCAGCTGATTCACCCGGTCGGTCGCGGCAAGAAAAAAGCCCTGCTGGCGCACATCATTCAGGAGAAAAACTGGAGCCAGGTGCTGGTGTTTACCCGCACCAAGTTTGGCGCCAACAACGTGGCCGAGTTTCTGGAAAAGAATGGCATCACCGCCATGGCGCTGCACGGCAACAAGAGCCAGTCAGCCCGCACCCAGGCACTGGCCGGTTTCAAGAGCGGCGAGATGCGCGCCCTGGTGGCCACTGACATTGCCGCGCGCGGCATCGACATTGACGACCTGCCGCATGTGGTCAATTACGACATTCCCAACGTCTGCGAAGACTATGTGCACCGCATTGGCCGCACCGGTCGCGCTGGCGCCGATGGCACCGCTGTGAACCTGGTGAGCCTGGACGAAGAAGGCTTCATGCAAGCCATTGAGCGCTACACCAAGCAAGACATTCCGGTGGAAATCATCGCTGAATTCATGCCCGAGCCTGGTGAAAAGGCTGAACCCATCGCCATGGGTCGCCAGACCATTTGGGGCGGTGCGGGCAAGCCGCCGAGCCGCGAAGTGATGCAGGCTGCAGCTAAATCAGCCCGTACCGAAATGCTGACCCGCGTGCGGGAAAGCAAAGGCCCGGGCGCCGCACGCAGTGGCAACGGCGGCGGCGGCAGGGGTCCAGCCCCGGGTGGCCGCAGCGGCGGCGGTGGTAGCCGTGGCGGCAGAAGCAGCGCGGGTGGTCATGCAGGTGGCAATGGTGGCAGTTATGCCGGCGAGAGCCGCAATGCCAACGACGGCAACTTTGGCAACGCAGGAGGCGGCCGTGAAGCCGAACCACGCAGCCACTTGTCAGCCGCAGAACAAGCCGTTCGCGGCCCCGGCCAGCGCCCCGCGCGTGGCTACGGCGGTGGCAATGGTGGCGGTTACGGTGGCCCGGTCAATGTCAGCGCCAGTACCTCACGCACCGGTGCCGGTGGCCAGCCGGACCCGATGCGTACCAGCGTCGACATGATGGCCGACCGTGGCCCACGTCGCAACAATTTCGCTGGCGGCAACCGCAATACCGGGGCACCCAGCGGTGGCTTTGGCGGCGGTGGTGGCGCCGGCTTTGGTGGCGGCCCCGGCCGCTCTGGTGGTGGCAACCGCTCGGGCAGCCGTGGCCGCTCGGGTGGCCCCAGTGGATCGGGCGGCTCACGCTAACCAATCTGGCCAAAAGGCCAGCCCCGATGTGAGCTGGCTCAGCGCAAGCTGAGCCGCCACAGTTTTATATATGATTTAGGGCTCTAGCCCTTTATACATAATCGTAAGGCGCTATTTAATACATAGCGCTTTTTTCATGCCTGTCAGGCACAAAAATTGGCCAATGACCCGCTTTAGCCGCGTAAGAACAGCGTCACCAACGGGTCAGGGCCGACTTGGCGACTCCAGTGTCCGTGCCAAGCGGCATCAAACACCTCACCCTTGGGCAGCAAATCGGCAGAATAAAAATGGTCTCCGGGCTTGAAAATTCGGGCGTCGCCACCCTGGATGCCAATCTCCATCTGCCCACCCAGTATGAACACCCATTGTGGGTCGGTGGTGCAATGAAAGCTGCTGCGAAAACCCACCGGGCTGGTGCGCAACTGGTAACCGCCCGAAGGCATCAAGGCTGACAAGGCGCTTTGTGGCGAGCCCTGATCCAGCGGCACAGATTCTTCCTTGAAACGGGCCTGGCCATCGGCATCGGTGAACAAAACGACTTTGGTGAAGTGGGGCATAGGGATTTCCTGGGGAATATGGGCACGCAATGACAGAAACATTTCCTGCATGTTCTGCAGGTTGATTATTCCCCACCGCTTGTGCTGTGCGACGACGCGGCGACAATTCGCACCATGCGAATACTTCACACCATGCTGCGCGTTGGCAATCTTCAACGCTCGATTGATTTTTACACCGACGTGCTGGGCATGAAACTTCTGCGCACCTCTGACAACCCCGAGCACAAGTACACCTTGGCCTTTGTCGGTTATGGCAGCAACCCGGATCACGCCGAACTGGAACTCACCTACAACTACGGCGTAGACACCTACGACTTGGGCACGGCGTATGGTCACATTGCGCTGGCGGTGCCGGACGCGGGCGCAGCTTGCGCAAAAATCAAAGCCGCCGGTGGCAACGTCACGCGCGAAGCCGGCCCCGTCAAGGGCGGCAGCACCGTGATTGCCTTTGTCACCGACCCCGATGGCTACAAGGTTGAACTGATTGAGCGCCAAGACACCGCGTCAGGTGCCGGGCTGCGTTAAGACAGGATTAGCTACTTTATTTATAGCTAATTGCGCATTACTGACAAGGGCTAGAGCCCTTATTTCTTTAAACTTCTGGTTTCACTGGCAAGCCGGGTCACACGGCCCCAGTCGCCTTGCTCGGCGGTGCTGGACGGCACCAGCCAGGAGCCGCCGACACACACCACGTTGCTCAAGGCCAGAAAGTCTGGCGCGTTCTGCAGCGTGATGCCCCCTGTGGGGCAAAACTTCACATCAAAAAACGGCCCGCCCCAGGCCTTGAGCATGGCCACGCCGCCGGCCTGCACCGCCGGGAAAAACTTCAGTTCGGTGAAGCCATCTTCACAGGCCGCCATGATCTCGCCGCCCGTGGCCACCCCTGGCAACAGCGCCAACCCGACATCCCGACAAGCCTGCCCCACCACGCTGGTGTAGCCCGGGCTGACGGCAAAACGTGCGCCCGCATTGGCTGCCGCTTGCGCGTCTGCCTTGGAGCGCACCGTGCCCGCGCCCACCACAGCCTCTGGCAGCTCGCGGGCAATGGCTTCAATGCAGGCCAGCGCCTGCGGCGTGCGCAGCGTGACTTCCAGCATGCGAATGCCGCCAGCCAACAGCGCACGTGCCATCGGCACGGCGTGCGCCACGTCGTTCAACACAATCACCGGGATCACTGGGGCGTCTTGCATGACCTGCAAAGCGGTCAAGGGGGTTGGAATCGTCATGGTGTCTTTCAAAAACGGGCGTTAAAAATCAGAGGGCTCAGCATTGCGAGTCACGCTCGCAACGACCATCAGCTCAGAGCCAGGTGCACGCGCCTTCTTCGGCGGTCAGGGCGTTGCGGCGCATGCTGGCAAACAGTTCGCGGCCCATGCCCACGCCATTGGCCTGGCGCTGTGCGTCCGGCATCGCCAAGACCTCGCGCGCTGCCCACTCTGACTCAGGCAATAACACTTGCAGCGTGCCGGTGTTGGCATCGAGCCGGATCACATCACCGTCGCGCACCCGGGCCAGCGGGCCACCGGCGGCGGCTTCGGGAGAGACATGAATGGCGGCAGGCACTTTGCCGGAAGCGCCGCTCATACGACCATCGGTCACCAGCGCCACCCTGAACCCCTTGCCTTGCAGCACAGCCAGCGGCGGCGTGAGTTTGTGCAGCTCGGGCATGCCGTTGGCCTGCGGGCCTTGCCAGCGCACCACACAAATCAGGTCGTGGTTGAGTTCATCTGCAGCAAATGCCTGGTGCAGCGCGTCCTGCGAGTCAAAGACACGGCAGGGGGCCTCGATCACATGGCGGTCATCGGGCACGGCGGATATTTTGATCACGCTGCGCCCCAGATTGCCGGTCAGCAGCTTCAGTCCACCGCTGGCGCTAAACGGTGCGCTGACGGGGCGCACCACCGATTCGTCCTGACTGGCAGCGGCGGTGGCCCATTGCAAGCTGCCGTTATCGGCAGCAGTTGGGATGCCGGTGTACTCGCGCAAGCCGCCTTTGCGGTTGGTCAGGACATCGGCGTGCATGAAGCCGCTGTCGAGCAGTTCGCGAATCACAAAGCCGGGGCCACCCGCAGCCTGAAACTGGTTCACATCCGCACTGCCGTTGGGGTAGACGCGGCTCAGCAGCGGCACGACGCTTGAGAGGGCCGAGAAGTCATTCCAGTCAATCACGATGCCTGCCGCACGCGCCACGGCCACCCAATGAATCAGGTGGTTGGTGGAGCCGCCGGTGGCCAGCAGCGCCACCATGGCGTTGACGATGCAGCGCTCATCGACCACCCGGCCAATCGGCGGGCATTTGAAGTCCGGGGTGCCCAGCACCGTGCGCAAGGCTTCGCGCGTCAGTTCATCACGCACCGACGCACCCGGGTTGATGAACGCGGTGCCCGGCACATGCAGACCCATGGCTTCGAGCAGCATCTGGTTGCTGTTGGCGGTGCCATAAAACGTGCAAGTGCCCGGGCTGTGGTAGGCGGCGGATTCGGCCGCGAGCAGTTCCGTGCGCCCGACCAGGCCTTGTGCTGCAAGTTCGCGCACTTTGGCCTTTTCACCGTTGGACAGGCCTGACGTCATCGGGCCAGCAGGCACAAACACGGTGGGCAAATGGCCAAACTGCAGCGCGCCAATCAGCAGGCCCGGCACGATCTTGTCGCACACGCCCAGCATCAGGGCGCCGACAAACACGTCGTGGCTGAGCGACACCGCCGTGGCCATGGCAATCACGTCGCGCGAAAACAGGCTCAGTTCCATGCTTGGCGTGCCTTGCGTCACGCCATCGCACATGGCTGGCACGCCCCCGGCCACCTGCGCCGTGGCACCGTGTTTGCGCGCCTCGGCCTTGATCAGGTCGGGGTAATGT
>JBBQSS010000033.1:0-19269 GCA_038213665.1 Burkholderiales bacterium | reverse complement strand
TTCTTCCTTGAACAGGGGGATCACCGAATCCGACAAGTGCGGCCAACCCAAATGAATATCGCCGCTGACGATGTCGATGGCAAAGCCTTCGACCTTGGTTTGACCTGACTTCCAGAACACTGCAGCAATGGAAAACCGCCCGACAAAAGCGATCAGCGAATCCGGGATGCGGCGGCAAAGGCGAATGAAGGTTTGCAGCAAGCCGCTGATGGGATGACTTGATGTTGCGGCGGCATGGGGGTAGGCGGTGGGTTTCATGGGGTCATGTCTCCGTTGGAAAGGCTTGTAATGAGTTGCAACCGAATCAGGTTTGCCAGACAGGTGCCAAGATCAAAGTGCTGGTCATGCGCCACTGCGGCATCGGCGGCCAGGGCGAGCCCCTCACCGGCCATCAATTGCGCGAGAAAGTGGCCTTCAGCCCTACTCAAACTGAGTATTTCGACATCCAGTCCGCGCCGAAAAACCAGAACGCTTTGTGCGAACTCTGGATTGACCGTCTCAATGCACAGGATGTCCTGATGGGCGGCCCACAGCGACCACACGGCGTGCTGTGATTGAAGTAAGTGCGCCGATGGATGAAGCCTCAGCTTCAAACCTGCCAAAGCATCCGGGTCGGCCAGCGCCTGACCGAGGGTTTGCAACGCCATCGGCGGTGCATCAGCCGCGTGGTAAGCGCGAACCCGCAGCATTTCCAATCGCGCCACGTCAGACAGATAGGGCAGCGAGGTCGCCGGTGGGAATATTTCTACAAAGTCTGCAAAGCTTGCGCCCAGCCAAGTCAACACCCGTGTCTTAACCGGATTCGTTTGAAGGAAGACACGCGCCATGGCCCGGAAAAACGCCTCACCGACCAGCGCCTGGGTGACTGGGAAGGTGTCAGCCAGTGCATCGGTCAAGGAGAGCACCACGTTATTGCGGTACACCGCAAACCGGAGGGCCGGATCGGAGCCGTTCCAGGTGCTCAGTCCTGCAGGCACGCTTAACTCCGCATCAAGCAAAGCGCGTGAAAAATAGGCCTGGTCACTCATGGCAAGGCCTTTACCAGCAGGCGGTCGGCAATGGCCGCTTCCGCCAGCAGCACCGCAAGGGGCGGAACATTGTTGTCACGCTCCAGCAATGTCGCCACGGCCCCGGTCAGTCCCAGCGTGAAGGCATACAAATCCCAGACGGCCTTGGCCACCGGGCTGCCGTGGCTGTCAATCAACAGGCGGTCACCCGCACCGTCGACTTGTTCGGCAAAGCCGGCCAGGTGAATCTCGCCCACCTGTCTCAAAGGCAAGGCGCGAAGGGTGGCCTGCGGATCGCGATGGTGGTTAACGCTTGAAACATAAACGTTATTCACGTCCAGCAGCAAGCCGCAGCCAGTGCGCTGCAGCACCTCGGTGATGAAGGCTGGTTCGTCCATGGTTGATTCGGCAAACTCCACATAGGTGGCCGGGTTCTCCAGCAGCAGGCGCCGCTTCAGGTGGGTTTGCGTCTGGTCAATGTGATCGCAGACGCGCTGCAAGGTGGCATCGGTGTACGGCACCGGCAGCAGGTCGTTCAAATAGGTTTCGCCATGGGATGACCAGGCGAGGTGCTCGGAAAACGACTCGGGTTGGTAGCGGTCCAGCAGGAGCTTTAGAGCATTTAAATGGTCAATATCCAGAGGCGCATCAGCGCCAATGGACAGCGCAACGCCATGGATCGACAAGGGATAGTTTGCGCGGATGCGGGACAGGTAATGGTGGAACGGGCCACCGGCGACCATGAAATTTTCAGCATGCACCTCAAAGAACCCAACGTCGGGCTGACTCTCAAGTACATCCTGAAAATGCCCCGACTTCAAGCCTACGCCAGCGCGCATTGGCAACGTGGTCAGGGGCGCAGCACCCGGTTTTACAGTTTCCATGAGATGGGTCCCAGAAATATCAGGTGCTGCAGAAGGCTGATGCGTTCAGGCCTTCTTTTCCTTGAAAGCTTCCAATTGACCAAACCCTGTGGGAGAGGTCGCCGACGTTGTCTTCAGGCAAGTGCCCGCAGGCACCATCTTCCATGCGTTGCCTTGGAAGTCGACCTTTGAAGTGCCAGCGCAGGTGGTGCCGGGGCCGGCAGCACAATCATTCTTGGCCTTGAGAGCGACACCAAAACATTTTTCTGTATCAGCCGCCGCTGCGGGGGCTGATGCAAGTGTCATGGCAGCACCAAGCGCCAGAGTCAAGGCTGCAGCGGAAGCGTAACGGGAGGTAGCGATTCTGTTCATTTTGAAATCCATTCATTGATAAAGGGTTGAAGTTGGCAGCTCGACCACGAAACACAGTCGCGCTGTTTCTATAGTCGGATGAGTTGGCAATCTATTACATCGACTTGATCTTTATTTTTTTGCGCGCCGATTCAGCTTCGAGTTTCTGAACGTCTTTGAGCCAATCGATTTCAATGGCGCAGAGAACTTCCTGGCTTTGATTCTTCAAAGTTTCTGACAGGCTTGCGCCACCATTGAGTCGCTGCTTGCCGAGGTGGGCGACGATGAGCGTCACCCGTTGTCCGAGGTGTTGGAATACTTTGCCGAACAGGTCAAAGCCTACGAGGACGAACACTTTCAAATTCCGCAAGCAGCACCTGGCGACGTGTTGCGTTTTCTGATGGACCAAAACCGCCTCAAGCAAGAGGATTTGTCAGACGTTGCGCCGCAAGGGCGCATCTCGGACATTCTTGGCAGCAAACGCGCGATCAGCAAGGAGATCGCCAAACGGTTGGCGCAGCGTTTTAACGTGCGCGCTGATTTGTTTCTGGGGTGACGGAGATGCCCGGCTTAGGCAACTGGCTGAACTTGCAAACCGACGACGCCATGCGCACGGTGACGCGGCAAATGCTGACGCGGCAAACGCTGGCCAAAATTGCGCCGCGCATTCGGGTGTTTCAATCCACAGTGTTTAAGCAGCCTTTTGCTATATAAAACATAGCTTATAGCGCTTATACAGAAAGGGCTAGAGTCCAATTTATTATATAAAAATCACTCGTGTCGAAGCGCCTCAATCGGGTCCAGTCTGGCGGCCCGGCGGGCTGGAAAGTAGCCAAACATCACGCCAATTCCGGCTGAAAACACAAACGACAGCAAATTGACACTGGCGTTGAACACATAGGGCACGTTCATCAGGCTGGACAGGCCAATCGACGCACCCGTGGCCAGCACAATGCCAATCACGCCGCCAAGCGCGGCCAGCACCACGGCTTCTATCAAAAACTGCAGCAGCACCTCGCGCTCCAGGGCGCCAATGGCCAGCCGCAAACCGATTTCGCGGGTGCGCTCGGTCACGCTCACCAGCATGATGTTCATGATGCCAATGCCACCCACCAGCAGGCTCACGGCGGCCACGGCCCCCAGCAGCATGGTCATGACCCGGGTGGTGCTGGAAAAGGTTTCGCCGAGCTGCTTGGTGTCGAGCACGTTGAAGTTGTCTTCTTCGCTTTCGGCCAGCTTGCGGCGTTCGCGCAGCAGCTGGGTGATGCTGGCTTTGACCCGCTCGGGGTCGGCGCCGTCCTGCATCGACACCAGCAGGGTGTTGACGCGGGTGTTGCCGGTGATGCGCCGCTGCAAGGTGTGCAGCGGCATCAGCACCACGTCGTCCTGGTCGTTGCCAAAAGCGCCTTGGCCTTTTTCGCCCAGCAAGCCGATCACCTCACAGCTGATCTGTTTGACCCGAATGGATGCACCGATGGCCATTTGGCTGCCAAACAGTTCGCGCCGCACAGTCTCGCCAATCAGGCAGACGCCAGCGCCGGCCACTTGCTCTTCCGTGGTGAACTCGCGGCCATCGGCGAGTTTCCAGTTGCCGGTAAACAGCCAGTCGTTGGTGCTGCCAATCACACTGCTGCTCCAGTTGCGGCCGTCCAGCACGATGGTGGCGCCACTGCGCCCCTCGGGTGCCACCGCCGTGATGCCGCCTAACTGGCTGATGAGTGCCTGTGCATCCGCTTCCTTGAAGGCGGGTGCGCTGGCGCCACCGCCGCCCATCATGCGTTGCCCAGGGCGCACCTGCAGCAAGTTGGTGCCCAGGCCGGAAATCTGGTTCTGAATCGCCAGCGTGGCACCGTTGCCCACGGTGACCATGGTGATGACGGCGCTGACACCAATCACGATGCCCAAAATGGTCAAAAACGAGCGCATTAAATTGCGCCGAATCGAGCGCAATGCCAGCAGCAGGGTGTTGAGCCACATCAGATCACCTCCGTGGCATGGGTAGCAGACCGCATGGATTGCGAATCGGGCGCGCCATGATGCATGCCAAGCGGGTGCGGATTGCGGGTGTCGCTGTCGACCACACCGTCAACAAAATGCACGATGCGCTTGGCGTAGGCCGCCATGTCGGCCTCATGCGTGACCATCAGCACGGTGATGCCGTGGTCCACGTTCAGTCCCCACAGCAGTTCCATGATCTCGCGGCTGCGCTGGGTGTCGAGGTTGCCCGTGGGCTCGTCGGCCAGCAGCACGGCGGGCTCGGTGACGATGGCGCGGGCAATTGCCACGCGCTGCTGTTGGCCACCCGAGAGTTCGGCAGGGGTGTGGTGTTCCCAGCCGGCCAGGCCGACCGAGGCCAGTGCTTTTTTGGCTGCCGCATGGCGGGTCTTGGTGGATTCGCCCCGGTACAGCAGCGGCAGCTCGACGTTTTCTTGCGCGCTGGTGCGTGCCAGTAGGTTAAAGCCCTGGAACACAAAGCCCAGGTAATGCCGACGCAGCAGTGCCCGCTGGTCGCGGCTGAGGGTTTCCACATGCACGCCGTTGAAGAGGTATTGCCCGGTGGTCGGTGTGTCCAGGCAACCCAGCGTGTTCATGGCGGTGGATTTGCCCGAGCCACTGGGCCCCATGATGGCGACAAAGTCACCCGCTTCAATGGTCAGGTTCACACCTTTCAAGGCCTGCAAAGCCGTGGCGCCCGCGCCATAGGTTTTGGTGACGCCGATGAGTTCAATCAGGGGCGGGGTGCTCATGGCTTGCTGGCGGCGCTGTTGCGCTGGTCGGTGACCACGGCCGTGCCTTCGGTCAGGTCACCGCCGGTGATCTCGGTCATGCGGCCGTCACTGATGCCGGGTGTCACGTTGACGGCCACCGGTATGCCGCCCTGCAGCACCCACACCTGTTTGGCAGTGCCACCGCTGGCCTTCTTGGCGGCACGCGGCATGCGCGGCATCATGCTGGACATGATGTTGCCGCTGGCTTTGGCGGCTGCCCCGTTGGTTTGCGGGGCAAAGCGCAGCGCCGTGTTGGGCACCAGCAGCACGTTTTTGCGTTCCACAGCGGTGATGGTGCTGGTGGCGGTCATGCCCGGGCGCAGGCTCAGGTCGTCGTTTTTAACATCGAGCAGCGTCTGGTAGGTGACCACGTTGTCGGTGATGGTTGAGCCATAGGCCACGCGGGTGATGGACGCCGGGAAGCGCCTTGCGGGAAATGCGCTGACCGTGAAGGTGGCGGGCTGGCCGACCTTGACACGGCCCACATCGGCTTCGTCCACGTTGACTTGCAGGCGCATCTGGCGCAGGTCTTCGGCCACGGTGAACAGGGTCACGGCTTGCAGTGAGGCCGCCACCGCATTGCCGGGGTCAACCGTGCGGGTCAGCACCACGCCGCTGGTGGGGGAGCGAATGGACGCTTTGGAGCGGTTGGTTTCATCGGTGGCCAAGGAGGCGCGGGCCGAGTCGACATTGGCGCGGGCGCTGGCCCCGGCGGCCACGGCGCGGTCATGTGAGGCGCGGGCACTGTCGAGCTCGGTTTTTGACGGCACTTTGCCGCCTGAGAGCTTGGCCACTTCTTCCAGCCGGGCCAAGCTGGCGCTGCTCTCGACCACGGTGGCATTGGCTTGTGCCAACTGTGCTTGCGCACTGGCCAGCGCCGCCTTGGAGCGCAGCACCTGATCATTGAGCTTGGCGGTGTCAAGCTCCACCAGCACCTGGCCTTTTTTTACCTTGTCATTCACATCCACCAGCACGCGCAGCACCGTGCCCGAAAGCTCGCTGCCAATGTTGACCGAGCGCGTGGGCTGCAGCGTGCCGTTGGCGGTGACGGTGAGCGTCAGGTTGCCGCGTGCTGCGGGCTCAGTCACGTAGGTGGGGGCGGCACTGCGCGCCTGGTTTTGCTGCCAGAAATAATAGCCAGCAGCGGCGGCCAACAGCAGAATCAGCGCGGCCCATAGTTCGCGTCGGCGCCACCAGGTGGATTTGGGCGCCTCTTTTAACAAGGCTTGCACATCGTTGGGTTTGGGCGATTGCGGCTGGGTCGATGTGTTGAGTGTGTCAGGCATGAGGGTGCTCTTGGGGATCGGGGTCAATCGTTGGTGTCGGAAAGGTGTGATGAGGCAGCGTGCGGGCGGTGTGTCATTGCCAGCCACCGCCCAGCGTCTTGATCAGGCGCACATGGTCGCTGGCGAGGTCGGCTTGCACACTTGCCACGCTGTCTTGCGCGCTGAGCAGGGTGCGCTGGGTCTGCAGCACGGTCTGAAAATCAATCAGGCCGCTGTTGTAGCGGTTTTGTGCCAGCAGGGCGGCATTCTCTGCAGCGGTGGCGGCTTGTTGCAGCAGTTGCAGCCGCTGGCGATCACTTTGCAGGCTCACCAGCGCATCTTCAACCTCTTTGAGGGCGGTCAGCACCGTGTTTTGGTAGGCCGCGCGGCCTTGCTCCAGCGCCGCTTGCTGCGCCAATACCTGGCTTTTGCCAGCACCGGCGTCAAACAGCGGCACCGACAAGCTGCCCAGTACTTTGCCGGCCAGGGAAGCGCCGTTGGTCAGGCCAGCCAACGTGAGCGCGCTCAATGACAACGAGCCACCCAGGTTGAAGCTGGGGTAGCGTGCGGCATCTGCCGCGTCGACGCGCGACAAGGCGGCTTGTATGCGGTGCTCGGCGGCGCGCACGTCGGCACGCTGGCGCAAGGTGTCGGCGGGGATGGCTGTCATGGCACTGGTGTTCAGGTCAGTGACTTTCGGCACGGGCTGGGAGGGCGTCAGCAGCGGGTCAAGCGCCAGCGGCTGTTGTCCGGTGAGCACAGCCAGGCTGTGGCGGGTTTTGGCAATGCTGGCGCTCAGGGCCGGAATTTGCGCCGAGGTTTGCGCGGTGGCGGCTTTGGCCTGTTCCACTTCCAAAGACGTGACCAGCCCGGCCTGCTCGCGCCAATCGGTGAGTTGCAGGGTTTCTGACTGGCTGCCCAGATTGTTGCGGGCAATCGTCAGTTGCGCCTGTTGGCCGCGCAACTGGATGTAGGCCAGCGCCACTTCGGCGGCAATGCTGACCTGCACGTCGCGCAGGCTGGCAAGGGATGCCAGGGTGTCGGCTTTACTGGCGTCGAGGCCACTGCGGATGGCGCCAAACACATCCATCTCCCAGCGGGCATCCAGGCCTGCGTTGAAGCTGTTGTTGCCGCCCGCTGATTCGGTCTGGTTGCGTTGGGCCGAGCCCGACAGCGTGACACCGGGCAGGGCGCTGGCCGCCTTCACATCGCGCAGGGCGCGTGCCTGCTGCAGTGCCGCCTGCGCCGAGCGGATGCTGGTGTTGGCTTGCAGGGCTTGTTCAACCAGCTGCGACAACAGCGGGTCTTGAAAGTCACCCCACCACGCCCTGTGCTGGAGTGCCGCCTGGGCCGGGTTTGAGTCTGTTGGGGCTGGCGGCGACAAGCTGGCGCAGCCTGACACCAGCAGGCCAAGAGAAAGGGCCGTGGCACAGGTCAGCCGACTGCGCCAGTGGCTGTCGCAGGATTTGAAGTGGGGGTAAGAGGGTCGCACAGGTATCAAAAGTAGAGTGGGGTGAGGGCACAGCTGCGTGGTCAACGCATCAAGCGCCGTCATCGTGTGAGGTCATTGTGCAACTTGATTTTGTCACTGCCGGTTCAGAGCGGTGAAGTTGCGTAAAGTTCCCGTGGGACAATCGCAGGCTATGCATCCAAAAGCTCTTCTAGAAGCCTGTTCCGAGTTGGTACGGCTGACTCTTAAATTCGACCACCCGGCCGATGCCATCGTGTCGCGATTTTTTCGCGACCATCGTGGCTTCGGGCCGCGTGAACGCGCCACCATGGCCGAGACGGTCTACACCGTGTTGCGCAAAAAGCAGTTGTTTGACCACTTTGCGCCCTCGGGCAGTGGCCCCAGGGAGCGCCGACTGGCCATTCTTGGCTTTTATGGCCCTGGCGACTTTTTACGCAGCGCCCTCTCCGACCAAGAGATCGCCTGGCTTGACCAATGCGAAAAAATCAAGCCCGAAGACCTGATGGAGCGCCACCGCCACAACCTGCCCGAATGGCTGGTGCAGCCGCTCAAAGACCAGCTGGGCGACGAATTTTGGCCGCTGGTTGAGAGTTTCAACAAAGGCGCCGGGCTGGATTTGCGCGTCAATGACTTCAAAGCCAAACGCGCCGATGTGCAAAAAGAATTGGCTGCGCTGGGCATCAAGGCGCTGCCAACCCCGTTTTCGCCCTGGGGTTTGCGCATTGCAGGCAAACCGGCCTTGAGCAAAATGGAGGCCTTCAAGCGCGGTGACTTCGAGGTGCAAGACGAAGGCTCGCAACTGCTGGCCATGCTGCTCGATGCCAAACGTGGCGAGATGGTGGTCGATTTTTGTGCCGGTGCCGGTGGCAAAACCCTGGCCATTGGCGCGGCCATGCGCAGCACCGGGCGCTTGTATGCGTTTGATACCTCCGCCGGCCGCTTGGATGCGTTCAAGTCACGCTTGGCGCGCAGCGGTTTGTCCAATGTGCACCCGGCTGCCATCGCGCACGAACGTGATGACCGCGTCAAACGCCTGAGCGGCAAGATTGACCGCGTGCTGGTGGATGCGCCCTGCACCGGCATGGGCACACTGCGCCGCAACCCTGATTTGAAATGGCGCCAAACCCAAGTGGCAGTGGACGAGCTGACCGTCAAACAAACCGCCATTTTGCAAAGTGCCGCGCGCCTGGTGAAGCCCGGCGGCCGCCTGGTGTACGCCACTTGCAGCGTGCTGCCGCAAGAAAATGAAGCCATTGCAGCTGCGTTTTCTGAGGCCAATCAGGATTTCAAGGTGTTGGAGGTGGGTGATGTGCTCAGTGGCATGAAAGTAGAGCAAGCCGCCTCGCTGTGCAGTGGCGGCGAAACCGGCCAGCGTTATTTGCGCCTGTGGCCGCATCGCCATCAAACCGACGGTTTCTTTGCCGCTGTGTGGGAACGGGTCTAGCCTGCAGGGTAGGGGACAGGCGGACCGCCTAAAATTGCTCGGTTAAGCCCATAGCAAATGGTTGTCGTGGGTGATGAAAATAATCATTAAGAGATAAAGTTCATGATTTCGTTGGACAACTCGGCTGTTTTTCAGGCGTTGCTGGAGTGGGCTGCGCATGGTGTTTGGGACTTGAGCGCGTGGCAATTGGTGCTGCTCACACTGGTGGTGACCCACATCACCATGATCAGCGTCACCATCTTTTTGCACCGCCACCAGGCGCACCGGGCGCTTGACTTGCACCCTGTTGCCTCACATTTTTTCCGCTTCTGGCTATGGTTGACGACTGGCCAGGTGACGAAGGAATGGGCTTCCATTCACCGCAAACACCACGCCAAATGTGAGCAAGCCGATGACCCGCACAGCCCGCATGTGTACGGCATCAAAACGGTGCTGACGCAAGGCTACGAGTTGTACCGCAAAGAGGCGCTCAACACGGAGACGCTGTCACGCTACGGCCACGGCACCCCAAATGACTGGATCGAGCAACACCTCTACACCCGGTTTTCCTTTGTGGGTGTGGTGTTGATGCTGTTGATTGACCTGGCGCTGTTTGGCGCGGTTGGCATGACGGTGTGGGCCGTGCAAATGGCCTGGACACCCGTGATGGCGGCGGGCATCATCAACGGTGGCGCGCATTACTGGGGCTACCGCAATTTCGAGTCCCCGGATGCGAGCACCAATCTATCGCCCTGGGGCATCCTGATTGCAGGCGAAGAGTTGCACAACAACCACCACACCTACCCCACATCGGCCAAGCTGTCGGTCAAGCGCTACGAGTTTGACATTGGCTGGGCCTACATCAGCTTGCTGCAACGCCTGGGCTTGGCCAAGGTCAAGAAGACCCCGCCCAGACTCGCGTTGGGTACGGTGCGCCCGGTGGCTGATGAGCAAACGCTGGAAGCCTTGATTCAAAACCGATATGAGCTGATGGCCGGTTACGCCCGGGGCATGCGCCAGGCGTTCAGCGATGAGGTGGTCGCTTTGAAAGCCAGACGTGCGGACGCGTCCATGATCCAGGCGGCGCAAAGCTGGCTGCACCGCGACGCCGAGAAGGTGCCGGCCTCAGTGGTGGCGCACTTGACCATGGTGCGTGCTGCATCCCCTGCGCTCGACAAAATGGTGTTGATGCGTGAAGAGCTGCGCCAGCTGTGGCTGAACCGCTCCCACACCCGTGAGCAACTGGTCGCAGAGCTGCAAGCCTGGTGCCAGCGGGCTGAGGCCAGTGGTATTGCCGCGCTGCGCGAGTTCTCGTTGACACTGCGCGCAGTTCGGGCTTAGGTTTTATGAGTAATTGGCCTCTAGCCCTTGTAAATAAAGCGCTAGCAGCTATTAAATATATAGCATTCTGGTGAGATGATTGCCCAAATGGTTCAGCCAGGGTGATAAATTCAGCACACAAAAAAGCCCGCAGACTGCGGGCTTTTTTGATTGAAATGGCTGAATTACTTCAGTTTCATTTCTTTGTAGTCCACGTGCTTGCGAGCTTTTGGATCAAATTTCTTGATCAACAGCTTTTCAGGTGTGGTCTTTTTGTTTTTGCTGGTGGTGTAGAAGTGGCCAGTGCCAGCTGTCGATTCCAGCTTGATTTTTTCGCGTCCGCCTTTGGTTGCCATGATTGATTCCTTTTAATTAGTTGAGGACAGAGCTGAAGGTCTGTCCCGCAAAGTCTCAGGCCTGACCGCGAGCGCGCAAAACTGCGAGCACAGTGTCGATACCTTTTTTGTCGATCAAACGCAGACCGGCATTCGAAATACGCAGACGAATCCAGCGGTTTTCAGACTCTACCCAGAAACGACGGTATTGCAGGTTCGGCAGAAACCGACGCTTGGTTTTGTTGTTGGCGTGGGAAACATTGTTCCCAACCATCGGGCCTTTGCCCGTGACTTCACATACGCGTGCCATTGAGGTCACTCCGATACTGTTTTACGGCCCATGCACAACGCATCAGGCCTCACCTCGCCAAGAGGGTGGCGGTAACCCATTTGTGCCTGTGTCCCTCACGGGAGGAAAGCAGCAAAGCCCGAGATTATAGCCCGGACGTTTTCCCGGACCGTGGTCGGCGGTGGGTGTGATTATTCCTGTTCCAGAAAACGCTGCGCATCCAGTGCCGCCATGCAACCGGTACCGGCGCTGGTGATGGCCTGACGATAGACGTGGTCTTGCACATCGCCTGCGGCAAAAATGCCGGGCACGCTGGTTTGCGTGGCAAAGCCGTTTTGCCCGCCGTGCGTGACGATATAGCCGCCTTCCATGTCGAGCTGACCGCTGAAAATTTCGGTGTTGGGGGCGTGACCGATAGCAATAAAGCAGCCTTTCAGCGCGATGTCTTCAGTAGCGCCGCTGGTGACGTTCTTGATGCGCACACCGGTGACACCGCTGGCGTCACCCAGCACCTCGTCGAGCGTGCTGAAGGTCTTGAGCTCGATCTTGCCATTTGCCACTTTGTCCATCAGCTTGTCGATCATGATGGGCTCGGCACGGAACTTGTCGCGGCGGTGAATCAGCACCACTTTGTTGGCAATGTTGGACAGATACAGGGCCTCTTCCACAGCGGTGTTGCCGCCACCGACCACGCAAACATCTTCACCACGGTAGAAAAAACCGTCGCAGGTGGCGCAGCCCGACACGCCCCGGCCCATGAAGGCTTCTTCAGAGGGCAGCCCCAGGTATTTGGCCGAGGCCCCGGTGGCCAGGACGAGCGAATCGCAGGTGTACGTGCCGCTGTCGCCGGTCAGGGTGAAGGGGCGCTTGGAGAAATCAACCTTGCTGATCTGGTCAAACACAATGTCCGTCTTGAAGCGCTCGGCATGCGCCAGAAAGCGCTGCATCAGCTCAGGGCCCTGCACGCCGTCCACGTCGGCCGGCCAGTTGTCAACCTCGGTGGTGGTCATGAGCTGGCCACCTTGGGCGATGCCGGTGATCAGCAGCGGCTGCAAATTGGCGCGGGCGGCGTAAATGGCGGCGGTGTAGCCAGCCGGGCCAGAGCCCAGGATAAGTACTTTGGCGTGTCGTGTGTCTGTCATTGAAGCGTCTTTCAAAAAAAGGGGTGTGTGATGGCCGTGTACAGTCACGGGGAGAGCACAAAAATCCAAGTCCGGCAGTTTGTAGCAGACGGCTGTGTCACGAGCGTTGACTGGGGATTATGCGATGGCTGTGCGTGGCAACCTGGATGCGCTGAGGCGGGTGCCCATTTTTTCGGCACTCTTCGGGCTCGCCGGAGTTGACTGAGCGTCGCTCGGTACCCGCTTAATGTTGATTGATACTGCTTGAACCCATGACTTATTCCCTTCACACCTTGAACATTTCCACCGCAAGCCGTGCCTCGCAGAGTCGCTCTGTCCCGACGCGTTTTGCCTCTGAATTGACCTTGACGGTCGGCTTTATTGTGCTGACGCTGTGGTTGTTGGCGCTGTCAACTTATTCGCTGCAAGACCCGGCCTGGTCGACCTCAGGCACGCGTGATCAGGTGCAAAACAGCGCCGGTCATCTGGGCGCCTGGCTGGCCGACAGCAGTTATTTTTTACTGGGGTTTTCGGTCTGGTGGTGTGTGGCCGCTGCCTTGCGCGTGTGGCTGTCGGCACTGGCGCGGCGCTTGCGCGGGCATGACTTGCTGGTGACCGGCCAGGCTACCGGGCTGGCGCCGCCGCCGCCGCGCTGGGTCAGCGAACGGCTGCAGTTCTGGCTGGGCCTGGTGCTTTTGGTGGCCGCCAGCAGCGTGCTGGAATGGACCCGTTTTTACAGTTTTGAAGCGCGCCTGCCTGACCATGGTGGCGGTATTGCTGGCTATTTTCTGGGTCCCTTGGCAGTGCAGTGGCTGGGCTTTGCGGGTTCGGCGCTGTTGGCGATTGTGGCGGGGGTGGTGGGTTCGTCACTGGTGTTTGGTTTTTCCTGGGGGCAGCTCGCCGAGCGGCTGGGCGGCTGGCTGTTTGGCAAAATCGAGACCCGCCGCGAACAGCGTGAGGTGCAGCAAGACAAGGCGTTTGGTCAGCAAGCGGCGCAAGCGCGTGCCGGGGTGCCGCAAGACAAAGTGTTTGTTGCGCAAACTGTGCAAGCCCCCGCCGAGGTGCGGATAGAAGCGCACCCGGACACGGCGGTGCACCGCATCAAACCAGTGGTGATGGAGCCCATGACGATGGACGTGCCCAAGAGCGATCGGGTGACCACAGAGCGACAAAAACCCTTGTTCAACGAACTGGCCGACAGCAAGTTGCCCCAAGTTGATTTGCTGGACGGCCCCTTGAAGCGCCAGGACACCGTGGCCCCTGAGACGCTGGAGATGACCAGCCGCATGATCGAGAAAAAGCTCAAAGACTTTGGCGTGGATGTGACCGTGGTGCTGGCGCAGCCCGGCCCGGTGGTCACGCGCTACGAGATTGAGCCTGCCACCGGGGTCAAGGGCTCGCAGATTGTCGGCCTGGCCAAAGACCTGGCGCGCAGTTTGAGCCTGGTGTCAATCCGCGTGGTCGAAACCATTCCCGGCAAGAACTACATGGCGCTGGAGTTGCCCAACGCCAAGCGGCAAACCATCAAGTTGTCTGAAATTTTGGGTTCCAGCACCTACCACGATGCCAAATCGCTGCTGACCATGGGCCTGGGCAAGGACATCATTGGCAACCCGGTGGTGGCCGATCTGGCCAAGATGCCACACGTGCTGGTGGCAGGCACCACGGGTTCGGGCAAGTCGGTGGGCATCAACGCCATGATTTTGAGCATGTTGTACAAGGCCGAAGCGCATGACGTGCGCCTGCTCATGATCGACCCCAAGATGCTTGAAATGTCGGTGTACGAAGGCATTCCGCACTTGCTGTGCCCGGTGGTCACCGACATGCGCCAGGCCGCCAATGGCCTGACCTGGTGCGTGGCTGAAATGGAGCGCCGCTACAAATTGTTGAGCAAGATGGGCGTGCGCAACCTGGCCGGTTACAACGCCAAAATGGACGAGGCCAAGGCGCGTGGCGAGCACATCGGCAACCCGTTCAGCCTGACGCCCGAGTCGCCTGAGCCGCTGGGCCGCTTGCCGCACATCGTGGTGGTGATCGACGAGCTGGCCGACCTGATGATGGTGGTGGGCAAGAAGATTGAAGAACTCATTGCCCGGCTGGCGCAAAAGGCCCGTGCCGCCGGCATTCATCTGATTTTGGCCACCCAGCGCCCCAGTGTGGACGTGATCACCGGTCTGATCAAGGCCAATATTCCAACCCGTATTGCGTTTCAGGTCAGCAGCAAAATCGACAGCCGCACCATTTTGGACCAGATGGGCGCCGAAGCGCTGTTGGGTATGGGCGACATGCTGTACATGCCCAGCGGCACCGGGCTGCCGATTCGGGTGCACGGCGCGTTTGTCAGCGACGAAGAAGTGCACCGCGTGGTGACTTACCTGAAAAGCCAGGGCGCGCCCAACTACATCGAGGGCATTCTGGAGGGGGGCACGGTCGACGGTGAAGACGGGGTCACAGGGGAGGGCGGCGCGGGTGGCGAGAAAGACCCGCTCTACGACCAGGCGGTTGAAATTGTCCTTAAAAACCGAAAGGCCAGTATTTCGCTGGTGCAGCGGCACCTCAAAATTGGCTATAACCGGGCGGCACGTTTGGTCGAGGACATGGAAAACGCCGGCCTGGTGAGTGCCATGAGCACCAGCGGCCAGCGCGACATTCTGGTGCCCGCGCGCAGCGAATAGCGAATAGGGAATAACGCAGTATGTCGTGTAGGAGCCCAGCCCCCTGGGTAAACCTCCCTGGTCAAATCCCCGTCACCCATGACCGTGCAGAAGACCCACCATCGCCCAGAGGGCTGGGCTCCTGCCCATGAAGCACAGGGCGTAATTCAATAATTTTCAGGATCATCATGAAACGAATTGCTCTATTATTTATAGCTTCCTACGCTTGTATATCAAGCGCTACAGGGCTAAACAGCTTGGAAGTATTTGTCAAGACCGTGAAAACCGGGCGGGCCGACTTTACCCAGGTGGTGACCTCGCCCGCCAAAGAGGGCCAGGCGCCACGGGTCAAGACATCAACCGGCCAGTTTGAGTTTGCCCGGCCGAACCGCTTCAAGTTCAACTACGTGAAGCCCTTCGAGCAAACCATCGTGGCCGACGGCCAAACGCTGTGGTTGTTTGACGCCGACTTGAACCAGGTCACCGCACGCACGCAGGCGGCGGTGCTGGGCTCGACCCCCGCCGCCTTGATCGCCTCAGCCGCCGATGTGCAAGCCCTCAAGGCAGATTTTGTGCTGGCGGACGCACCCGACAAGGACGGCTTGCAATGGGTCACGGCCACGCCAAAGTCCAAAGATGGCCAGTTGCAGTCGGTGCGGGTGGGCTTTCGGGCAGCGGGAGAAGCCGCAGCCCCCACCAGCACGCTGGAGGTCTTGGAGATTCAAGACAGTTTTGGCCAGCGCTCGGTGCTCACTTTTAAGCAGTTTCAGGCCAACCCAGCGCTGCCCACCAGCACCTTTGCCTTCAAGCCGCCGGTCGGGGCCGATGTGATCCGTCAGTGATCAGACCAGCCGCGCCCACGACCTCTTTCCAGGCGGCCAGCTTGCGCTCGAAACGCCAACTGGCGTTGGCCGGGCTGGTGGACGGCAAACGGTAAACCGGCAGGCCCAACCCACGCGTGATGTGCGCATGCCGAAAGCTCTCGCCGCCGTGGTGCGCAATCACCTGCAAGGCCGGGCAACGCCGCTTGAGCCCGGCCAGGTCATTGGCCAGTGGCGTGCGAATGGCGCTGTCGAGGCTGCCCGTGCGTTCACATGAGGCGTACACATCCCACAGGCCCAGGCCCATGTCGAGCATCCAGTTGATACGATTTTGATAGCTGTCCGCGCTTGTTCCATAAGGACTAGAGAGAAAAATGGCTTGAAGAATGCGCCAGAAGGCGTTTTGCGGATGGGCGTAATACTGCTGGCGCGCCAGCGACGTGACGCTGGGGAAGCTGCCCAGCACCAGCAGCCGGGTGTGGTCCGAGACCTGGGGAGGCAAGCCAGTCAGGCGCGTGGGCTCAAGGGTGGGCTTCATGGATTTCATCTTACTATTGCCCCATGAAGCCCCACACACTGACGCACATCCCGCTGGCCGAGCGCCTGCGTCCCAAAACCCTGAGCGAGGTGGTGGGCCAGCAGCATTTGCTGGGTGAGGGCATGGCGCTGCGTTTGGCGTTTGAGTCAGGCCAGCCGCACAGTTGCATCTTCTGGGGGCCGCCGGGCACCGGCAAAACCACCATTGCGCGGCTGATGGCCGACGCCTTTGAGGCGCAGTTCATCACCATCAGCGCCGTGCTCGGCGGGGTTAAAGACATTCGTGAGGCGGTTGAAAAGGCCCAACTGGCACTGCCGCAGGGCCTGCGCACGCTGGTGTTTGTGGATGAGGTGCACCGGTTCAACAAAAGCCAGCAAGACGCGTTTTTGCCGCATGTGGAAAGCGGGTTGTTCACCTTCATTGGCGCCACCACCGAAAACCCGTCGTTTGAGGTGAACTCGGCCTTGCTGTCACGCGCGGCAGTCTATGTGCTGCACGCGTTAACTGCCGATGATTTAAAGAAAATAGTGGCTCTAGCCCAATCACATCAAGCGCTACCAGCTATTGAAGATATAGCAGTCGAGCGCCTGGTGGCGTACGCTGACGGCGACGCCCGCAGGCTGCTCAATACGCTGGAAATTCTGGCGGTGTCGGCGCTGCAGGAAAAGCGCAGCGAGATCACCGATGTCTGGTTGCTCAAAGTGCTGGGCGAACGCATGCGCCGTTACGACAAGGGTGGCGAACAGTTTTATGACACGATCAGCGCGCTGCACAAAAGCGTGCGCGGCAGTGACCCGGATGCCGCCCTGTACTGGTTGGTGCGCATGCTCGACGGTGGCGCTGACCCCAAATACATGGCGCGCCGCCTGGTGCGCATGGCCAGTGAAGACATTGGCCTGGCGGACCCCCGGGCCTTGCGCCTGGCGCTGGATGCCGCTGAAGTTTATGAGCGTCTGGGCACACCTGAGGGCGAGTTGGCGCTGGCCGAGTGCGTGGTGTACCTGGCAGTGGCACCCAAGTCCAACGCGGTCTACAAAGCCTTCAACGAGGTGAAGGCTTTCATCAAGCAAGACGGCACGCGCCCTGTGCCCATGCACCTGCGCAACGCGCCGACCAAGCTGATGAAGGAACTCGACTACGGCAAGGGCTACCGCTACGCCCACGACGAGGCCGGTGGCTTTGCAGCGGGCGAGCGTTATTTGCCTGACGGCATGACCGACCCCGGGTTTTACCGTCCGGTAGAGCGTGGCCTGGAGATCAAAATAGCCGAGAAGTTGCGCCAGTTGAAGCAGCGCAACGACCAAGCGCGTTGAGGGGCCGCAAACCTTGCCAACCAGGCCCGCACGCCAAGGTAAGCCCGGCCGGGGCGACGCTGCTGCAGGGAATCGCCTTCACTACAATCCGGTCCACTGGTCTGCCTGGGACCCAGGTTGGCAGGCTTATTGCTAGCACTCAAGAAGCGCTCACAAGGCTGTACCGCGCATCGCACTTTGGGTGCAGATGAACTCACCCGTCAAAAATCGGAGAAGAAAATAGTATGGAAACCTTGATACAGCAGATCATCAACGGTCTGGTGTTAGGCAGCATGTATGCCTTGGTCGCCTTGGGCTACACCATGGTGTACGGCATCATTGGCCTGATCAATTTCGCCCACGGCGAGGTGCTGATGGTGGGCGCACTCACCAGCTGGACCATCATCGGCCTGATGCGTGACGCCATGCCCGGCACGCCGGGCTGGATCATTTTGCTGATTTCCCTGGTGATTGCCTGCATTGTGGCGGCGGTGCTTAACTTCACGATTGAAAAAGTGGCCTACCGGCCTTTGCGCAACAGCCCACGGCTGGCGCCCTTGATCACGGCCATTGGCATGTCGATCTTGTTGCAAACGCTGGCCATGATCATCTGGAAGCCCAACTACAAGTCTTTCCCCAACCTTTTGCCCAGCGTGCCGTATGACGTGGGTGGCGCGGTGATCACGCTCACCCAGGTGCTGATTTTGGGTGTGACGGTCATGTCGCTGGCGGTGCTGATGTGGCTGGTGAACTACACAAAGCTGGGTCGTGCCATGCGCGCCACAGCTGAAAACCCGCGCGTGGCAGCCCTCATGGGCGTCAAGCCTGACGTGGTGATTTCAGCCACCTTCGTGATCGGTGCGGTGCTGGCGGCCATTGCCGGGGTGATGTGGGCGGCCAATTACGGCACCGTGCAGCACACCATGGGTTTCTTGCCGGGTTTGAAGGCTTTCACCGCCGCCGTATTTGGTGGCATTGGCAACCTCGCCGGTGCCGTGGTGGGCGGCATTTTGCTGGGCCTGATCGAGTCGCTGGGCGCGGGCTACATTGGCACCCTCACCGGGGGTGTGCTGGGCAGCCATTACTCCGACATTTTTGCATTCATTGTGTTGATCATTGTGCTGACGCTGCGGCCCTCGGGCTTGCTGGGTGAGCGGGTGGCAGATCGCGCCTAGGAGACCCGCCATGAAACAAAAACAAATCATCGTTTTCTTGCTGGCCGCTGTGGGCTTGCTCGTTGCGCCACTGATCCTGCAGAGCTTTGGCAACGCCTGGGTGCGCATTGCCGACATGGCGCTGCTGTACGTGTTGCTGGCGCTGGGTCTGAACATTGTGGTGGGCTATGCGGGTTTGCTTGATCTGGGCTATGTGGCGTTTTTTGCCATTGGTGCCTACATGTACGCGCTGCTGGCATCGCCGCATTTGACGGAAACCTTCCCGGCCATTGCGGCCATGTTCCCTAATGGCTTGCATATGCCGATCTGGATCATCATTCCGGCTGCGGCGGGTCTGGCGGGCTTGTTTGGGGTGCTGCTGGGTGTTTTGGTGTGCGCATATTCAACGATGGCGGTTCAACTGGATTGTGTGCAAATTCACTTGGAACAGAACAGGGTTTCTGGATGGCTTTGTCGGCATACGGTGAATTGACCGAAGCTGAAGTCAAAGCAAAAGGAAAGTTCATCACTGGTGTGTTGCCATATGACATCGAATTTCTTGCAAAAGATATTCCGCAACCTGTTGAATCAGACTGG
>JBBQSS010000032.1:0-19459 GCA_038213665.1 Burkholderiales bacterium | reverse complement strand
GCCACGGTCCGTCTGCGAATGCACTTTGCTGATGACCGAAATGAGGTTGCGGGTCTTGGGGTCAAGGTGTTTGCCTGTTTCTTTCAAAAAGGCAAAGTAGTGGCTGACGGTTTCAGGCCGGGTCTTGATGAGGTAGTTCAGGGCGTCACTCATTAGGTATCTCCAGGATTTCAGGTTAAATTGAGAGCAAGCACCGGTTTATCTGACAAACCGATGATTTTTTGTGCCACGCCGCCAATCATGGCGCGGCCAATGTGGCGATCACCACGACTACCGATGACCAACAAGTCGGCCTGGCACGCAGAAGCCGCAGCCAAAATTTCAGAATAGGCTTTGCCATTGCGCAGCTCGGTTTGTAGCTTGACACCGAGTTGCTGTGTGACAACCAGGGCATCAGCCAGAAAACTGTCCACCTCTGCGGTGTTGGCTTCACCGGCGGCCACATAAACCAGATGCAGCGGCAGACCACACTCGGCAGCAACGGCAGCCGCCGTCTTGACCACGCGCATGCCCTGCGCGCCCGGCTCGGCGGCAACCAACACAGCTTGCTGCCACATGCGCGCGTCGCGCGGCGCAAACAGCACATGACAAGGGGCATGGGCCAGTACTTTGCTGACCATTTCCCCCACCAGCAAGTTGGCCAGAAAACCGCGCTTGCCACGTCGGCGAACGATGATCAGCTCGGACTTTCTTTCCCGTGCCTCGGCGAGAATTTCCTGGTAAGGCTCTTCGCCCCGCCGTACGCGCAAATCAATCGTCACACCCTCAGCTTGAGCACAAGCGCGAATTTGGGCGATCTTGACGGCGGCCTCTTGTTCGGCACGCAAAGCAATTTCAGGTGCCAGCGCTTCAAACTCGGGGTTACTCACCAGCGGCACTACGGTTGCCAGTGGCAACTGGCAACGCTGGGCCATGCGGATGGCCACGGCCTCAGCCCCGGCATCAAATTCAGTATGCTCGGTCGCCAGCAAAAGGCGGGTAAAGAGTTGGCTCATGCTCAGTGACCTCCGCTCAGAATACCGGACGCAGCCAGCACCAGCACCAGCACAATCGCGACACAAATGCCAGCGTAAGCAAAGTCCCGCCGTTTGAGGTAGAGAGGAATCAAGCCCAGCAGTGGCGGCAGGGAGCAACCCGCCAGAATGGCGATACCGACCAAATTGAGCATGTCCCCTTTGCCCGCAAGCGCTAACCACCCCCAGCCCGTAGGCGTGCCGGATTTCTCCAGGTAAACAGCCACCGGCTGATTCCAAAGCTGGGGCAATTGCGCCAGCGACACCAAGGGCGTGATGAAGCCAAACACGTAAGCAGCAAAGCTCAGCATAAGAAAAACCAGTCCGATGCGGGTACCCCAGTCCAGGAAAAGGGCGTAACGAGATGCCTCTGCTTTTTGCAGCTGCGTGTTTTCAAGGGTAGGGGCGTTCATGATGTCGTTTGTTCCTTAAACCCAGATTCCCAAGCCCTTGAGCAGTGCGCGCAAACCCGCAAACAGCAGAAGTGCAATGACCATTTTTCGAATCACAGAACCTTTGAGCACGTTGAGCAAACGCGCCCCGATCTTTGCGCCCGCCATCATGCCCACGACAGATGGCACAGCGATCATGGGCAAAACAGCCCCCCGGTTGATATACACCCAGGCGGCAGACGAATCAACCAGCGACAGCACCAGACTTGAAGTGCCTGCCGAAACTTTCAGAGGTGCGCCCATCAGCAGGTTAAGCGCAGGCACGTTGGCCCAACCGGCCCCAATGCCAAACATGCCCGCCATGACACCAATCAACAAAAATATAAACAAACCCAAGGGCGTGCGGTGCACTTGCCAGTTGATGGCCTGGCCGGACGCACCATCGATAAAAATACCATGAATACCCAAGGCACTGGAAAGTCGGTCAGGCTGTGCCACGACAGGAAATTCTGATTTTTTGGCTGTCAGCATGAGGACCACAATGCCCAGCACAATCACGCCCAACAGAATTTGCACCATCGAAGCGGGCATGGCAAGCCCCAACATGGCGCCAAAAATCGAACTGATGGCGGCAAGCAGCGCCAACGGCAGCGCCAATCGCACGCTGGCCAAACCACCGCGTAACAGCAAGGGCCCCGCCGCCAAAGCGCTGGCCAGCGCGACCAATAAACCCGCCCCCCGCACAAAGTCGAGGTGAAAAGGGAAAAACCCGCCAATAATGGGCACAAACAGCGTGCCACCACCAATGCCGGCGGGCACGGCCACAATACCAATAAAAAAACAGGTCACAAAAAGAGCCAGCGGCCAAAACCACCAGGGCAAACTGGACGACGGCACCACGCTCTCTGCGGCGGCGTAGGCGGGGTTGTCCAGAAGCATCAGTACGGCCAGCGCAATAAAGGCCGCGCGCGCAACCATCGCCATTTTTTTCAGTGCGGGCTGATCGCAGCACAAATCAAGACTATTCATGGTTCCCATCGGATCGGATTATTCCTGTGTTCGGTGCGTGTGAATCTTCACCGGTGCAAAAGATTGCGGACTCAGGAAATGGTCTGGTAATACAGATTTTGCGGGTGATTGGCCTGGGCAAAAAAGAACCAGCGCTCAGCAAGCAAGCCTATGTATTGCAACAAGAAGGCCAGGCATAGCAAGAGAATGGACGAAGAAGAAATGCCTGCCAACAGACACAGCAGAGGCACGGGAAACACCAGAAGCAAGAAGCTCCATTTCACCGAGCGCAGCATGCCAGCGCTGCGGCCATGGAAAAACTCGCGGGTGTTAAATGAGCCGCCCATGAATCCTTGCGCCTTTTGGACAATGCGTGGGTGCTTGATGCCGATCGCACTTTGCAAGTTTGACTTGGGCTTGAGCCGGGCATTGCGCAGCAGTGAGGCACTGCGTGTGACAAAGGCCAGCACCGTGAATACACCCGCCCCCCACGCGTAGGCTACAGCCAGACCAAACGCGCCCAAAATGGCAGCCAAGGCTGTCGCCAGTGTCAGCCCAGAGGCACAGCCCAGCAAGGTGTAGTTGACCAGGGTGAGCACGCTCGCCCACTCCTGTAAAAAACGCACCGAGGTATAAATCATGGCGGTGCACACGAACAAAGACAGGCACAACACCACAACCACGGCACCCATCCACATCGTGCCGCCAATGCCCAACAGGTGTGCACCGCCGTAAACACACAAGCCCGCCATGAACAATGGCAAGGCAATCACTTCACGCGACAGCCAGGACGTGCGCCACATGGCAGCAGAGCGCCACGCCCGCTCAGGATGACCCAGGTGAAAAAAAGATGCGATCAAGCCCAAGCCCGTCAACACCAGGGCGACAAGGCTTCCCACGATCAGAAAACGCTGGCCGTCCTCAGGGGAAAGGCCGCCAAAATCAGCCACTTCAGTGCCATACAGTGCCAAAAACAGGCCTTGTGCGGCACCAATCAGGGTGGTGAGAAAAATAACAGAAAAAGCTGGCTGCATGGTGCGCTCGAAGGTCAGGTTGCAAAGTCTTCACGACCGGGAATCCGGTGGCCAAGTTCGGGCTGCTGGCCGTCGATTTTTCTTGGGTTGTCCACACGTTCCAGGTCTTCGGGGTGAATGCGCATTTCGGTCTTGCGACGCGGCAAGTAGTGGTTGGCCGGGCGGCTGCCCCATTCGGGCATCAACTGGTAGCCGCCACGCTCGGCGATGGCTTTGGACACCACCGATTCAGGGTCGTGCACATCGCCAAAAAGCCGGGCATTGGCCGGACAAGCCAGCACACAGGCGGGTTTTCGCTCGGACTCTGGCAATTTTTCGTCAGTCACCCGGTCCACACACAGGGTGCACTTGGTCATGACTTTGCGATCTTCGTCAAACTCGCGTGCACCATAGGGGCAAGCCCAGGTGCAATACTTGCAGCCAATGCACTTGTCATAGTCGACCAACACAATGCCGTCTTCGGCACGCTTGTAACTGGCACCGGTGGGGCACACCGGAACGCACGGCGGGTCTTCGCAGTGCAGGCACGATTTTGGAAAATGCACCGTTTGAGTATTCGGAAACTCACCCACTTCAAAGGTTTGCACCCGATTGAAGAAGGTGCCGTTCGGGTCGGCACCGTAGGGGTTGAAGTCAGTCAGTGCACCAGCCGAGCCAGAGGTATTCCACTGCTTGCAACTTGTGACGCATGCGTGGCAACCCACGCACACATTCAAGTCAATGACCAAGGCGAGCTGTGTCATTTAAAGCCTCCCTTGCCCGCAAAATAAGCCTGAATACGCGGCAGCACCTGACGCGTGCCGGGCGCTGCCGACACCGCCTTGAACTGCGGCCAGGTTTGCGCCGGCTCGTCGTCTTGCGCCTTGTAAATGCGCACCCGTACGTCATACCATGCGGCTTGGCCGGTGATGGGGTCTGAATTGGAAATCGCTTCACCTGCACCGGAGGGCGGCAAGACTTCTGAAATCAAGTGGTTGAGCAAGAACCCCCGCTGCGATTCATTCGCATCTGCTGTCAGGTTCCATGCGCCAGCGGACTTGCCGATGGCGTTCCAGGTCCAGACCGTGCCGGGCTCGACCGCTTCAGAGTAGCGGCACATGCAGCGCACTTTGCCCCACTGGGATTCCACCCACATCCAGCCGCCATCTGCAATACCTTCAAGGCCTGCGGTTTTGGGATTCACAAACAGGTAATTGTGGGTGTGAATCTGACGCAACCAGGCATTTTGGGAGTCCCATGAGTGGTACATCGCCATGGGACGCTGGGTAAGGGCATTGAGCGGATACTTGACCGTGTCTGTCGCTTGCTCTTCCAGCGGTACATAGTAAAACGGCAGCGGGTCAAAGTAGGTTTCCACGCGTTTTCGGAGCTGGTCTGGCGGTTGTTTACCCGCCCGTTTACCCTGGGCCGCACGACGGAACCCTTGCAGGAACTCGGAGTAAATGTGGATGACGATCGGATCCTTGTCACGCCGGATACCCATTTTTTGCGCCCAATCCATGTAGCCCTGGTTCCAATTGCGCATGTACTGAAATTCTTGCGGCATTTCATAATGGAAAACGCAATTGTTCTTCTCGTACATCTCCCATTGCTTGGGGTTGGGTTCACCGCGCATGGATTTCTCACCACCCTTGCCGCGCCAACCCGCCAGAAAGCCGATCCCTGAGCCAGGGGCCGTCTCGTAGTTAACGATGAAGTCGGTGTAGCCATTGAACTTGCGTGAGCCGTCTGCTTGCGTGAAGGCCGGCAACTTGAGTCGGCCCGCCAGCTCCACCAAGACCTCCTGAAACGGTTTGCACTGGCCTTTGGGGGCGACCACCGGAATGCGAACCGCATCCACCGGCCCGTCAAACTCCGAGATCGGCCGGTCCAGCATGGACATGGCGTCGTGACGCTCCAGATAGGTGGTATCTGGAAGGATCAAGTCTGCAAAAGCGGTCATTTCTGATTGAAACGCGTCGCACACCACCAGGAACGGAATTTTGTACTCGCCGGCTTTGTCACCGTCAACGTGCTTGTCGTTGAGCATATTGCGCACTTCTGAGGTGTTCATGGTGGAGTTCCACGCCATATTTGCCATGAAGATCAACAAGGTGTCAATGCGGTACGGGTCACCACGCCAGGCATTGGTGATCACGTTGTGCATCAGGCCATGCGCAGACAAGGGGTGCTCCCAGGAGAAGCCTTTGTCAATGCGCACCGGCTGGCCGTGGTCATCTACAAACAAATCGTCCGGGCTCTCTGGCCAGCCCAGCGGTGCGCCGTCCAGCGGGGTATTGGGCTTGACGGCTTGCGGCCCTTTGGGTGGACGCGCATTTGGCGGCACCGCACGTGGATAGGGCGCTTTGTGCCGAAAGCCACCGGGTCGGTCAATGGTGCCCAAAAGGGACATCAAAATGGCCAGCGCGCGAATGGAGTGAAAACCATTGGAGTGCGCCGCCAGCCCACGCATCGCATGAAAGGCCACCGGGTTGCCTTTGACTGATTCATGACGCTTGCCCCAGCTGTCGGTCCACGCAATGGGAAGCTCAATCTTCTGATCACGCGCGGTGATGCCCATCTCATGCGCCAGGCGGCGGATCGTCGCGGCCGGAATGCCCGTGACACCTTCCGCCCATTCGGGGGTATAGGCTTTGACACGCTCTTGCAGCAACTGGAATGCAGGCACGGCTGATGTGCCATCAGGCATTTTGAAGTGCCCCAGCAAGGCCGGGTCAGCGCCCTCCGCATGGTCTGCAACGGCACAGTCGTTGAGCCGATCCCACCACTGAAAGTTGGCTGGCCGCAGCGGGTTGACGATGTCGCCGTCCGCTTTGCGCAGGAACATGCCAAATTCGTCACTTGTGTCATCCTGATTCACCAACTGGCCGGCGTTGGTATAGCGCGCCAGGAATTCCCGGTCGTACAAACCCAGCTTGATCAATTCGTGGGTCAAGGCAAGAATCAGGGCACCATCTGTACCAGGCTTGATCGGTACCCATTCGTCTGCAATAGCCGAGTAGCCCGTGCGAATCGGGTTGATCGACACAAAGCGGCCACCATTGCGTTTGAATTTGGACAACTCCCGCTTCATCGGATTGGAGTGGTGGTCTTCCGCCGTACCGATCATCACAAACAGCTTGGCGCGCTCGAGATCAGGCCCGCCAAACTCCCAGAAGGAACCACCAATGGTGTAAATCATGCCAGCGGCCATGTTCACTGAACAAAACCCCCCATGAGCAGCATAATTGGGCGTGCCAAATTGCCGCGCAAACAGGCCTGTCAGCGCCTGCATTTGGTCCCGCCCCGTGAACAAAGCAAATTGTTTGGGATCAGTCGCGCGAATTTTCTTGAGCCGCTCCTCCAGCATCGCAAAAGCCGCATCCCACTCGATTTCTTCAAACTGCCCGTCACCGCGTTCACTGCCCCGCCTGCGCAACAAGGGCTTGGTCAAGCGTGCAGGTGAATACTGCTTCATGATGCCCGAAGAACCCTTGGCGCAGATCACACCCTGGTTCAAGGGATGTTCCGGATTGCCTTCGATGTACCTGACCTCACCGTTGCGCAAATGCACGCGGATGCCGCAACGACAGGCGCACATGTAACAGGTGGTGTTGCGCGTTTCATGGCTGGCATCAGCTATCGGCGGGCGGCGGGGGTCGTGAATCGGTGTGACAGACATGCGGAGGGCGCTTTTTCGCTAAAGGAGCAACAAAAATGGATGCAAACTGTGCTGACCCGACGGACATTCACAGACTTGCAAAGTGACCCTATTAAAGACAAGGGTTCAAATCTCGTCTATTACCGCCACGGGTGGTTGGAAGTAGCCCAAATGGGTAGCATTGGGAAAATTCTCAACTCACCCCCCTGTTTTCCCCAATACATAAGTTTGCAACAATGTCTTAATATGAATTCAACCTCTTGCCCCTATGAATTCAGTCACTGCCATACCTTTAAATTCAGATTCAAGTTCTCAGGACTCTGCGTTTGTTGCCGCCTTGTTGGCTGCGGATCTTGCCAAACCTGAAGCCATGGAGGATGTGCTGTCGCGTTTTTTAGACGCGATCATCGCCTTGGCTGGTGCCCAGGCTGGCGCTGTTCGGGTGTTGACGGATGACGGCAAATTTTTGCGCCTGATTGCACAGCAGGGTTTACCCAGTGACCTTGTCAAGGCCGAGCGACTGGTTGACCGGCATTGTGGCGTTTGCGGCATGGCCGCCAACGCAGATGTTTTAGCCTGGGTTCAAGACGTGTCGTCCTGCACCCGCCATGGGAATTCACCGTATTTTGGAGCACGGTGCAAAGGTGTTTTGGCCATATCACTGAACCACAACCATGAGATTCTTGGCATTTACAACCTGTTTTTTGAAAGCAACCGCCGGATTGACCCCGCCATCGAAACCCTGTTGAGATTGATCGGTCAGTTGCTGGGGCTGTCATTGCATAACGCCCGCATTGAACGCGAGCGGCTGCGCATGACCGTGATGAAAGAGCGGCAGGATATGGTCAATGAGATGCACGACGCGCTGGCCCAAACGCTGACTTATGCCCGGATGAGATTACCGCTGCTAAGTGATGCCATTCAGGCACACGATGATGCAAAGGCACTGAAGTATTTTTCAGATTTAAAGACCGCCGTCACGGAGGTACACGACAACCTGCGAGAAGTCATGACCTACTTTCGCACACGGATGGACCCGCTTGGCTTGCTGCACGCCCTGGGCACCATTGCCGACAGTTACTTTTCCAAAAACGCCATCGCACTTGAAATACGCAACTCAGTTCCGAACTTGAACTTGAGTGACGAGCAGGAGGCGCAGGTGTTCTATATCGTTCAGGAAGCTCTGGCCAATATCGCCAAACACTCCATGGCCCGCCATGCAGTGGTGTTGATCAGTCAAACCCGGCAGCACCTTGAGTTTTTGATTGAAGACGATGGATTGGGTATGGATGAACCGTCCGTGGCGACCATTGTGACGTCTGCCCGACCGTTGGTGCCATCCACGCATTTTGGCCTGGACATCATGCAAAGTCGTGCGCATCGCTTAAAAGGAAGCCTTGAAGTCGGGAGCAACGACGGCATCGGCACACGCGTACGCCTGCGCATTCCACGCGTGGACACTGCGGGTGCTGTGACGTCATGATCACAAAAACACGCATCATGCTGGTGGACGATCACTCGCTGTGCCGAAGCGGTCTGACCGAACTTTTAGAGCATCGCGGTGGCATGTCGGTGGTGTTTGCCACAGGCAACCCGGATTTGGTCGTTCCCATGCTGAGGGAACATCAACCAGACTTGCTGGTATTGGACTTGCGCCTGGCCAAAGTAGATGGCCTGAGCGTGCTACGCATGATTCGTGCCGAAGGCTGCGGCACGCCAGTGGTCATACTGACCATGAGCGACAGTGAGGACGACATGTCCGCCGCACTGCGCGCAGGGGTCAGAGGCTACTTGCTCAAAGACATGGAACCCGAAGAGGTGATTGACGCCATTGGACGTGCCGCTCGTGGCGAAATGGTGGTGGCATCTGCCATGATGCTCAAATTTGCCCAGATTCTTCAAACAGGCCCCAAGGGCTCCGCCATGGGAGATCTGGTCGCCACGCTGACGGATCGGGAACGTCAGGTGCTGGACCATGTGGCAAGCGGACAAAGCAACAAGGTCATTGCCAAGGCACTTGACATCAGCCACAACACCGTCAAGCTGCACGTGCGCCACATCATGGACAAACTCAATTTGCGCTCACGGGTGGAAGCCGCAGTTTTTTCCTTTGAGTACCGCAGCACGCCTGACGGCGCCAAAGCCGCAGGCGATTTCAACCACAAACACAAGGCTTGATCCGAACAAGCTCTGGATTTATCAGCCAGCCACGTGCGTCAGGGCAGGCTTATACCAAGCCAGTTCGTCATGCAATTTAACAACTTCACCGATGATCGTCAGACATGGCGACTTTAATCTCGCCAGGCGCACTCTTTCAGGCATATCAGCCAGAGTTCCGGTGACGACTTTCTGGGTGGCAATGCTGCCATCCTGCACCACGGCAATGGGCAAATCTGAGGCGGCTCCATGCGCCATCATTTGCCGGCAAATCTCCGGCAAGCCCCCTAGCCCCATGTAAATCACCACGGTCTGGTTCAATCTGACCAGACTTGGCCAATCCAGGTCAGCTGTACCATCTTTGAGGTGACCGGTCACAAACAGGCAGCACTGCGCATAATCCCGGTGCGTGAGGGGAATACCTGCGTAGCTAGACACACCAGCGGCCGCAGTCACACCCGGCACCACCTCAAACGCCACACCCGAGGCCGCCAGTGTTTGCAGCTCTTCGCCCCCCCGACCAAAGATGAAGGGATCACCACCTTTGAGTCGCACCACCTGCTTGCCTTCACCGGCGAGTTTGACCAGCAAGCTGTTGATTTCCTCTTGGCGCAGGGTATGTTCGTTGCGTCGTTTGCCTGCATAGATTCGCTCTGCCGTCGCAGGCACAAAATCCAGTACACCTGGAGACACCAGGTTGTCGTAAACGACCACATCTGCCTGTTGCAGCAAGCGTACGGCACGCAGCGTCAGCAGCTCCGGGTCACCAGGGCCGGCACCTATCAGGCAGACCTTGCCAAGGCGGGGCTTCATGGGTTTCACATCGGCTTTCAATGGGTCACCCCTTTGCCGGCGCAGCCACCGCCACTGCAACCACCGCTGCCGCAACCACCAGACCCAGCAGAACCAGATGCATCCGTGCCACACGAAGGATGACTGGCTTGCATGAAAATAAAGTTGAACTCACCCGGGTTCAGTTCAACAAAATCCAATACCGTGTCAAACAACAATTCCTGAGACTCCCCGTTAATCACAACGGCGACGCCCTGAAGGTCAAGCTTCATGTCCTCCTCATCGGGATCATCAAAACCCATACCGTACTGCAGTGCGCCGTCTGCATCTTTTTTTGCAGCCACACGCAGCGCCATTTGGTTGGCACCACTGTCATCGGCCGCCTGCTGAATTTGCTTTGCAGCAGCGCTTGTCAAGCTAAACATGGTGTTGCTCCTTGTGTGAATTAATGTTCGCCTTTGGTCTTCAAAAGACCAGCCAGGCGGTTGCCTTGTTTTTGCGGCCCACCGATCGGAAAAAGCGTGTGCAAATGATGGTTGCTGCCCAACTCGGGCCCCCAGACTTTAGTGAAATGCCAAATCATGGCACGTACTTGTGCCTGCACCCGGTGTTCCTCATAATGGGCACGCAGGAAATAAATAATCTGCCAATGGGCCTCTGTCAATTCCAGATTCTCAGCGCTTGCCTGAGCGCGCACAAAGTCCTCAGACCAATCGTTCAGGTTTTTCAGATAACCCTCTACGTCAGTCACCACGGCTTGCCCGTTGACCAGCACCGTGCGCGCTGCTGTGGGCAGCTGCGTTTGATTTGACATTTTCAGCCCTTGAACAAAGCTGACAAATTGCGGTGCCCATTCAGACCCCGCGCCACTGCGCAGATGCGCGTAAGAGGCCAGCACGTTGCGATAAACGACACCGTCGCGTTGGCCATCCACACCATGACCTCGCATAACCCGGTACGCAAACTTAAGGTTCGGGTCAATGTTTTCAAGACTGGAGTAATGGAATTCGTGCCCTTTGAGCGTCTGCGGCGAACGCTCTGCAGCGCTTGCCCACGGCGCATCTGAAGTCGTCTGCAAAGTGACATAACCTCGTCCTACCGGACGCTCATGCATCACCACGTCCACAGGCAACGCACCCACCATGTCCGCAACCGTGTCTTTCCAGCGCAGCGAACGCGCCAGGTACATCAGGCCGCCACACTCGGCATAAACCGGCAAGCCCGCGTCAACCGCAGCACGAATGCTATTGCGCATGGCCGCATTGGCTTGCAACTCAGACATGAATACCTCTGGAAAGCCACCACCAATAAAAAGGCCGTCGACCTCGGGCAAGCCTTCATCTCTCAACGCGTCAATCGGCACCAATTGGGCTCCTGCAGTTTGCAGTGCCAGCAAATCGTCGGGGTAGTAAAACCCAAACGCCTTGTCACGGACGATACCAATGCGCACAGCTGGCACCTGAGACGCCGGCGCGGCTTGCGTGGCAACTGGCGTCTGCGGCATAGGCGCGGAGGCGGGAATTGCGTCATTCGCTATTTGCATCACTTTGCCCAGATCGACCTGGTCGGCAATACGTTGTCCGATGGTCTTGACATGCTGCGCCGCGTCATCAGACTCGTGGTTTGGCATCAACCCCAAGTGGCGCTCGACAAGCGCCAGGGCCGGGTCATGCGCAATAGCGCCCAGTACCTCGACATCGGTGTAATGCTCAATCACTGCGCGCAGTTTGGCTTCATGGCGACTGCCACCCAACTGGTTCAACACAACACCGGCAATACGAATACGCGGGTCAAACGCCTGATAGCCCAAAATCAAAGGTGCAATACCGCGTGTCATGCCACGGGCATCCAACACCAAAACCACCGGCAAATTCAACAAATGCGCCAGCGCCGCATTGCTGTTGCTACCATCCAGCGCCAAGCCGTCGTACAAGCCCTTATTGCCTTCTACAAAGCTGATGTTCGCCTGCGCCGAATGGCGGGCAAATGAAGCCGTGATTTGCTCAGGCGTCATCAGATAGGGATCAAGGTTAAAACAAGCTCGCCTGCTGGCCTGCGCCAACCACATCGGATCAATGTAATCAGGTCCTTTCTTGAAGGCCTGCACTTTGTGACCGAGCGCCGTCAGCGCAGCACACAAACCAATACTGACCGTGGTTTTACCTGACGATTTGTGCGCGGCCGAAATCAGAAAACTTGGCATGACGAGTGTCGTGTCAAACAGCAGCAGCGTGCACGGGTTCACTCATCGGGAGTGCAGCGTCATCGAGGCGCTCAGGCAAGAAACCCATGACTTTGAGTGCCAGCATGACGATCAGACCGACCACGGCAACGCCACCCAAGCCCAACATCAACTCAGGCAAACTGGGCGAATAACTGGCAACAACGCCGTCATAAAAAGAACTGCTCACCTGCCGACCAGGAAACAACACCAGGCCAAAGGCTTGTCCGCCAATGATGGTCACATACATCTGAGCAAACCCGCCCGCAATGACCAAACTGGCACACGCAGCCAGACGGTTGCGCATAGCCCCAATTTTTGGATTCAACAGCAGCACCAGTGGCAGCAAGCTGCCGAGCACCATCTGCCCCAACCAAAACAGGGTGGTGTAGATGCCCCCTTCCAGCAAAATGAAACGCTCAAAATCATGGTGCTTGGTGAAGTACATATTGGTCAAGTGATACACCAGCACAAAGTAGCACCCAGCGGCAATGAAAATGACCTGCAGCCGGGCTAAACGCGCCATCAGGATATCTCCCAGGGGACGAGAGCTGCCGTGAGAAGCCAGCATCAGCACCAAAATAAAAACCGCCAAACCGTAGCTCAGTGAAAACGCAATGAACAAGGGTGCCAACAGCGCTGAGTCATAGGCCTGACGCGCCACCAGAAAGCCAAAAATGGACCCCGTGCCAGTGGTCAATGCCATGCGCCAGATAAAGGCAAAAAAGCCCGCCAGTGGCGTAAATCGGTTCATGCGCCGTTCCATCATGGCCCACAAGTACGCCACCACAAAACCCACAAAGCCAGAGTACAGAAAGATATTCAACGCAAATATCGACTTGAAATTGAAATGTGTCATGGCCACGATCAGTCGGTCTGGCCGACCCAAATCAAGCATCAACACCATCAAGCCGCCAATGAGCAAGGCAATTGCCAGCAAGCCGGACAACGGCGCCAAAGGCTTGAATTCCGTCTTGCCAAACACCGACGACATCGAGGCCACGTTGAGCGCACCAGATGCGGCCACCACCAGAAAAACGGCAAAGACATGCGGCAAGCCCCAAACGACCTGGTTGTTCATGCCGGTGACGATGTGGCCGTGGTGCTCTATGTACCAAACGGCACCCAAGCCCGACGCCAACAGCAAAACCAAACTACCGAACAACAGATTGAAACCCTGGCCGGTGTCCTTCAAAGGACGTAAAACAAATTTCATGGAGGGGTCTTTCTTCAAAGGCCGGTGTAGCGCACACCGGTGTTCAAATTCAAGTCTTCCCGAATCTGACGCGGGGGGTAGCTGGCAACACGTTTCGAAATATCACTCTCGGGGTTATTCAGATCACCAAAAAGAATGGCGCCATGGCCGGCCTCCGAGCAAGCCGTCACACACGCAGGCATCTCTCCGCGGTCAACCTTGTGCACGCACATGGTGCACCCCTCTACCGTGCCCATGCCGCGTGGTACATCTGTTTTCTGACCACTTAAGGGCTCATGAACAAATGAGCGCGCCTTGTACGGACAAGCCATCACGCAGTAACGGCAGCCAATACAGATGTGCTTGTCCACCAGCACAATGCCATCGACCCGCTTGAACGAGGCACCGGTCGGACACACATCGACACAAGGCGGCTCGGCGCAGTGCTGACACATCATCGGCAAGGACTGGGTTTTTCCGGTACGGACTTCCTTGATCTCGATTTTTCGAATCCATTGGGAATCGGTGGGCAAGGTACCGCCGGAGAGGCCGTTTTCAGTGTTGCAGGCAGTCACGCAGTCAGTGCAGCTGCTGACGCACTTGCCACTGTCAATCAACATCCCCCAACGAACTTGACGACTAGCCCCAGCCGCAGCTTGACCAGGCAAAGGTGCCGCCTGTGCGATCTCGATCAGTCGAACACCTGGCGCCAACAAAATGCCAGCCATGCCGGCGGCTGCCACCCCTAAAAACCCGCGCCGGCTGGGCGTTTTTTCGATGGTTTTTTTATCGACAGGTGCGGTGTGATCTGACTTCATGGTTTCGCCTGTTGCTGTGCCAACATCTGTTTCAGTTGCGGGCCTAAAGTTAGGCTACCCGTTAGCTTCGGGGACACCACGGGATGGGCATTGGTGGCGGGCGGTTGACTGGCATGGCAGCCGAAGCAGTCGATCTTGACCGCAGCGTAGGTATGGCAACTCTGGCAAAAATCACCCGCCTCGGCTGACACACTTTGGCTGACCGAGCTGGCGTGGCAGGCCACACAGGCTTTGAGAGAGTACTTGCCAGTTCGCACACCGCCGTGCATGGTGTCATCACGCTGATGCTTGAGCAACTTCATATGGTTGCGCCGCATGAATGCGGGGTCTTCAACGCACTGGCCGCCGCGCGCCTTTTCAACCGGGGGCTGCAAACCCTGGCCGTTGCTGGTCTGGGCAAACGCCGTACCCACCATGCCCGCCATTGAACCCAGACCAAGCGCCAAAAGTACGACGACCCGAAGCACCTGCAGCCAACCCAACAAGAAAAAACAAGTGCGCCGCAGCATGACCTTAATCTCCCAAACCCATTTGGATATAGCCAGTGGGACAGACGTCCGCACAAATATGGCATCCGATGCACTTGCTGTAATCGGTGTCGACGTAACGCCCTATCGTGGCCTTCGCCTTGGGCACTTTGAACACGGCTACTTGCGGGCAATACACCACGCAGTTGTCGCACTCAAAACACTGACCACAACTCATGCAGCGCTTGGCTTCAGCTACCGCCTGCGCTTCCAGCAAGGGCTGCAGACGTTCTTCAAAATTATCCAGCGCTTCTTCTGCCGTCAGCGACACAATGCCCCGGACATTACGCGGCACAAACGGAAAGTGGCCAAGGAACAATTCCTTGTGGGAAATCACATAGCGGTCTGAGCGGTTGTCAAAGTTGTGAATGGCAGCCGTGCTCTTGTCCGTGCCACGGGTGGGCTCATGGACTTCCGTGAAGCTCAGGCCTTTCTCAATCATCTTGCGTTTCAAATCAAACGTGTGGACGTCGATTTTGGGCCGTTTTTCCATGGCCTCGTGTTGCAAAAAGCGGTCGATACCGTCAGCGGCAATCGCGCCATGGCCAATGGCGGTGGTCAACAAGTGCGGACGCACCACATCACCCCCCACAAAGAAACCGGGCTGACCCTGCACCTGGTAATTCTTGTCTGAATTGATCGCGCCTTTACCGTTGTTGAACTCTTCCAAACCCGTAAAGTCAACTGCTTGCCCAATGGCTGAGACGATCAAGTCCGCAGGAATATCTTCTTCTGTGCCCTCGATATTCTTGATCTCCAGACGCCCACCCACCATCTTGGCTTCGCAGCGCATGATGCGCAACGCCACGGCTCGGCCATCTTCACCGCGTATCACGGCCACTGGCACCATGCTGCCGCGAATGGTGATACCTTCAGACAAGGCGTGTTCAACCTCATGCTTGGAAGCCTGCATTTTTTCAATGTCAAAGATCGTGGTCAACGTCACGTCAGCACCTTGACGCACCGAGGCGGCCGCCACATCGTGGGCCACATGACCCGCAATGGCATGCTCAGCGCGGTCTGACTCGTGAATCTTGTCGATGTGACCCAGCCTGCGCGCCACCGTGGCGACGTCAATCGAGGTGTCACCCCCACCAATCACCACCACACGCTTACCCACGTGACGTAACCGACCGTCGTTAAAGGCTTTAAGAAACGATGTGGCCGTCACGCAATTGGGCGCATCAGCCCCGTCGACGGCCAAAGCGCGACCTGCTTGCGCACCCAAACCCAAGAACACAGCGTCATAACTTTCGCGAATCTGCGCCATGGTGACATCGGTGCCAATGCGGCAATTCATGTGGGTGGTGACACCCAGATCAAGAATGCGCTGGATTTCTGCGTCCAGCACGTCACGCGGCGTGCGAAAGCCCGGAATACCGTAGCGCATCATGCCGCCCAGCTCGGCGCGCTCATCAAAAATGGTGACCGAGTGGCCTTTGAGCGCAAGCTGGTAGGCGGTTGACATACCGGCAGGGCCGCCGCCAATCACGGCCACGGTCTTACCTGTCAATTGCGTCGGCTTGTTGTAGGCCAATTTGGCCTTGATGGCGTAGTCGCCCAGAAAGTGCTCGACCGAGTTGATGCCAACAAAATCTTCAAGCTGGTTACGGTTGCAGCCCGACTCACACGGTGCCGGGCAAACCCGGCCCATGACGGAGGGAAACGGGTTGGCTTCGGTCAAACGCCGAAAGGCGTACTCTTGCCAAAGCATGCCTGTGGGCGGTTTCTCAATGCCACGCACAATGTTGAGGTAGCCACGAATGTCCTCGCCCGCCGGGCAACTGCCCTGACAGGGCGGCGTGCTCTGAATGTAGGTGGGGCATTTATGGGAATGCCCAGCATCAAAAATATCAGCTTGCCAGCTTTTGACTTTGGCGTCACCGTCTTTGTAACGACGAAACGTCATGGGTTTGGCAGCAATGGATTCGGGGGTCGCAGACATGTCGAAGTCTCCTGGTTTGTGTACTTATCGGTATGCAGGGAAGTGCTACTTGTCACCTAGGCGAATTGCCTTGCTGACCAATTGGTGAACGCCACCCACCATGCTCATGTTGAAGCCGTAATACGGCAACACTTTGGTGAATTGGGCTTTACAGATGGCACAAATCGTTGCCATGAAATTCACGCCGTGGTCATCCACCACGTGTTTCAAGGCTTCCATGCGGGGCAATGCACCCTTGACCCGCAATTCCATCAAGTCATCCGTCAACAAACCGCCGCCGCCGCCGCAGCAGAAGGTGCTCTCGTGGATCGTCTCCGGCGACATGTCATGGAAGTGGTTCGCCACCGAGGTAATGATGCGCCGGGGAATGACAAACTGGCCGCCCGCCACATTGCCCATGCGCGAACCACGTGCCACATTGCACGAATCGTGAAAGGTGATGATGCGGTCGTCGTTGGCTTCTTTGTCAAACCGCAAGGCACCGCGCTGAATCAGATCATCGGTGAGTTCGCAGATATGCTGGGGCACCGGATAACGCTGATCAAGGTAGTCAAACGGGCCAATCAAGGTGTTCCAGAAACTGTACGCCACACGCCAGGCATGGCCACACTCGCCCACCACAATGCGTTTCACACCGAGTTCCAGCGCCGCCTCCTTCACACGCATAGAGATGTTGCGCATCTGCTCGTAATTGCCGATGAACATGCCGAAGTTGCCGGCCTCCGACGCGTGTGAACTCAGCGTCCAGCTGATGCCTGCGGCATGAAACACCTTGGCATAGCCAATCAGGCTCTCTACGTGCGGCTCAGAGAAAAAGTCGGCGGATGGCGTGATGAGCAGCACTTCAGCACCTTTCACGTCAATCGGAAACTTGATGTCAAGACCCGTTTCGTCTTTGGTGTCTTCTTCCAGGCCTTCCAGCGTGTTGATCAACGCCGGGCCGGGCAGACCGAGGTTGTTGCCAATGCGGTGCACCTTGCCAATGATCTCGTTGGAATACTTTTGGCCCAGGCCGATCGAGTCCATGATCTCGCGGGCCGCCATGGTCACTTCAGCCGTGTCGATGCCGTAGGGGCAAAATACCGAACAACGGCGGCACTCAGAACACTGATTGAAATAGCTGTACCACTCGTCAAGCACCTCGCGCGTCAGGTCCACCGCACCGACCAATTGCGGAAAATGTTTTCCTGCGAATGTGAAATAACGGCGATACACCTTGCGCATCAGGTCCTGACGCGCCACCGGCATATTCTTGGGGTCGCCTGAGCCTAAAAAATAATGGCACTTATCTGAGCAGGCGCCGCAATGGACGCAGGCGTCCATATAAACCTGAAGCGAGCGGTATTTGCCCAGCATCTCGCCCATCTTGGCAATCGCTTTGTCCTGCCAGTCGTCCGCCAGCGCCTCAGGGAATCCCAAGGCCTTCTGGATCGGGCCAGCCGCAGGAAACGACTTGATGTGCGCCATCGCCCCCACCTGCACCAGGGGAATGACGGGGTAGCTCTTGAGCTTGGGGGTTTCAAACGCAGTAGTTGCCATGGTGTGTGTGCTCAGGCTTTCTTATCCAGGGCGGCGGCCCAATCGGAAATATGGCGAACTTCACGGGCGTTGTCAGCTTGGTTGCGGGTGGGGCTGAAAAACAGTCCAGGCGCATGCAACAACTTGCTGATCGGAAAAATGACCATCAGCAAAGCCACCAGCGCCAAATGCACCAGCAGCACCGGGTCAGCGGGCAAGGGCTGCCAATCAAAACGCATCAAACCCAACACAAAGGCTTTCAGGGCCACAATGTCGGTGTGGGCCACAAACCGCATGGCTAGGCCACTGAGCCCAATGGACAACAGCAGCACCAGATGCAAATGGTCTGATGGCGTGGAAATATAGCGAACCCGATCCACCAGGAATCTACGCGCCCACAACCCACCCAGCGCTGCGACCATGGCGAATCCGGCATAGGTGCCAAACGGCTGAACCAGCACCACAGGCAGCCACACGGGCTCCTGAAAGTAGCGCAAATGTCGCAACACCACCAGCAGCAGCGTGACATGGAACAGCCAGCCAAAAATCCAGGTCCATTTGCTGGACTTGAACAAGCTTTCGAACAAGACCACCTCACGTCCCATACGCCAGCGCACCCCGGCCGCAGTGGTGGGCGCCGGCGTCGTGGGAATCTTCAGCGGCGCAGGCGTTTTTGCATAGGAAAGAATCTTGCGGGTTAGCCCGACGACGAACACAACAGTGGCAACGTAGAACAAAACCGTATAAACGATGGTCAATATGGACATGGCTGTAGACCTGGATACAGACTGGGTGTGGCCCGCAAGTTCATTGAAATCACGTCAGATCAGATGCAACCTGTCGGCTTGGGCAAGCCGGCAATCTTGCAAGCCTGCTTGGCTGGGCCGTAAGGAAACAGGTCGTACAAGTACTTGCTGTTGCCCTTTTCTTCGCCAAATTTTTTGCCAATGGCCTTGGTCAGTACACGCACGGCTGGCGCAATCTGGTACTCGTTGTAGTATTCGCGCAAGAAATTGATCACTTCCCAATGGTTGTCGGTGAGTGGTACTTTTTCTTCTTCGGCCAGGTGAACCGCCGCATCTGCGGTCCATTCGGCAAGGTTCAGCAGGTAACCCTCTTCGTCGGTTTCGTAGGTTTTGCCGTTGATTTCAAAGCTCATATATTTCTCCAGTTAAAAATGAATTCGTGCACTGCTTCCG